>DASRJE010000197.1:0-12742 GCA_035649635.1 Vicinamibacterales bacterium | reverse complement strand
GCGTCTAAGGGGACGAGAAGCCGCCCTGGCTTCCCAACGTTAACAGCAACTCGGTCGGGGGAACACCAGCGAACGCTCGAAAATCACGGTCGAAGTGGGATTGGTCGTAATAGCCGGAGTCGAGGGCCAGCTGCGTCAGGCTACCGTGACCACGCCGTCGCAATCGATCCACTGCACGCCCGAAACGCATCACTCGCGCGAAGACCTTGGGTGCGAGGCCAATGTGTTCCTTGAACTGGCTGATGAGATGTTTCTGACTCCAGCGTGTTTCCTCGACAAGCGAGCGAACCGTCACCAATCCGCCGCTGTCGACAATCCGTTTCCATGTGCACAACACTTCGCTGGCAGGCTGCCTGGCTGCGGCAATCCTCGATGCGATCTCGCGGTCGAGCAGATCGAACCGCGCCTCCCACGTTGGCGCCTCTTGAAGCTCTGTCGTGATCCGGCGGCCCGATGAACCAAAGATGTCTTCGAGCGCGACGCCGCGGTTGGTCAGGTCAGCCAGCGGCCGGCCCAGGAACAGCCGCATGCCGAGAATCGTGAAATCGATTTGCATACCCCCCTGTGCGCCATTCGCCTCCACGATCACGTGCGAATCGTAGGCGCCGGTCGCGAAGCTGCCCAGCACGGTCGATCGATTCCGATCACCGACGTCGAACAGGCGGATCGGCTCGCCGAAGCTGATGATGAGCGGCACTTCGCAGGTTGGCAGCTCTCGCCGATAGAGTGGCGTCGTCCGGCGCTCCCACCAGCCAATGTAACGGCGCACGTGCGGCCGTACCGAGACGTGCGGCGCCGAGCTCACCATGCCCCACTGGTGGAACTCGCGATCTTCGACGATCGTCAGCGGCCGCGTCACCAGCCGATCATACGCCGGGCGTAATGTGCGGTACGTCGTGTCCGGCTTTAGCCGGACCATGTCAGCTTCAGCCGGACTTTGTCAGTCTGACGCTCTCGAGTCTGACGCTCTCCTGTCTGACGCTCTCCTTGACAACTTAGGAAAGCAGGCATACGCTCACCTAAGTCGTATAGGAGAGACGCCCGATGCCCGAAGAGGCCGCCCTGCTGCCCGGCACGCTCGACCTGCTGATCCTGAAGGCCGTGTCGCTGGCGCCGGAGCATGGATATGGCGTGCTCCTGCGCATCGAGCAGATCACCGGCGGCGCCCTGCTCGTCGAACAAGGCGCTCTGTATCCAGCGCTGGCCCGGCTCGAGCACCAGGGGCTGCTCGATGCTGAGTGGGGAACGTCCGACAACAATCGGCGCGCGAAGTACTACCGTCTGACCGCCGCGGGACGCCGGCGGCTCAAGAGCGAAACCGACCGCTGGAGCCGGCTCGCCGTCGCCATGACTCGCGCCCTCAGCGCGCAGGAAGTCTGAGCCATGAGGTGGGCCGTCATCCGATCGCTCATCGCCGGTCTCTTGCGTCGTGATCGCGTGGAGCTCGATCTCGCCGACGAAGTCGAATTCCACCTCGACGCGCGCGTGCGGGATCTGATGAGGCGAGGTCTCTCTCCTGCCGAGGCGCGGCGACGCGCGCGCCTCGAATTCGGATCGGTCGAACGCTACAAAGAGGACGTGCGGCGCGCACGCGGACTGCGCCTAAGCGACGAGCTCCGATCGGATCTGCTGTACGGGTGGCGCTCGCTCCGGCGGGCGCCGGGCTTTACGTTCATCGCAGCGCTGTCGCTGGCGCTCGGCATCGGAGCCAACACACTCGTCTTCAGCCTGCTCGATTCCACGCTGCTGCGGCCGCTGAACCTTCCAGATTCCGATCGCCTGGTTGCGATCTGGACCGTACCGGCTGAGAACCCCGACCAACTGGGAACATCGAGCATCCAGCGATTCGTCGCACTTCGCGACCGGACGCAATCGTTCGAGGCGATCGGTGCTTTCAACGGGATCGCGTGCGGCGTCAAGACGCTTGGCTTCGATCGCGACGGTGTCGCGGCCGAGCGCATCCTCGGGCAGACCGTCTCGCCCACGATGTTTCAGGCGCTCGGCGTCGAACCGCTCATGGGCCGGGCGTTCACGGAGGCAGAGGACATCGTCGATCAGGTGTCTCCTGTCATCCTCCTCAGCCACCGCTCGTGGGTGCGTCGCTTCGAAAGCGACGCCGCGATTGTCGGAAAAACGGTGACACTCGACCGCGTGCCGACGACGGTCATCGGCGTGCTTCCGTCGAGTTTCGATTTCTTCGGCAACGATCGTGAGTTCCTTGCGCCACTGTGCCTGACACGCGCGCAGGTAGACAGCCGCGTGGGCGGCAATTCGATCGTCGGCCGGCTGAAGCGGGGCGTGCCGATCGAGCGGGCGCGCGCCGAGATCGAGACGCTGGCTGCATCGCTCGCCATGATCGACCCCGCGCGCCACGCGGGATTGAGTTTCCGCATGGAGTCGCTCAAACGATCGCAGGCACGCCTGCTCGACGGCATCGGGCAACCGTCGGGGGACTACGCCACGTCGCTCATGACGCTGCAGGGCGCCGTGGGATTCGTCCTGCTCATCGCTTGCGCCAACGTTGCCGGACTGCTGCTGGCCCGCGGGACAGGCCGGCAGCACGAGATCGCGTTGCGAATGACGCTCGGCGCGGGCCGTGCTCGGATCATTCGTCAGGTCCTGACCGAGAGCCTGCCACTCACACTTCTCGGTGCGAGTCTGGCTGTGCTGATCGCCTGGCTCGGACTGAAGCTGCTGGTGTCGACCGCCCCGTCAGGGATTCCGCGGCTCGATCAGGTATCGCTGGATCTCCGGCTGCTGTCGTTCACGGCGGCGGTTGCGCTGCTCACCAGCCTGATCTTCGCCATCGTGCCCGCCCTTCACGTCTCGCGGATTACATCGGGCGCCTCCTTCGGGCCGTCACAACGAACGACGTGGAGCGCCCAACATCAACGCGTGCGCAGCGTTCTCGTCTCCGGCCAGGTTGCGCTCGCCCTCGTTCTGCTCGTCGGCGCCGGGCTCATGATTCACAGCTTCGTTCGCGTGCTCGAGAACGAACTGGGGGCCGATCCGAGGAATCTGCTGACGTTCGACTTCCGCTTGCCATCGCGCGAGTCATTCAGGGCCGTGGGCGCGTATCGCGGCTTGGGACTCTTCGAAGTCAGCCCCGTCCCGGCGCAGACCGTCGAGCGTGTGTTCGACAGACTGCAGAACGTGCCCGGCGTCGTGGCGGTTGCGGCAGTCAGTTCGCCGCCGTTTGTCGGACCGTCAGTCGAGATGCCGATCGTGATCGAAGGCCGGCCGCTGCCGCCCACGGTGACTGCGGGGGCGCCGCCGAACGAACAGCAGACGGCGGACTACTTCGCCATCACGCCGGGCTTCTTCAAGGTGATGGGCATTCCCGTCAGACGTGGCCGCGACTTCGACTCGCACGATCGCGCTGACGCCGCGCCTGTCGTCATCATCAGCGAGACGATGTCGCGGCAGTTCTTTCCCAATGAAGATCCGGTGGGCCAGTCCATGCGGTTCGACTTCGTGCCGAACGAACGGCCTCGTCAGATCGTCGGCATCGTCGGCGACACACTCGCGGGCCCACTCGAAACCTCACACCGGCCGGCGATATACGTGCCGCACGTTCAGCAAGGGGCGACCTTCGTGGGGCCGCTCGTCTATCTGCGCATTGGGATGACGTTCGTGCTTCGCACCGCCGGTTCACCGATGTCCGTGCTCGCCGAAGTCAAGCGCGCGGTGGCCGAAGTCGATCGGACGACTCCGGTCGCGAGCCCTCGCACGGTCGAACAGACACTCGACGGCCACCTCGAGCGGTTGCGTCTATCGATGTGGTTGCTCGGTGTGTTCGGAGCCGTGGCCGCTCTCCTGGCGGGCACCGGCATCTACGGCGTGATTGCCTACTCCGTCGCTCAGCGCACGCGGGAGTTCGGCCTGCGCATGGCACTCGGAGCGAGCGCATCGAGTGTCTTCACGATGGTGTTCCGCTATGCCACGCGCATCGTTGTCTCGGGTCTTGGTCTGGGCCTTGCGGCTGCTTTCCTCTTGAGTGGTGTGCTCCAGGCGTCGCTATTTCAGGTCACACGCACGGACCCGGCCACCTACGTATCCGTCGCCGTGCTCCTGATGGTGATCGCCGCTCTTGCCTGCCTGATCCCCGTCCGCCGCGCCACGTCGGTCAGTCCAACCGTCGCGCTCAGACACGACTGATTCCGCGTTAACTCCCAACTTCCAACTCCCAACGCAGAGATTTGGGAGTTGGAGATTGGGAATTGGGAGTTGACAGATTTCTAGTTTTCCGTAGGTCGCTCGGCGCTGTCGATGACGATGATGTCGAGTGGCGCAGTCGCCGGCTCCAGCCTGAGCCCGAGTTGCTCCTGGATCGCCGTGAAGATCGACGGCCCGGCATCTGGCGATGGAGCGGCGCCTGGTGAGTCTGGCGTCCATTCGAGATCGATGTCGAAGGCTCCGGCCAGGCCAGTACGATCGATCACCTGACGGTCGACGAACGACAGCTCGCTCGCCAATCGGGCCATCGTGGCGCCCTCACCACTCAATGCTCCGTTTCCGAGTCTGAAGCCGCATCGCGGTCGAGCCTGGGATGACTGCGCAGGTCCACTGTCGGGTGGAGCACATTCCGCCTCCGCTCGTTTCAATCGCGGACCCAGGCGTCCGTCGCGGCGCGCCAGCGTCAGGGCGTAAACCGGCGACTCCTTCCGTTCGTTGTGTACGACGAGCGTGAAGCGGTCCGCAAGCATCGTCCGCAGCATCTCGAGCATCTGATCCGGCGTCGGGCTTCTGTCGGATCTCGCTTCGATGTCGAAGTGAGCCGTCTTGATCCAATCGGGACCACCGGCGAACTCCTGCACCGGTCGGTACGCCAGCGTGATCACTCGGAAGAGCGTCACGTTGATGCCTTGATACCGGCCGGGTTGCGCTCGGCTCGTCCCGCCCGTCTCGCCAGACGTGTTCGGCTTGACCGACACCACGTCGAAGGTCAATGGGGCCTGATGCTCAGTCGATGACTGAGCCTGAGGCTCAGTCGATGACTGGCCGAGCAGGCTCGCTGTGAGCGCGACGGCAGCCAGCGATCCCGCCAAAACACGCCTGATCTCTGTCGTCATGATCCCTGCCTGCTCGGTATTACGCGCGACCGCCGATTTGGTAACCGTCGCGGTGGAAAAACCAACCAACCGCCCCGGACCTCGTCTAAGTCCTCAGCATGCACGAGAGCGACGAAGCGGCCGTCGCCGGGGCCCAAAACGGCGACCGAGAAGCCTTTCGTACGCTTGTCGAGAGGCACAGCCGCTACTTGTTCCGCATCGTCTACCGGTTGACGCGAAACGCTGAGGATGCACAAGACGTGGTTCAGGACACCTGGCTCAAGGCACATGCGCAACTCGGCCGATTCGAGGCCAGAGCCAACGTAAGGACCTGGCTGACGCGCATCGCCATCAACTGCGCCATCGACCACCTGCGGGTGGCTCGTCGGCGAGAGCCGGCCTACGATCCCGCCACCTTCGAACAGGAACCAACGAGCGGCTGGATCGAGACGACGGACGCCGAACCAGAGCGGCTGGTGCTCGCAGGCGAAATCGGGACGCGCGTCGATCAGACGCTGATGCGCCTGACGACGCTCGAGCGCGCCGCATTCATGCTGCGGCACATCGAAGGTATGTCGATCAGCGAGATTGGGAACGCGCTCGGCCTCAACACCAGCGCCACCAAGCACAGCATCTTCCGCGCGGTCAGGAAAATGCGCATCGCGCTCGCGCCATTCAAGGAAGGAGTCGGGTGTTGCCGGAGCCGATGACGCGTCACCTCACGGACGAGGAACTGCTCCTCGATTTCTATGACGAGGGCACGGCGATCGAGCGTGCGCGCGTGCGGACTCATCTCGAGCAGTGCGAGCAGTGCCGGGCTCTCGACACGGAGTTGCGTGCCGTGTTGACGGCCGTGGACACGGCGCCGATCACCGAGCCGCCGAGCGGGTTCGAACGCGAGATATGGGCGAGGATCGAGCCGCTTCTGCCGGTCGAGCAGCCGTGGCGCACGCGTTGGCAGTGGATGATGCCGCGACTGGCCGTCGCCGCCAGCATCGGCATACTCGTGGTGGCAGCGTTCACGGCTGGACGGATCTGGGAACGCCCCCAAGCCGGGCGCTCGACGCCGGTCGAATCACACCAGAGCGTGAACGAACGACTGCTTCGCGTTGAGGTCGAAGATCACCTCGAGCGTTCGCAACGCGTGCTCGCGGAGCTGGTGAATGCCGACTACGAGATCGGCGGGCCCATCCCGGGCGACCGGGCGCGCGCTGCCGATCTGGTTGCTGCCGGACGCCTGTATCGGCGATCCGCAGAGCAAATTGGTGACGCCGAGATCGGCCGCCTGCTTGAAGACCTGGAGCGAGTGCTGGTGGAAGTCGCCAACGGGCCGACGGACATCGCTCCGGCCGACCTGACCCGACTTCGTCAGCGCATCGACGAGCAGGATCTCGTCTTCCGGGTACGAGTCGTCGCACGAGAGATGAGAGAACGAGGATGGTAATGGAGTCTGTCATGAAGAACGAGTGGGTTGCCGCGGCGCTCGTGACGGTCGCGCTCGTCACCCCGGGCGTGGCTGCGGCCGGGCAGGTATTCCTGCTCGAGGAGCAGGTGAGGACGCGCGAGCAGAACGATCGAGAGCGTGAGCGGGTCGAGCGCGAGCGGGAGCGCGCCGACCAGCAACGCGAACGGGCGGAGCAGGCGCGTGAGCGTTTCGAGAACCTGTACGAGCAGGGCCAGGAGGCCATTGAACGCGCGCGGTGGCCACAGGCGGTCGACCGTTTCACGGCACTCGTATCGGCCAAAGCTCCCCGCGCAGACGCGGCGCTGTATTGGCGCGCGTACTCGCTCGACAAGTTGAACCGGCAGCCCGAGGCGCTGACGTCGGTGGCTGAACTCCTCAAGACGTATCCCTCGAGCCGCTGGGTGGCTGACGCGCGCGCATTGGAAATTCAGGTACGGCAGCGGGCGGGTCAACCGGTGTCTCCTGAGGTGCAGGCCGACGAGGAATTGAAGCTCTTCGCCATTCAGGGACTGCAGCACCAGGACCCAGAGCAGGCCATCCCGATGCTCGAGAAGCTGCTGCAAGGCACCAGTTCGCCGCGGCTCAAGGAGCGCACGCTGTTCGTGCTGGCACAGAGCAACGCACCTCGCGCACGCGAGGTGCTGACCACCGTTGCTCGAGGCGGTGCCAACCCTGACCTGCAGCTGAAAGCCATTCAGTACATCGGCATGACAGGATCGCAGCCCAATCGTCAACTGCTCGGTGAGATCTACGCCTCATCGGCCGACGTCGACGTGAAGCGGCAGATCCTCCGCAGCTACATGATGTCGGGTGACCGTGCGCGCGTGCTCACGGTCGCCACCAGCGAAAAGTCGCCCGAGCTACGCGGGGAAGCCGTGCGACAGCTCGGCATGATGGGGGCGCGCGACGAAGTGTGGCAGCTCTATCAGAAAGAGACCGACCCCGAGGTCAAGGAGCGGATTATTCAGGGGTTGTTCATGAGCGGCGACACGACCCGCCTCATCGAGGTCGCCAACAACGATACGAACATGGAACTGCGACGCCGGGCGATTCAGCACCTCGGCATGATGGGCCAGCGCGGCACTGCTGACGCGATCCTGAACATCTACAACCGGCAGACAGATCCCGAACTGAAAGAAGCCGCCATCGACGCCTTGTTCATTCAGCAGAATGCCGAAACGCTGGTGGCCCTTGCCCGCAAAGAAACCAACCGCGAGCTCAAGGCACAGATCGTTCAGAAGCTGTCGTTGATGCGGTCGCCGGCGGCACGCGACTACCTGATGGAGCTCCTGAAGTGAACACCAGTTCGCGCTTCTCGCTTCTCTCTTCTCTGTTCGTGTTCACCTTCACGTTCGGCGCGACGGCGAGCGCGCAGACGCCGACGCTGGTCAATGGCACGCTCGAGTCGCGCGCTGCCACGCAGACGGTCGAGCGAGAGATCGCGGCCGTCATGAGTCGCGCGTCCGGGCCAGCGTGGATTGGTTACGCCGTTTCAGTGAACAGGCGCGACGGTGACTCCGGGTGCTGGGCATCCGACGGACTCTCGGGACGCACACGCGTCGGGCCGTTGAAGCTCGAAGGCGCGGACTCGATCTTCGTCCTGTACCGGATCGCCGACCGTGCCGTGCAGCGGATCCGCATCGCTTCACCGGAATGCCCACTCGACATCGCCGGATTGACTCTCTACTGGTTGACCGGAGTGCGCGCGCCAGACAGCGTCGATTGGCTGGAAACACTCGCGACCGGAGACCTGTCGAGGAGCCTCGCCAACAGCGCCACGATGGCGATCGCGCTGCACGAAGACAGGCGTGCAACCGATCGGTTGGTCACCATGGCTCGCGACGCGAAGAGCAGCGCGGTGCGCGGCAACGCGCTGTTCTGGGTGGCGCAGCGCGCCGGCGATCGGGCGGTGGGCACGATCACCCAGGCGCTCGAGGATCCGGAAACCGAGATCAGGAAGAAGGCCGTGTTCGCCTTGAGTCAGCTCCCGAAGGACGAAGGCGTGCCGAAATTGATCGAGCTCGCGCGCAGTCACCGCGACCCGGTGGTGCGCAAGCAAGCGATGTTCTGGCTCGGACAGTCTCGCGATCCGCGTGCGCTCGCCTTCTTCGAGCAGGTGTTGACGCAATAACTGGTCGGCGGGTTTTCAGACCCGCCTCTACTGGGATCCGTCGGACGTACGCTTCTCGATCTGCCCTGACATGAGCCCACCGACTTTGCCGTGCTGCCATGAGCCGGCATAGCGATCGCCGTAGAAGAACAGCCTGACCGTAAAGGTACCGATCCCCGGCAGGCTCGTGTCAGTCATCATGATCATCGCCGTGTCGCCGACGAAGCGCATGGGAATGACGATGGGGATGATGCCGTTGACACCGCAACACTGCATCCCCGCGTTGAATCGCCACAGGTCATCGCCCACTTTCTCGACGCTCTCGATGTCGTAACGATCCTCGCGCGGCGCGCGGCCTTCGCGTCCATCGACGGTAAACGACCCACGGAGCGTCACGTTGCGCATGCGCTCTGTGAACTGACGTTCCTGGTCGGTCAGCGTCGAGGGATCGACGGCAGCGTCGCCGATGCCAAACCGGCCGGTGACCCACCCGCCGCCAAACACCAGAATCAGCACGACCAGAGCGGCCGCGAAACCAATCGCACGTCGAACCATGGCCATCGATACACCTCTCACGTGCACTCTATTTATCAGATCTCGCCCGCGATCCACATGAGAGAATCGCTGCCCATGGTCAGCGCCCTCTCGTCAGTCGTGGCCGACGCCCTTCCCCGCCTGTCGGCTATTTCAGAGCAATCGGCCGCACAAAAACCGGCACCGAACAAGTGGTCCACGAAGGAAATCCTCGGACATCTGATCGATTCCGCGGCCAACAATCATCAACGATTCATTCGCCTCCAGCTCGAGCGTGAGATCGGTTTGCCGGGATACGAGCAGGACGGCTGGGTCCGCGTGACCCAGTACCAGAACAGGCCGTGGGCCGAGATCATCGCGCTGTGGGCTGCCTACAATCGATATCTCGCAACCATCATCGAATCACTTGATCCATCCGCGCTCGGCCACGTGTGGCATTCGCCGGATGGCGACCTGACGTTGGAGTTCATCGCGACCGACTACGTCCGTCACATGAAGCATCACTTGAGACAGATCGGGATCGACTCACAGGAGTGAACGCCATGAGCAGACTTGCGCGCGCGCGCGCCCTCGCCGCTCTCGTCGTCGCAACCCTCATGGGAACGACCGTTGCGACGCAGCGGCAATTTCCCACGGGCTTCATCGATCCGGCGCCGATCCTCGCCGCTGCCCGCAAGGCTATCGGCACGGACAACCTGAGGTGCGTGACGATTGCCGGCACCGGATACGCGGGAGCCCTCGGCCAGGCCAGGGAGTCTGCGCGCAACACTGATTGGCCTCGTATCGACTCGCTGGCCAACTACACGCGCACCATGAACTGGGACTCCTGGACGCTGAAGGAAGAGTTCGATCGCAAGCCGGGACTGAATCCCGCCGGCTGGAAGTACGGAATCGGGTGGGAAGACGGCGCGCTGCAGAAGAACGCACATCAAACGTTTTTCTCCACGCCTACCCATGCGTGGTACCTGGATGGGACCGGAGCCGCACCTGTTCCCCTGCCTCCAGACGCCGCCGAGATCTTCCCCGTGGAGCTCGTGCTGAACCCGCATGGCTTTCTGAAAGCCGCGGCGCTTCCGAACGCCAACCCTAAAGCGGTATGGCGCTGGGAACTGGGCGAGATGGGACGCGATGGTCCCGAGGTGTCGCCTGAGCGCATGCGCGTCGTGTCGATCACGTGGGGCAAGTACCGCGTGGATGCCACGATCAACAAGGAGAACCTGCTGCAGCGAATTCATACCTGGGTCCCAAGCGAGACGCTCGGCGACATGAACTACGAGCACGAGTTCACGAATGCCAGCTACGTCGACGTTGGCAACGGCATCAGGTTCCCGACCGGCTGGCACTCGCATCAGGGATGGGACGACAATTTCGGCGCGCAGGCGGTGACGTCAGGCCACAACGCCTTCGGCGGGACGATGAAGGATGTCAAGCCGAACGCGTGCCCTGATCCGGTCAACGTCCCTGATTCGGTGCGCTCCGCGACGTTTCCGATGCGCGTCGACGTGGAACGCCTCGCCGATGGCGTGTTCCTGCTCGGCGGCGGTACGCACAACAGCGTCGCGGTGGAGTTCGCGGAATTCATCGCCATCTACGACGCTCCGCTCAGCGAGGCGCGAAGCCTGGCCGTAATCGAGGAAGTCGTTCGACGAATCCCCAACAAGCCCATTCGTTTCATCGTCAACTCGCATCAGCACTTCGACCACACCGGCGGGTTGCGCGCCTACAACCACATCGGCGCGACCGTCATCACGCACTGGAAGAACTTCGATTTTCTCAATCGCGACGTGATCAACTACGTGCCGCGTACGCTCCGGCCTGACATGGTCTCCCTGTGGCCGCCCACCGAGTTGGCCGAGGGCTACTACTTCGAAACCGTGAGGGAGAACTACGTGATCAGCGACGGCTCACGGACGATGCAGATCCATTACGTGAATCCGCTCGACCACGTCGAAGGGATGCTGATGGCGTATCTGCCGCAGGAGAAGCTCCTCTTTCAGGCGGACCTGGTGAACACGTTCGAGCCGCTGCCTGCTCGGATCGCCGGCGATCAACGCAGCTTTTTCAATGCCGTCCAGAAGCTGAAGCTCGATGTCATGCAACTCGTCCCGATGCACGGACGGCCAATCCCGTGGTCGTCCTTCGCCAATGCCGTACGCGGCACGAATTGAGCGCAGCTCGCGGAGGCTAAGCCGCCGCTCTGCCTCGTTGTCGTAGAGCAACTCGCGCAGGCGTCAGCCTGCCCGGGAAACGATCCCGTTGACAACTAGCCCATAAGTACTATATGACTAGTAGACAACCATGGCTCATCGCCGCTTACCCGCACTCGGAGCACAGGAGCTCGCCATCATGAAAATCGTGTGGCGTCTGAAGGACGCGTCGGTTCGCGACGTCTACGAGACGCTGCGCGAACGACGCGCCGTCGCCTACACGACGGTGATGACCATGATGAACACCCTCGAGACCAAGGGGTATTTGAAGAAACACCTCGATGGCCGGGCCTTTCGCTATCGGCCGGCGGTTCCCGAGCAGCGCGTGGTTGGCGCGATGGTCCGGGAGTTCGTCGAGCGCGTCTTCGACGGCGGCGCCGCAGCGCTGCTCGCGCATCTGATGTCTGAAAGCGACCTGAGCGACGAGGAACGCGAAGAGCTCCGTCGTCTCATTGACGAGGCTCCGTGATGGAACCTTTGCTCCTTGCCGTCATCGTCTACAGCAGTCAAGTCCTTCTGGTCGTGTGTGCGGCGGCGCTGGCGGAGGCACTTCTGCGGGCGTCGGTGCCGGGCGCTCGTCTGACGTACTGGCGTGCTCTTGGCGCGCTCTGCCTGGCACTTCCCTTCGTCCGGATGACGAGCGCCGATTTCCCTGCTGCGCCTGTGGCCTTTGCCGTCCTGCAGATCGAACACGTCGCAAACGCCACAGCAGCGCAGGTTCTCCCCGAAGTTGGCCCGGCGTTCCTGTGGGTTTGGGCGAGCGGAGCGATTGCCGGTCTCATCTGGCTGCTTGCCGGCGCCTGGCGGATACGACAACTGCGGCAACGGAGCGTGCTCGCGCAGCTGGAGCCACAGGTCGAAGCGCTGCGCGCGGCACTGGCGCCTCGCGCCGAGTTTCGCTGGTCGGACGAGCTGCGACAACCGGTCACGCTCGGAATCCGGCGCCCTCTCATCTTGCTGCCCCGCCGATTCGACGATCTGACACCTGAGGCCAGGGGCGCCGTCGCGTGTCACGAGCTGCTGCATGTCGCGCGACGGGATTGGCTGTGGATCGTGCTCGAAGCGCACATTCGCGTGGTGTTCTGGTTTCACCCTGCCTTCTGGTGGTTGATCGACCGGATTCAACTTCTGCGCGAACAGGTCGTCGACGAGCTCGTCGTCGCCCGTACATCGTCGCGGCGGGACTACATGATGGCGCTGATGATGTTCGCCGACAGCGAGCGCCCAACGGTGCTATCGAGCGCATTCCTCCGCCGCCGACATCTGAAATCCCGCCTGCGCGAACTCTTGAAGGAGAGTCACATGTCTTTCCCACGTCTCGTATCGACAATGGCGGTGCTCGCACTACTAATGGCGGGTGTAACCGTCGCAACCG
>DASRJE010000196.1:0-57919 GCA_035649635.1 Vicinamibacterales bacterium | reverse complement strand
GCCCATCTTGACTGCTGAGATTTTTGCTCCTCAAGCGTGTGGAGATCGGGACACGTGGTTCGAGCGTCTGTCTCGCCATCTGCCACGCGGTCTGCCACGCGAATCGGGTCTGCCACGCGACTGGTTGTGCAACCGGTGTGCAACGGATTCCGGCGAACCCCACCAGGAACGGCCTCGAACGGCTTTGACCTGTGAAAGCCGACCCCGATTTTCCGAGGTCGGCTCCCATCTGCCGTGACGCCAATGAGCCTCAGGAGCTAGTGGCCGCAAGGCCATCGGGGTTCGAGTCCCCGCTTCCGCACCACTCGATGCGGCCGCTCACGCGGCCGCCCTCGTGGCAGGCCGCGACCAGAGGCTGCATCGCTGCGGTTACCACTCGATCTCGTCTACAAGGAACGATACTCCTCAAAGGAGTCGGCCCTCGAGAGAGAAAGACAGCTCAAGCCATGGAGTGCGCAAAAGAAGGCGGCACTTGTCCGAGGCGATTTGGACAAACTTAGGCGCTTGAGTCGTCGGCGCGCGCCAAAATCAACACCTACGAACGAGAGCCGAAGCGCGAGCTTCGGTTGGCAAGCCACGCGAAGGTTGTCCTCCGTAGCGCGTAGCGCGAAGGAGGACCTCGCCTGCGAACCTTCGCTGGCTACGGGACGAGTTTCAACCGGCTCAACTCCGCCGCAATCGTCCGCGCAATGATGGCGTAGCCCTCCGGCGTGCAGTGACCGTCCTTCACGTAGTAGACGGGCACACCAGCGAGCGATGCCGCGCGGAGCGGCGGCAGGGTATCGATGAACGACACGCCGTTCCGCGCCGACCAGGTCGCGACCCGTTCGCTCGGGTAGGCGTGCTGCGGCGCCCACGCTTCCAACATCGGAATGTAAATAATCGCCAGCTTCGCGCCCGACCGGTTCGCGACGTCCCTTATCCGGCCAAACTCGTCTTCGACGCGCCGCCAGTCCTTCTCGTGGAAGCCGTCCGCTCGATAGATGTCCTCGGGACGACTCGGCGTGCGGCGCTGCAGGCGTGACGCGACGTACCGCGAGAGCACGATACGAAAGACGTGCGAGTACTCGACCAGGAACATACCAACCGACCCGAGTTCCTTCGATTCAATCGTGCGTAGTTTGCCTGCAGCATCGGTCTGAATCGCATCGATCCCCAGCGCTGTGTCGATGATGTCGTTCGGCACGAAGCCGACGAGGATCAGATCGGGCGAGTACTGGAGGCCGTAATGTTCCAGCACCAGCCGCTCCGGCTCGGGAAAGTAGCGCACGATGCCGAGCTTGACGATCTCCACCGATGGATGCAACGCACCGCGGTCATTGAGCATCGTCTCGAGCTGCGCGAGGTAGGTTTGCGCAAACGGCACGGCCGCGCCATACGTGAAGCTGTCGCCCAATGCGACGATTCGGAACGATCCCGCCGGCTTGGCGAGCGCGTGTTCGGTGTCGCGAAAACCAAGGCTGTTGTGGGCGTAGTCGAAATCGAATTCGTCCGTCGGTGATCGGCCAGTCAGGTGGCTCCCCGGCGCGGGCTTGAACGGTAGGTACGGATCGGCGACGAACGCTTGCGCGGCGGTGTTCAGCGGCGCGAGGCCGGCGACACGCACGCCGGCTTCCAAAACCAGGAAGCAGACAACGGCGACCACGCCTGTTGCGGCGAACGGCGTCCAGCGCGACCGCGTCGTGTGCGGGGACGGCATCAGGGACGCCGATGATAATGTACCTCGCCAATAGCATTGCGCAGGCAAGGCCTATGGTTGCGAGTCTGCTGATCAACGACTGGTGACGGCAGCACCAAAGGAACGTCCCAACCAGGTAGAACGGCACGCGTTGCAGACACGCGCGAGTGCTACGCTAAGAATGCATGACCGAAGGCTTGGCCTATAGCATTTTCACGGCGGCCTTCATCGGCGGACTTGCGGCGTTCGCACTCGGGATGGTCGTCGTGGCTGCGCTCCTGATCCGCAGGAACCGAAGTGCGCGGTAGATAGGCGGCTAGACACGGGAGACCCGGTGGCCTACCAACTCATCGCCGTGATCGGTCTCGTGGTCGCCGTCCTGGTGGTGTCGACGAGGCTGCATAGCCGGTCGTGGCCGGGGCGTCCTGGTTGGGAATACCAGCGCGTCTTCTCAGTTGGATTCGGCGGACTGCTCTTCTTCGTCGCCGGGCTCATCGGCTGGGACCTGAAATACAGCCACGGCTGGTTCCAGGGTACGAAGTGGGTTGACGGCCCGATCTGGTGGGAGATTTTCCTCGGTACCGGACTCTTGCTGCTTGCGGCCTTCTGGGCGCGTCGAGTGCCGTCACATACTGCGTCACGGTGACGCGCGCGTTCGACCGGGCGCGGCGCGCTAGCGCGCGGAGTGGCGAGCTCGATTCTTCTGCAGCTGGCGAGAAGCTCAACGCGTGGTCTTGCGCCGCAGCGAATGACGAAACGGCCGCGCCATTCTGGTAGTGAATGCCGCAAACGGAAGTAACGCGGCCGAAATCCCCAATGCCAGCGCGAGGAGCGTGACGACCAGCAGAAACTCCATGGCGTCCCTCCGAGGCGAGTCGATGGTGGCAGGTGGCCGCTCTACATCCACCATCGATCAAGCGATGTCAGATCAGGTGCGTGATGTTTGGCTCAACGCCAAGCAGTGCCTTGCCGTAGACCTCCAGGTTCACCTGCCACTCGGTTATCGCGTGATGACTGGCGGTATGCACATCACGCCAGAGCCGCTGCATGCGATTCGAGTCGGCCAGGCTCGACGTGCCATGCGCGGCGACCAGCACTTCGACCGCCTCGCGACAGTACTTTGCGACCAGGGCGGTATCGATGCGAACCCTGGCGCGCTCGGTCAAATCCATGTGACGTCCCTGCTCGGCGGCGCGATCGAGATCATCAGCCGCTCGCTGCGCATGCAGAGTGGCAGTATCGATCTTCATCGCGGCCTCCGCCACTTGCATCTGGAAACCGGCGGACTCAGCCTGCAGCGGGAAGTTGGTGTGGGTGATGCCTCGCGACCACGCCTTGGCAATCGCATGCTCGAGCGCCGCACGCGCGACGCCAATCTGCGAGCCCGCGAGGATCAACACCGTCACGGGAACGAGGTCCACGCGGTAGACGACTTCATCCTTGAACTCGGTGCGATAGGTGCCGGCAAAGGCTTGCGGATACGGCAGGAACCGGTGCTCCGGCACGAAGACATCCTGGGCCACGATCGTGTTGCTGCCGGTGCCCTTCATGCCGACCATGAACCACGTGTCCTCGATGATCAGCTGATCCATGGGCATGAGTGACAGACCGAAGTTGGCCATCTCGCCGCGTTCGTTCTTCATGTGGATGCCGCACGCACCCCACTGCGCGTGCAGCGATCCCGATGCCCACGGCCAACGCCCGTTGACCCGCCATCCGCCGTCGACCGGAACGGCCTCGCCATTCGGCGCGAGCGATCCAGCGGCCCACGCGTCGGGATTCGACTCCCAGACATCGCTTTGCGCGCGCTCGGGAAAGAGCGACGCCAGCCACGCGCACACGTTGACGAGGCTCGCGACCCATGCCGTCGAGCCGCAGCCGCGACCGAGCTCGCTCATCACATCGATGTAGGCCCGGATAGAGGTCTGATATCCACCGAAACGCTTGGGCACCATCAGCGCGCACAGGCCCGTCTCCTTCAGGGCCTGGACGACCTCATCCGGGAGTCGCCTCTGCGCATCGGTTTTTTCGGCGTTCCGCTCGAGGAGAGGTCGGAGAGACGCCGCGCGGGCAATCAACGTCGCGGCATCTGGCACATCGGACATCGTGGTCACGCGACCTCCTTGCGCTCGGGATTGTAGCCGCGTACGCAAGGCGCGCGTCGGTCGGATCGCAGAGGTGGCTGAGGGCGCGGAGAAATACCAAACGCAGGAAAGCCTGCGAGCCCGCCTCCCAGCCGGATCGAAAGACCCGCTTCTACGTCATTTTCGCACGCGTCGATCTACGGAACGATGCGGGAGCCGGTCACGAATCGGCGGTAATTACCGAAGCTCTGCGAGATCCGCGTTCTCGGGCTTCCTGAATTCCTGACGATGGTGGTCGTGTCGATCGTGGCAGGAAGCAGCAACGTCTCGTCCGGATCGGAAAAAGGCACACGACGGTATCTAATCGAGCTGTCCGCGCGCTCGATCGTCATGTAAGGCGATCCCCCCGCACGTTGTTGCTTCACGGGGACCGCGATGTCAACGAGGCCGATGATCCCTTCATCGAGCCGCAGGATTTCAGCAGTTTCGGGATCGGCCCAGATGCGGCCACGCGCGCGGCCTGGGAGGTCGATGGTGACGCATTCGTCCCTCCATTCGACCTTCGGCGTTTCGGGCTTCACCGACCGATAGTCGATCATCATCGCCGCCCGCCCATCGACACGTCCTAGCCCCGCCGCTTTGAAGATGAACTTCTCCCGCCGGTCTGGAAGCAGGAACGCAAGCGGCTCGGGAGACGTGCTTCGTGGATCCAGGCACTCTGGTTCCTGTCCTGGCTTGGGAGGACGGCCGTTGATTGACATCAACTGCCTCGAAACCTTCGCCGGCACATCGTCGTCGTCGGCATCAGGGTTCCACTCCACCCTGAGTTCGTAGATCAGTCTGCGCGGGAATCCTTCGCTTCTCAGGTCCAAACCGAGAGGTTGGATGGTCACGCTCTCGTCGACGACGATGCTCTGCGCGCGGGTGTAGTAACGCTCGACGTAATCACCCACGCGAGCGACAGACGTATCTGGAGACACCGACTGTCCGAGGGCGCCGACGCCGGACACGCTGAGGACGGCGGCCCAAACCGCGTAACGCAGATACCACCTCGAGGGTCGAGACAACGTGAACACGGCGGAATGTGCTACTTTACCCGCCTTCCCAGCGAAGCAGAACTAGAACGAATACCTGAACAAGAACGAGAACCAAGACCGGAGACCGAAGGCGGGCGCCCGAAGACGGGAGTCCGGAAAACAGGAGGAAATCCAGATGCGAAGGATGCGACATGTTCTTGCGGCGACAGCATTTGCCGCACTGGGAACGCTGGTGGCGTTTGCCCAGGCGCCTCAGCAGCCCGCCGGCGGCGCGCCGGGTCAGGGTCGCGCTGGCGGTGGCGGACGCGGTGGCCCTGCGGGTCCAGCCTCGTTCTTCATCACCAGTGTCGGTAAAGGTGACGGCGCCAACTATGGCGGCATCGCCGGAGCCGATGCTTACTGTGCGCAGATGGCCAAGGGTGGCGGACTGGAAACGCCGGCCGGACGCACGTGGCGCGCCTACCTCAGTCAGCCAGCGGCTGGCGGTCAGCCGGCCGTGAACGCGCGGGATCGCATAGGCGCGGGTCCGTGGTTCAACGCGCGCGGTCAGCTCATTGCCAATAACGTTGCCGATCTCCATGGAGACGTGCAGCGGGATCGCAACAGCATCAACAAGACGTTCGCGCTCAACGAAAAGGGCGGGGTCGTAAATGGCGTCGGCGACATGCCGAACCAGCATGACATCCTGACCGGTTCGGATTCGACCGGACGCGCCGTTGCCGGCGACATGGACACCACGTGCACCAACTACACGAGCAACGGCGACGGCAAAGGCAGCGTGATGCTGGGACACCATGACCGAACCGGCGGCGGCAATTCGTCATGGAACGCCGCGCATGGATCGCGTGGCTGCAGTCAGCCCAATCTCGTGGCCACGGGCGGCGCGGGCTTGTTGTACTGCTTCGCGGCGAATTAAATGGTGAGCTGACCTAATCCCCAACTTCCAACGCCCAACTCCCAAGCAGTTTTCGTTTGGGAGTTGGTGCATTGCCCTTCGACTATCGCTCAGGGCACTCCGGGCGAAGTCGAGGGGTGGCAGTCCGGAGTTGGCTAGCTATCGTCGGTCTGCCAGTCTGCGGGCGGCTGTGGCCCCAGCTTGATGTGGGCAATATCCGGATCGCCGTCTGCCCTGTCCGAACCAGTCGTCGCCTTCCGGTCCTTCGCATCCTGACGACGCGCGGCCTTCTGCTGGCGCCGCTCGATGAGGGCTTTCTCTCGTTCGCGTTTTGCAGCGGTCGGTCGGGCGTTTCTGGCCATGCGGCGTCTTCAGCATACACCATCGGACCACACGTCGCGACAGTGTTAGCATGCAAGTTCCGCGTGCCAGACAACCAGCAGAAAGAGCCTTCCATTTGCCATTTGCACCTGGCCGAGACCGGAGCGCGCCAGACCGTCCACGGAGACCTGCGACCTTGACCGTATTTCCTAACCGCATCAACCGCATCGAGGCGCTCGCCCGCGATCTGTGGTGGAGCTGGACCCCTCCCGCACGGCAGGTCTTCCGACAGCTCGACTATGCCCTGTGGCGGATGACGGCGCATAACCCGGTTCGGATGCTTCAACTGCTCACGCCGGAAGCGCTCGAACGCGCGTTGTCCAATCCGGAGTGGCTTGCGAACTACGATGCCGCCGTCGCGCGGCTCGATGCGTTGCACACATCACGCGCCACGTGGTGCCATCGCGAGCACCCGGAGCTGGCGGGCAAACAGATTGCCTACTTCTCCGCCGAGTTCGCGCTGCATCAATCACTGCCGATTTACGCCGGCGGCCTGGGCGCGCTGGCAGGCGATCACTGCAAGGAAGCCAGCGACCTCGGGATACCGCTCATCGGCGTCGGCTTCATGTATCCGCAGGGCTATTTTCATCAGAGCCTGACCGCTGACGGATGGCAGCAGGAGGTCTACGAGAAGCTGAATTGGACGAGCGCTCCGGTCGAACCTGCTATTACACCCGATGGCAAGCCGTGCATCACCGCAGTCCCGCTCGGCAACCGGACGGTCCTCGTCGCGGTTTGGCGAGTGCGCGTCGGGCGCGTTGTCCTCTATCTGCTCGATACCGACCTCGAAGAGAACGCGCCATGGGACCGCGACCTCTCGGCGCGCTTGTACGGTGGCGATCGCGAGACACGCGTGCAGCAGGAGATCATTCTTGGCGTTGGCGGCGTGAGGGTGCTGAAGGCCATGGGCTACAAGCCCGCTGTCTATCACCTGAACGAAGGGCACGCGGCCTTCGTCGTGCTGCAGCGCATCCGCGATCTGTGCGAAGCGGGCGCGAATTTCGAGAGTGCCCTGGACGAAGTTCGTCGCACCACCGTCTTCACCACGCACACGCCTGTGGCCGCGGGACACGACGCGTTTCCGTTTCACCTCGTCGAAACCCATCTGGCAGGCGCCTGGGGTGACCTCGGTGGATACCGTGAGCAGTTTCTCGCGCTTGGCCACCATGACAGCGGCGGTGGCCCGATGTTCAACATGACCGCCCTCGCGATGCGCGCCAGCGGCGCCATCAACGGCGTCAGCCGTCTGCACGGCGAGGTGACCAAGCGGATGTGGCAGTCGATCTGGCCCAGTGTACCGGTGGAAAAGCTGCCGATTCTATCGATCACCAACGGCGTGCACGTCTCGACGTGGGCGTCAGCGGAGATCGCCTCACTGCTCGAACGGCATCTCGGCCAGAACTGGCTCGACTCGCACGACGACCCCGCCTTGATCGATCGCGTGATGGACATCCCGGACGAAGAGCTGTGGGCGGCACGCCAGGCGCTCCGGTCGTTTCTGTCGAATTTCATTCGCGAGCGCGCGCGCACGCGATGGACGCACGAACATGTGAGCGCGGCGCGGATCGTCGCTGCCGCCACGCTTTTCGACCAGAACACGCTCACGATTGGCTTCGCCAGACGGTTCACCAGTTACAAGCGTTCCGAGCTGGTCTTCTCGGATCCCGATCGCCTGGCAAGAATCCTGACCGCCCCGGGGCGCGCCGTCCAGATCGTGTTCGCGGGGAAGGCGCATCCCGCAGACGAAGTCGGCAAGCATCAGCTCCAACAGATCTTCCGTCGTGCGCTCGACCCCAAGTACGGCGGTCGCATCGGATTCGTGGACGACTACGACCTCCACGTCGCGCATTTCCTCGTCCAGGGGTGCGACGTGTGGTTGAACAACCCGCGCCGGCCGATGGAGGCCAGCGGCACCAGCGGCATGAAGGCGGCCATCAACGGAACTCCGCATCTATCGATCGGCGACGGCTGGTGGGCAGAAGGATTCACCGGCGAGAACGGTTGGCTCATCGAAGGGCGTGCGGATTCCAATGACCAGGGCGCGCAGGATTGGGCCGATTCGGAGGCGCTTTACACCCTGATCGAGGAGCAACTCGTTCCCACGTTCTACGAGCGCGACTCGCGCGGTATCCCGCGGAGGTGGCTCCAGATTGTCAAGCAGTCGATTCGCACGGTGTTGCCGGGATTCAGCGCGCGCCGGATGCTGAAGGATTACGTGCGGGAGATGTATCTGCCAGCCGTCCGCCGCGAAACGCTCACCATCTAGCAAGCGCATGGTCGTCACGTCGGCGCGCGGCCTTGCCAGATATAATTGAGCGATGGCGCCTCGAAAATCGAATCTCGCCAAGACGAAGTGCGCCCTCTGTGAAGCCAAAGAAGTTTCAGAGCCGCGCGGTGAGGAGCGCTACTGCCGAGACTGCTGGGAAAAGAAGATCGCCGTCGAGGAGATCGTCGCCCGGGAGTTCGCGCTCAAGCGGTACATCCGCGCTCACAGCGCCGAGAAGTACCTGATCTATCACTCGACAATCAAGCGGCCGTGCGGCCAGATTCTCGTCGTCGACGACGGTTACGATCTGTTTCTCTCTGTGATCCTGTATCCGAACTTCGGGTGGGATGAGCCCGCCTACCATCTCGATGGCGATCCGGAGGGGCGAACCTTCGCCGAGATCCTCGTCGATGTCGTGGCAACCGAGGTGATCGAGCCCTGGGGCGGGGGGAAATGGCACCTGGAGATTTTCCGATCCGTTAACCCCGAGCCGGAAGACTGGAACGGGGAGATGTAGCTATAATGCCCGCGTTTGGTGGAGGTCAGCCATGAACCGTCCTGGAAGTCTTCTTGTCATACTCGCCGGCGTTACGCTTGTTGCGGCGGTTGCATCGGCTGAGCAAGCTAAGCCAGCGGTCGCGCCTCCGGCCTCGACGACGCAAAAGCCGAACGACGAAAGCGCGCCGAAAAAGCTCGTGCCTCCCGTCCGCGGTGAAGCGACGATCGGCTACTTGAAGCCGGTGACGAAACAAGAAAAGAACATGATCATCACGACGATCAAGATCAAGAACCTGTCAAACGGTGCAATCGCCGGCTTGAAGGTGGATGAGTTCTGGTATGACAAGGACGGGAATCCTGTCACCGGCTCCCAGCCATTCCGGTGGCGCAAGCCGCTGCAGCCGGGTGAAGTGATCGACGTCGTCCTGCAGGTTCCGAGAAATCCAGCAATGAATCGGAATCAGTACAAGTTCGAACACGCCAACGGCACAATCAAGGCGACGCTGCTGCCGAAGCTGTAAGGTTCGGGCCGAAGCTGTAGGCTTCGGCCGCAGCTTTAAGCGATCAGGCGGGTCTGAAGACCCGCCTCCCCTCGTCTACCAAGAGCACATTCGATCGGCGATCTGCGCGGCAACTGGAATTCGCCACAGCCGTCCAGTTGCGGCGTGCCAGATCGCGGCCAGCCACAAGATCAATCCCGCACACCAGATCAACCCCGCCGTCCAGACCCAGAACCGGAATGCATTCGGCATGAAGAGGAGCGACGTGGCGGCGAGGCCTGCGAGAATCGTCACGAGGAGCGCAATCGCGCCGAAGACCACGCACGACTGCGCCGCGTGAAAACGGACGTACAGATCGCGACGTTCCAGGAACCAGAACAGCACACCAGTGACCCACCAGCCGGAATACGCGAGCGGCGCGGCCACGCGCCCTGGCAGGTTGAGAGAAATGGGGTCGGGAGTCATCTACCGCCAGAAGTTAATCGTCGCGGTGATGAGGAGACCGTTCACGAAGTCGATGCCAAACGCGCCGACGAGCGGGACGACGAGATATGCTTTCGGCGCAGGTCCATAGCGTTCGACAAGCGCTCCCATGTTGGCCATCGCGTTTGCCGTAGTCCCCAGCATGAATCCGCAGAAGCCGCCGGCCATGACGACGGCATCGTAATCGGAACCCATGAGACGCGGGATCGCCCACACGCAAAGCGCGGCGACGAGTGCAACCTGGATGGCAAGAATGACAAAGAGCGGTACAACGACACCGGCGAGCTCCCACAGCCTGAGGGTCATCAGCGCCATCACGAGAAACAACGTCAGCGCCACCTCTCCCAAATCGTCCATTGTCTTCTGCGAGATACCAATCACACTCGTCCAGTCGTCGAGGTTCCGAATGATCGCCGCGACGATCATCGCGCCGATGTACGCGGGAAGCCGGAGTCCCATTCCCTCGATACCGGCGCTGACCCACGCACCCGCTCCCACCGACAGGGTCAGCAACACAAGATGCTTGACCAGCGCGTAGGCCTCCACGTCCTCACCGACCGGCGCCGACTCGGACGGCTCGGGCGTTCTGTCCTCGACCAGATGCGTGATCGGCATCGTCGCAGCCTCGGCTGGGATCCACCGCGGCCGCGTTCGCAACAGGTACGTGGCGACAGGACCACCAAGCAGACCGCCAGCGATGATGCCGGCCATCGCCGCTGACACCGCGAGCGTCGCCGCACCCTCAACGCCCGCCTGCTCGAAGAGCGGTGCAAACGCCAGGCCGGTCGCTGGCCCCCCAGTTAGCGTTGTCGACCCGGCGAGCACGCCCATCAGCGGATGCTCACCAAGCAGAATCGCGGTCGTGCCACCGACGACGTTTTGCAGGAATGCCGCGACCGACGCGACGACCATCATGATCGCCACGAGCGGACCGCCGCGCTTCAGCACGAGCAGGCTGGCGCCGAATCCAATCGATGCGAAGAAGCTGTTTTGCAGCGGCGTCTGCAGGGTGGTGTCGAAGGTCGGGGCCGGAAGATCCAGCGCGTGGAAGAGCGCAAACAACGCGGCGACGGGCAGGCCGCCAACGACGGGTGCTGGAATGTTGTAGCGAGCGAGCAGCGGCACCTGCCGCTTGAGCCCGTACCCGACGAACAACATCAAACCGGCAAAGGCGACGGTCTGGATCAGATCGAGACGCATCGCCCTCGTTCACCGTGCCGCGTCAGTTCAGCGCACCCTGATCTGGATGTCCTTGCTCGCGACAGTGTCCTGATTTGCGCGCGAGCGGCCTTCCACGTGAATGACGTACAAACCTGGCTCCACGGAATCCAGAGGCAGCCGTGCCTGGAAACCATAGCCGCCGCTGCTTCCTTGCAGCTCGGTGGATGAACGCTCGTCGGTCACCTGCTGGACCACGCGCCCACCCTCGGCGCGCAATTCGGCTTTGAAGTCGAGCATGTGCGCCGCCGCACCGCGCGCGTTCTCATAGAACTCCGCAAAGAGCACGACCAGGTCGCCCTTCTCGAACTCCCGAGCCGCCGTCGGCGGGCCAGGCAGGAAATCGCCCAGCGGATCCTTTGGCTTGATCGTGGGCGCCTGCCCCGCTGAAGCGGCGGTCAGCGAAACGCCACTCATCGTGAAGGACTCCTTGCTGAAGTCAGGCACTTCGAGGTCGTAGACGACGCTGCCCGCTTTGCCGGACCGATTTCCTGCCGCGACGCGCATCTGATAGCGCCCGGGCGGCAAGTTGGTCTGCGACAGCACGCGAAGGCCGCGCGTTTTAGCGCGTTCGTAGGTGTCTGGCTTCAGTGTGAGCGTGGCGGTCTGGCGCTCGCCCGGAAACACCTTGCCCTGTACACTCACGGACGTGAATGCCACCTCGACCTGCTCGTTGAACGTTCCACCGTTTTGGACGAAGTCAAAGTTCCGAATGTCGATCTCGAAGACCAATGCGACGGCCGCATTGGGCGCCTGCCCCTTGTACGCCGCCGCGAATACCTTCATCGGCACACCGGCCATCGCCAGCGGACTGCCCAGCGCTTCGGAAACAGCAGGAGCAAGCGCGGTTGGTGAAGCCGACGCAGCTGGTTGCGACGGCGCGCGGCCGCGCGCTTCGTAGTAGCCACTGCGGTTGCGGACGCGCAGACCGGGGCGCTTCGTGCGCACTTCGAGCTTGCGATACCGTCCGTTGCGGCGATCGTTCGTCGAATAGAACCCGAGCATGTAATAGCTGCTGTTCTCGGTCACGATGCGATCGAAGGCGCCGTTGAGATCGTTGCGATTCACGGCGGCGAACCCACCGGTGCTGTCCGCCAGCACACGGAGGCTGTCCTGCGACAGTCGCATCTCGTTCGCGATCGATCGCGAGCCGGCATCACCGACGGTTCCAGCAACTTCGATCAGGTCGCTTTCGGCGTTCATCAATCCCCTTGGATCGAGGGCGTAGATGGTCACGTTGCCGCGCGTCGCCGCCGCAATCGCGTCGTGGGTATCGAGCAACACCGAAGACGCCGTCGACCCGAGTTGCCCCACGGCTTCGTAGATGTCGTAGTCGACGCCCTCACCAATCAGCAACATCGACTTGCGGCGTCCGCGCACGCCGGCCATGAACTCCGCGAGCTTGCGGACGTTGTTCGCCATCTGGCGAGCACGAAACGCGCGATCCATCTGGTCGATGTCATCGCCCGGTTCGAGCTGCTCGGTCGCCGGGTTGACTCGAGCGCCCTCGATCCGCGTGAGCGTGGCCGACCGCAGCTTGCGTCCGTTGAACTTGTTGATCGCATTGACCAGTAAGCGCGGGTTGTTCGTGAAGTCCTGGCCGTCACCCGAGCGGCCGGTGAAGACGACGGCAGCCAGGTCATTCGTTCCAAAATTGTTCTCGATGAACCTCGTGGCGGCCGCCTTCACCCGCGGCGATCGGGTTACATCGGTGTGCAGGTCGTCGAGCACGAGCAGATAGATGCGACCTTCGCTATGGTCGTTGCTCTGCACGTCGGCTTCGACGGGGGCATTGGCAAACAGCGGCCGTTCCGCACGCTCGATAGGAATATTGACCAGGGCGAACGTCGCGACGTCCTGACGCTTGCCGTCCTCGAACAGCTCGAAATCGTCCTTCGTCAGGTTCGTGATCGGCCTTCCCTCGGCGTCGGTGACGAGGGCGTCGACTTCAACGTAGTTGACCTCGACACGGAACGTCAGAGGAGGCTGCTCAATCGGCGTTTGCGGCGCCGGCTGCTGCAGTTGTTGCGGCTGCGCCGGTGGCTGCTGCGCAGGTTGCTGTTGTGCAGCGAGCAGCCCGCCGCTGAGGGCCGCGAGAGTCAAGGCGAACGCAAGTCGCTGTTTCATAATATTAGAAGCGGGCTGGCACCTCAGATTATAGGACCGGGACTCGGGATCCGGGATCGGGATTCCGGTGGACCGCTTCGACTCAAGCGTTGCGACGCCACCCGGCCTTCGCGGCAGGACCAACGTCTAAGGAAGACGCAATCCCGGCTTAAAATCACCCTCATGGCGCTGGATGTGACCGCAGTTCAAGAGAGTCTACGCAAGGCAGAACTGGATGGATGGCTGCTGTACGACTTTCACGGATCCAACCCGATTGCGGCCCGTCTGGCGGGACTGACGACCGGGACTCACATGACCACCCGGCGGTGGTACTACCTCATTCCATCGAATGGCCGGCCACGCGGCCTGGTCCATGCGATCGAACGGCACAATCTCGACGCGCTTCCCGGCGACCGGGCAATCTATGCGGGCCGTGAGCAGTTGGAAGCCGGGCTGACCTCACTGCTTTCGGGCGTGAAGACGGTGGCGATGGAATACTCGCCGATGTGCGCGATACCTTACTTGTCGCGCGTCGATGCCGGGACCGTGGAGATGATCCGGGCTCGAGGTATTGAAATCGTTTCGTCCGGAGATCTCGTCCAACAGTTCGAGGCCGCATGGACGGACGAGCAATTGGCTACGCATCGCGCGGCGTCGGAGTCGTTGTATCGCATCAAGGATCGGGCGTTCACCACGGCATTCGACGCCATCACCCGTGCACGGACGCTCACCGAATACGGTCTGCAACAACAGATGGTGCAATGGTTCGAGGAAGAAGGACTCGTGACGGATTCCCCGCCAGTGGTGGCCGTGGGACGAAATGCTGGCGACCCCCACTACCTGCCGTCGGCTGAACAGTCTCTGGCCGTGGTAGCCGACGAAGTGCTCCTGCTTGACCTTTGGGGAAAGAAACACGATGCAGGCGCAGTGTTTGCAGACATCACGTGGGTCGCGGTGACATCAAAGCGTGCGCCCGCCGAGGTGTCGCGCGCTTTTCGAGCGGTTGCCGATGCACGCGATGCAGCAGTTCGGCTCGTCGCTGAAGCAGCCCGGGAAGGGCGCGATATTCGGGGGTGGCAGGTAGATGAGGCGGCTCGCGCTGTGCTCCAGGATCAGGGGTACGGCGACCGCATCGTTCATCGCACCGGGCACAGCCTCGGGGAGTCGGTTCACGGAAATGGCGTCCACATGGACGACTACGAGACCCACGACGATCGCCGGCTGCTGCCCGGGACGGGGTTTACGGTTGAACCGGGCCTTTATTTCGAATCCTTCGGCGTCCGCACCGAGATCAACATGTATCGTGGCGAACGCGAGGCAATTGTGACAGGACCGCGGCAAACCGACGTGGTGACATTAGGTTGAATTTGGGCCTATGGACTTTAACTTTCACCAGATGAGCCCGATAACCTATATGAAGTTGGCACCTTAAGGTCGACAATATCGAGGAGAACCGCTGTGCAGCGCCTGACGAGGATTTGTTCCCGTCGTCCCCGTCGCATAGCGGTCCAGGCGCGCGAAGCGCGCCAGGGAGACGCTGGTAACCGGTCGGGGGCCTTTGCGGGAATATCATAGGGCGAGTCCCTTGACTGGTTTGGAGGCTCTGATGTCCAACCGAAGAAACACCTGGTTTTACGCACTGCTCATCGCGATGACTTCTGCCACGGCGGCATTGGTCATAGCTTCGCGGCTTGGGCTGGCGCCGGAATCGTCTGCACAAACCGCGGTGGCGCCGCCGATGAACAGCGCGCCTCTCACCGGTCCGCTGACAGCCAACACGTTTCGCGACGTGGCGAAGACCGTGATGCCGGCTGTGGTAAACATTCGGACCGAGTCAAGGCAGCGCGCACAGGACCTCAGCGAGTTCTTCGGCGGAAGCGACCTGTTCGATCGCTTCTTCGGCCAGCAGGAGCCGCGTGGCGGAGGAGGAGGGGCACGGCCGCGTGAACAAGTCGTTCAGGCCGCCGGGACCGGCTTCATCATCGACAAAGCGGGATTCATCCTCACGAACAATCACGTCGTCGAAGGGGCCAACAAGATCAAGGTGTCGCTCTACGGCGAAGATGACGACCAGGAGTACGACGCGAAGGTCATCGGCCGCGATCCGCTGACCGATAGCGCCCTGATTGAACTGACGCAGAAGCCGGACCACACATTGCCGGAGGTCAAATTCGGAGACTCTGCGCAGATGCAGCCGGGCGACTGGGTCATGGCGATTGGCAACCCGTTCGGTCTGGCGCACACGGTGAGCGTCGGCGTCATCAGCGCGCTCGAGCGTCCGTTCGCCGTTGCCGAGGGGCGATCGGCTCAAGTGCTGCAGACCGACGCAGCGATCAATCCTGGGAACTCCGGCGGACCGCTGCTCAACCTCCGCGGCGAAGTGATAGGCATCAACACCGCCATCTACACCGACGCCAGACAACAGGGCAACATCGGGATCGGCTTCGCGATTCCCAGCAACACCGTCCGGGAACTTCTGCCGCAACTGCGCACGGGCAAGATCGTCCGCGGCCGCATCGGCGTGTCGGTCGGCGCCATCGCACGTGAAGCTGTTGATGAATTCGGGCTGAAGGATCGCAAAGGTGCCGTCGTCCAGAGCGTGACACCCGATAGCGCTGCCAGCAAGGCGGGGCTCGAACCTGGCGACGTGATCATTGGCTTCAATGGAAAGCCTGTGACGTCTCGCGACGAGCTGGTGAGGATGGTCGTCAACACCAGACCCGGAACCACGGTTCCACTCCGTATCGTCCGTGACCGACAGGAACGTACGGTGAATATCACGGTCGATGAGTTGGATCTCGAATCAGAAACCACAGCGCGCAACAGCGGTCGCGACACTGACGATCCCGCGCAGGAAACGAGCAGCGGTTTCGGCATCACCCTGCAGAACGTGACGCCGGAGCTTGCACGCCGTTTGCGCCTCGAGAATCGCCGTGGCGCGGTCGTCACCGAGGTCGAGCAAGGCAGCCCGGCGGCACGCGCGTCGCTGCAGCCAGGTGATGTCATCGTTCGAGTGGGTCGTCAGCCGGTCGAATCAGCTGCCGAGGCTCAGCGGGAACTGGCGCGGATTCCTTCAGGTGGCACAGCCTTCCTGCGCGTGATCCGCGGCGGTCAGGAGACGTTCGTAACGGTGACGAAGGAATAGCGCGGCTCTCTGGGCTCGACCCTTCGGTCAATGTTCGGCCCCGGGTTGCCAATCGGCACCCGGGGCCTTTTCTTTTGCTCGAACGTGCTTATAATCGGGAACCCTTGTTCGATACGAACCCCGGAACCTGGAACCTGGAAAGCCCGGAACGCAAGCCGCAAGCCGAAAGTCCAGACCCGAGAGCCCACGATGATCGAACGAGAAATCAAGCTGCAGTTTGCAAACGCCGGCGAAGCCCGCACCGCCATTTTGGCTGCCGGCGCTGCTCCACTCAAATGTCGCCGGCTCCAGGAAGACGCGCTCTTCGATACCAGTGACGAATCTCTTCGGCGAACCGGGTGCGCACTGCGAGTGCGCAGCGAATCAGGCCGAAGCCTCCTGACATTCAAAGGCCCCGTGCAGGCCAGCCGCATGAAGACGCGCGAGGAGCATGAGACAGTCGTCAGCGATGGTGATGTGCTGACGCGAGTGCTCGAGTCGCTCGGGCTGCACGTGTGGTTCAGGTGTCAGAAGTTTCGCGAGGAGTTCGCCGCCGAAGACGCAACGATTGCGCTCGATGAAACGCCGATCGGGACCTTCGTTGAAATCGAAGGCGGTGAGCGTGCGATCCAGTTTCTGGCACGGGCGCTCGGGCGTAGCGAGTCGGATTACGTACTCGACTCTTACCGCGGGCTGTTCCTGCAGCGGCGTGAGCGGCTTGGACTGACGGGCGCCGATATGATGTTCGCCGACGAATGGTCCCCGCTCTCGTCCTGACAGCAGGGCTCGCAACCCGACTTCGACCTCTATCGTTTGTTCGCGCGAAAGCCGCGCTCCCCGTCGCGGGGACACCTCTGATCGGTCGGATCCTGCGTTCGTTGTCGGCGGCGGGTGTCCGCGATGTCGTGCTCAACCTGCATCATCTCCCGCACACGCTCACACGACTCCTCGGCGACGGCGCCGAACTGGGAATGCGCCTCCGCTACTCGTGGGAGGTACCGGTTCTTGGATCCGCCGGCGGACCAAAGCGAGCGCTTCCGCTCTTGACGCACCTCGAACCCCGGACCCCGAGTCCCGAGTCCCGAGTCCCGGACTCCGGCACGTTTCTCATCGTCAACGGCGACACGCTCACCGACGTCAACCTCGCTGATGTCGTCGATGATCATCGCCGCTCGGGAGCGCTCGTCACGATGGCGGTTGTGCCGAACTCTGAGCCAGAGAAATACAGCGGGGTTCGCGTCACGCCCGACGGCGAATTCGCTGGCTGGGTGCCGCGCGCGTCCCAAGAGCCGTCGTATCACTTCATCGGTGTACAGGTTGCCGAAGCAGCGGCGTTTGCAGCCGTTCCCGCAGATGTCCCCTCCGAAGTTCGTGCGCTCTATCAGGCGCTGGTCGCCGAACGCCCGGGCGCCGTTCGCGCCTTTCGCACGCAGGCCGAGTTCTTCGACATCGGCACGCCGTCCGATTATCTCGACACCTCGCTCAGACTGGGGACACGCGAAGGGACCGACACGGCGGCACACGCGGAGATTAGCCCGACAGCGCGTGTCGAGCGCAGTGTTCTATGGGACGATGTGACTATCGGGGATGGGGCGATGCTGCGGGAGTGCGTGGTGACTGACGGCGTGCGCGTTCCGGCCGATACATCCTGGCATGGCGTCACGATCCGGATCGCGTCAGGTGAGCTTGCGTCGAGTGAACGCAAGGTCGACGGATTGGCGATCGCCTCGCTCGAACCATGACGGATAACGTACGCCCTCGAATCGATCGATACCTGTCGGAAACCGGCCTCGCCGACCGGGCCGCGAAGGTGGTCCCGCTCACGGGCGATGCGTCCGATCGCAGATACGTTCGAATCCTGTTGCGTGACGCGCCGTCGCAGGTGCTGTCTGTCTATCCCCAGGCCTTCGACGTCGAGCAATTGCCGTTTGCCAATGTGGCGCGCCTGATGGCGGCCATGCCGGTACCGGTACCTGCGATCCTCGGACACTCGAACGAGCTCGGCATACTGGCGCTGGAAGACCTCGGAGATGTCACGCTGCAAGCGCACCTGGGGGCGGCAACTCGTGCCGAGCATGCGGCGCTCTACCGCCAGGCCGTCACACTCATCGCCAGGATGCAACAGCGAGGACGAGACCTCACGTCGGACCGCTACTTGCCGTATGGCATCGCGTTCGACGTCGAGAAGCTGTCATGGGAGCTGCAGTTCTTCGCCAAGCATTTCCTGGAAGCGTATCGAGGCGCAGTTCTCACTCCCGCCGGACGTGAAGCCCTGGGCGTCGAGCTCCTGCGCATCGCGGAAGAACTGGCCGCCGAGCCGCGCGTGTTCTGCCATCGCGACTATCACAGCCGTAATTTGATGCTGCATGCCGGCCAGCTGTACATCATCGATTTCCAGGACGCCCGCATGGGGCCCGACACCTACGACCTGGTGTCGCTGCTGCGCGATTCGTACATGGATTTCAGCGAACGGGAGGTCGACGAGTTGATCGCGTTCTTCCTCGCGCTTCGCGGCGTGGGCGCCGATCGCGGCGGTGCCGGCATGGAAGCGGGCCTGTTCAGACGACGGTTCGATCTGATGGCGCTGCAACGCAACCTCAAGGCACTCGGTACGTTTGGTTTCCAGACGACGACCCGCGGCAATCCCGTCTACATCCAGTACATTCCTCGCACCATCGCCTACGTTCGCAACAACGTGGAACGCGATGCCCGGTTCTGGCGCCTGCGAGAGATCCTCTCGGCCCATCTTGACGAACTTAAATAGCTTCCGGTGTGTCGTGGGGAGCCTGAGGGCGGGCGACCGTCGCTGACCCTAACGGATACGTTGGGGAGTTGATCTGCGGCGGACTAGAATGAATGGTTGGTCCCCTCGAAGAACGAGCGGACCGTCACGCCATGTATCAGTTCGGCATCTCCACGCACCTCTTCCACGACCACCGGCTCAGCCGCGATCACCTCGTGCACGTCGCCGCTCATGGCTTCGAGAAGGTGGAGCTATTCGCGACTCGCTCCCATTTTGACTACCGCAGCGAGCAGGCAATCGGTGAACTTGCGGAGTGGCTTGCTGATACGCGATTAAGCCTGCATTCGGTCCATGCTCCGATCGTCGAGCGCATGCAGGGCGGACGCTGGATTGGCGCATTCTCGAACGCCTCTTCCGACGAGGGGCGCCGCCAAGCGGCGGTCGCAGAAACCGAAGCGGCGATCGCGCTCGCTAGTCGGCTCCCGTTCCAGTATCTCGTGCTGCACATCGGCGTTCCTTCAAGCGAGCAAACGAATGCCGGCGACAACAACGCCAATGCAGCTCGCCGGAGCGTTGAGGAGATCGCCGACGTCGCAGCCCGGGCAAATGTACGCGTGGCCGTCGAAGTCATTCCCAACCCGCTGTCCGACGCGGAGTCGTTGGCACGTCTGGTCGAGGACGAACTGGATGGCCTCAATGTCGGCGTGTGTCTGGACTACGGCCACGCACACTTGATGGGCGATCTCGGCGAGGCCATCGAGGCGCTATCCGGTCACTTGTGGACGACCCACGTGCATGACAATGGTGGGAAGAAGGACGACCATCTCGCGCCATATCTCGGCACGATCGACTGGGACGCAGCGATGATGGAGACACAGAAGATCGGCTATGACGGCGCACTGATGTTCGAGGTCAGCGACACCGGGGATCCGGTCGATGTGCTCAAGCGCTGCGCGAAGGCGCGCGCTCGGCTGGAACAGTCGTTCGTGACGTTCTGACCGGCGCGTCTAAAGACCCAACGCTACGGGGTAAGAGTTCAAAATGCGGCCTGTCCGGGCGTGCGGGGAAACGGAATCACGTCCCTGATGTTCCCCATTCCCGTCGCGTAGATGATCGTGCGCTCGAGGCCGAGGCCAAAGCCGGCGTGCGGCACGGTTCCAAAGCGTCGCAGGTCGCGATACCACCAGTAGACTTTCGGATCGAGGTGCATCTCCGCGAGCCGTCGGTCGAGGTGGTCGAGCCGTTCCTCGCGCTGCGAGCCGCCAATGATCTCACCGATGCCGGGCGCCAGAACATCCATCGCCGCAACCGTCTTCCCGTCGTCGTTCATGCGCATGTAGAACGCCTTGATCTCTTTCGGGTAGTTCATCACGACCACCGGCGCCTTGACGTACTCCTCGCTGAGCCAGCGCTCATGCTCCGACTGCATGTCCATGCCCCAGCGGACGGGGAACTCGAACGCCTTGCCGCTCTTCTCCAACGCCGCGATCGCGTCGGTGTAGGTGAGGCGCTCGAACGGTGATGAGACAAACGCTTCGACGCGTCTTACGCAGTCCTTGTCGATCCGATCGGCGAAGAACTTCATGTCGTCGCCGCGCTCGTTCAGAAGCGCGCTGAAGATGTATTTCAGGAATGACTCGGCAAGGTCCGCGTTGGCGACAAGATCGGCGAATGCGATCTCGGGCTCCACCATCCAGAATTCGGCCAGATGTCGGCTGGTGTTGCTGTTCTCGGCACGGAATGTCGGTCCGAAGGTGTAAACCTTCGACAGCGCCAGGCAATACGTCTCGACATTGAGCTGACCGCTGACGGTGAGAAACGCCTCCTTCCCAAAGAAGTCCTGGCTGAAATCGGTGCGTCCCTCCGGCGTTTTCGCGATCGCGCCAAGATTGGCGAGGTCGAGCGTACTGACGCGGAACATCTCGCCAGCGCCCTCGGCATCGCTGGCGGTCACGATTGGTGTGTGCACCCAGTAGAAGCCGTGATCGTGGAAGTAGCGATGGATCGCCATACTGAGGCAATGACGCACGCGCGCCACGGCGCCCAGCGTGTTCGTCCGCGGCCGCAGGTGCGCTACCTCACGGAGGTATTCGAACGACGTCTTCTTCTGCTGAATTGGGTAACCTTCGGGGTCGTCCACCCACCCGACGACTTCGACGGCATCAGCCTGGATTTCAACCGCCTGGCCCTGGCCCTCGCTCGCGGCCACGACCCCGGTGGCCGTGACGGCGCAGCCGGAGGTCAACTTCTTGATTTCGCTCTCGTAGTTGGGAAGTTGGCTGGGCGCCACGATCTGGATCGGATCGAAACACGACCCATCGTGCAGGTGAATGAACGAGAGCCCGGCTTTCGAGTCCCGCCGCGTGCGGACCCAGCCGCGAATGGTCACCTGACTTCCAGGCGGCACCTTGCCTTTCAGTACCGACGAGACATCAATGTGGTCAGCGTGGGGCATGTCAATAAAGGGATTATCCGCCGAGACGACGATACCCTGTATCCTTAGAAGGTTGTGAAGATTGGAATGATCTCCCTCGGGTGCCCCAAGAACCTCGTGGACTCCGAGGTGATGCTGGGGCTCGCGCAGGAGCAGGGACATCAGCTCACGCGCGATGCCGCCGACGCAGAGGTGCTCATCGTCAACACCTGCGCGTTCATCGACAAGGCGAAACAGGAATCGGTCGACAGCATCCTCGAGATGGCGGAGCACAAGAAGACCGGCGCGTGCCGCCGGCTGGTCGTCACCGGCTGCATGGCGGAGCGCTACCGAGACGAGCTTCGAGAGCAGATCCCGGAAATCGACGCAGTACTCGGCACGGGAGAAGTCCCGGAAATCGTGAACGCGATCGGCGGGTCCACAAAGCAGGACCCGCCCTACGGGCGTCGAGTTATCCCGCTGCTTCGTGCGAATGGCGAGCCCATCAGATCTGGACAGACCGAGCCGTCGCAAACGTTGCCGACGGCGAGTCTCGCCGAAGCCGCAGGCGGAGGCGGACCCACCTACCTCTACGACGCGAGCACGCCTCGCCTCCTCGCGACACCCCGGCACTACGCCTACGTGAAGATCGCCGAAGGGTGCGACTACAAGTGCGCGTTCTGCATCATCCCGACGCTTCGCGGCAAGTACCGCAGCCGCACGCACGAATCCATCGTGGCCGAGGCGCAACGGCTGGCCGCGCAGGGTGTCAAAGAGCTGCTACTGATCTCACAGGACACGACCTTCTACGGCATCGATCGCGGCGAACGGGGCGCTCTTGCTCGACTGCTGCGCGCCCTGAATCGTATCGACGGGCTCGAATGGGTCCGGATGCTGTATCTCTATCCGACGACGATCACCGATGACGTCCTTGACGCGTTGGCTGAGAGTGAGAAGGTCTGCAAGTACGTCGACCTGCCCCTGCAGCACGCCTCAGATCGTGTGCTCAAGCGTATGAAGCGTCCGGGCACGCGCGCGAACTACGAACGGCTTCTCGACCGGATCCGACGCCGTGTTCCCGGCGTCACATTACGTACGACGTTCATTGTTGGATTTCCTGGCGAAACCGCAGAGGACCATGCCGAGCTGCAGTCCTTTGTCGAGGCGGTCAGGTTCGATCACGTTGGCGTGTTCACTTACTCGCATGAGGAAGGCACCTCGGCCTACGGTCTGGAAGACGACGTGCCGGCAACGCTCAAACGGAAGCGTCAAAACGGGCTGATGGGACTGCAGAGGCGGATTGTTGCGCGAGCCCAGCGCTCCCGCGTCGGCAGCCAGGTCAGGATGCTGGTGGACGGCCCGTCGGCCGAGCACGACCTCGTGCTGCGGGGGCGGTTAGAGGGACAGGCACCTGAGATTGACCCCCAGGTCTACTTGACTGACTGCGACCCTTCGGCCATCACGCCCGGGGCGTTCCTCGACGCCGAAATCGTTGGCAGCCGCGGCTACGATCTGATCGCGCGGCCCGTCTCCGTCGAAGCGCGCTCGCGCGATGAGCGGCCGTTGTCCGGGGCTGAATCCGCGTGATAAGCTTGAGGGTCACCTAGGCGGAGGAAGACTCCAAGTGGGCTCGTGCCCACTTTTTTTGTTTCAGGACAGTTCAGGTAATGCAACCGCTTGAGCAGATTCGGGCGATTGCCGAGCGGGTTGCGGCGGCGCGGGGGTTGGAAGTCTGGGATATCCAGAGCCGCCGCGAAACGGGCGGGCATGTGGTCAGGGTCTTCATCGACAGACCAGGACCGTCGGCCACGCCTGATGACAGTGTGAGCATCGAGGACTGCGAGCAGGTCAATCGCGAAATCGGAACGATTCTCGACGTCGAGGACCCGCTGCCGTTCGCTTACACGTTGGAGGTTTCATCGCCCGGGCTGGATCGGCCGCTGCGCAACGTCGGGGATTACGAACGGTTTGCCGGGCGCCTGGCGAAAGTCGTGGTCAGTGAGCCGGTCGACAGGCAGAAGGCGTTTGAAGGGCACCTGCGCGGCGTGGATGGAGACGTCGTGCTGCTCGAAGCGCTGAACGGACGGGTGCACAGGCTGCCGCTGCGGCTGATCACGCGCGGCCGGCTGGAGGTTGAGTTTTAGCGGGTCTGAAGCGGACCCGCCCTACGATTCAGACGTAGGCCGGGTTCTGAGCTGTGGACCCGGCGGTGAAAGTGAATATGCAGAACCCGCTGATGCAGACGATCGAGGCGCTCGCGAAGGAAAAAGGCATCGAGGCCAACACGATCATCACCGCGATCGAGGACGCCGTCCTGACCGCGTCGCGCAAGTATTACAAGACCAACGAGAATCTCAAGACGCGGTTCAACCCGGAGACCGGTCAGGTCGACTTGTTCGCGATCAAGCATATTGTGACCGACGTGACCAATGACGCGACCGAGATCTCGCTGAAGGAAGCCCAGGACCTGTACGGCGACGAGGCCGAAGTCGATATGGAGATCGAGTTCCCCAAGCGCACCGACGTGCTTGGGCGAATCGCGGCGCAGACAGCGAAGCAGGTGATCTTCCAGAAAGTCCGCGAGGCCGAACGCGAGAACATCTTTGCCGAGTACAACGACCGCGTTGGTGAAGTGATCAACAGCACGGTGAAGCGCTTCGAAAATGGTGACCTCGTCGTCGAGATCGGCCGGGTGGAAGCGGTGCTGCCGCGGAAAGAACAGTCGCGCGCCGAAAGCTATACGCCGGGTGAGCGTATTCGAGCGGTGATCAAGGGCGTCAACCGCAGCGCCAAGGGACCCCAGATCGTCCTGTCACGCACGGACCCTGCCCTGCTCATCAAGCTGTTCGAACAGGAAGTCCCTGAAATCTACGATGGGACGGTGATGATCCGCGGCGCCGTGCGTGAAGCCGGAGATCGCGCCAAGGTAGCCGTGTACTCACGAGAGCGGGACGTCGATCCGGTCGGTGCATGCGTCGGCATGAAGGGCACGCGCGTTCAGGCGATCATCCGCGAGCTGCGCGGCGAGAAGATCGACATCGTCGAGTGGTCGGATGATCCCGTGCAACTGGTGACCAATGCGCTCAGCCCCGCGAAGGTACAGCGCGTATCGATTGTCGATGAACGCGATCGGATCATGGAAGTCGTCGTCGAGGACAAGCAGTTGTCACTCGCGATTGGTAAGAAGGGCCAGAACGTCCGGCTGGCGGCAAAGCTGACTGGCTGGCGCATCGACATCAAGAGCGAGGAAGAAAAGCGGCGTGAAGTCGAAGCTGAGTTCGGCGCCCTTGGAAACGAGTCCGCAACGGCCGATGAAACGGGCAGTGAGCCGGCAGCGTCGGAAAATGAACCGGCGATCGACGAAGCCGGTACCGAAGGCGACGAGGCGAAGACCAGCGAGTAGGGCGATTTGAAACGACGGTCCGGCTGCCGCCTTCGCGCACGCGCTTCGGCGGCCAGGGATGCTGGACACTACGATAAGGAAGCGATTTGGCAACGGTTCGGATTTACAAGGTCGCGGAACTACTCGGCACGACGAGCCAGGAAGTGCTGGCGCTGCTCAAGCGCGATCACGGAATCGAGCTGAAGAGCGCCTCGAGCACGATCGAAGAGGTTGTCGCGCGATCGTTCGTCGAGCGTCTCGCGCGTCAGCGCAGCATCTCTCTTCCCGGCGGCGACATGTTCGCCGAGCACGCCGTTCCGGCCAAGACGGCCGCGAAGAAGGCGCCAGCACCAAAGAAGGCAGAACCGCCAAAGCCTGCGGCTCCGGTGCTTGGTCCGCCCCGTCTCGTCAAGACGATCAAACCGCATGCACCGGCCGATGTCGCAGCGGCGCCGCAAGTTGTGGCTACGCCGCCGCCGTCGCCGCCACCGCCGCCCGTTGTCGAAGAGCCTGTTGAAATTCCGGTGGCCGCCATCGCCACGCCGCCACCACCCATTGTCGAGGACGAACCTCCGCTTCCCGTCGAAGTCGATGACGCACTCCCGGTCGTGATCGTGCCCGAAGCTCCACCAATCGAAGAACCACCGGTTGTCGAAGAGACAATCGACGAGCCTCCAGCACCTGTCGCTGCAGCGGCCGCACCGACGCCGGCTTCAGTTGCTCCACCACCGCAGACCGGGCGCTTCGTTCCACCGACGATTCGTCTTCGAATCGAGGAACCGGGGAGGACGCCGCAACCAGCCCGTCCGCTCGCGCCCGCGAAGCGTCCTCCTGTCACGCAGCCGCGCATCGTCCAACCGCCGGCTCCGCCGCCGGCTGCGGGAACAGCCAAGGCGGCGACACCCGCAACAGGACGGACACAGGCGCCGCCACGATCAGGCAGCGGCGCCGCGCAACCAGCACGTCCTGCCACGTACGCGCCGGCGCGTCCGACGACGCCAGGGATGCTGGGCGGACCCCGTCCGCTGCCGTCACAGCCCGTGCGTACGCAGCAGCCGCAGTTCGCACGGCCTGGAACAGCTCCGGCCACGCAGGCGCGCCCGCCGTTCGGTCAACGGCCGCCGGCAACCCAGCCGCGACCGCCGGCGGCGCGACCTCAGCAGGCGCGTCGCGATCGTGCGCCACAACCGTCCGCGCCGGCAGCGCCAAGTGCCCCACCGCCAATTACGCGCATCATCACGTTGGCTGAAGGCATGACGGTGAAAGATCTCGCCGACAAGCTCGACGTCCGCGTGAAGGATGTCCTGGCCAAGTTGCTGATGCGTCGCATGATGATGACCATCAACAGCACGATGGACGTGGAGACGGCCAAGGACATCGCGCGTGAATTCGGCGCCGAGATCGAAATGCGGAGCTTCGAAGAAGAGCTCGTCTCGGCCGAGGGTGATGATTCGAAGCCCGAAGACATCAAGCCGCGCGCGCCTGTCGTGACGGTCATGGGTCACGTCGACCACGGCAAGACGTCGCTGCTCGACGCCATCCGGGAAACAAAAGTGGCCGAACGCGAGGCCGGCGGTATTACGCAGCACATCGGCGCCTATCACGTCGACGTGGGTGACAGCCGCAGCGTCGTGTTTCTGGATACGCCGGGCCACGAAGCCTTCACGCTCATGCGCGCACGCGGCGCCAAGGTCACCGACGTCGTGGTCCTCGTCGTCGCCGCCGATGACGGCGTGATGCCGCAGACGCGCGAGGCGATCGATCACGCCAAGGCCGCGAACGTTCCCATCGTGGTGGCGATCAACAAGATCGACAAGCCGGGCGCAAACCCGGACAACGTCAAACGCGAGTTGGCCGAGCTCAACCTGGTGCCGGAAGACTGGGGCGGACAAACGGTCATGGTGCCAGTCTCCGCGAAGAAGCGGCAGAACCTCGATCAGTTGCTCGAGATGATTCTGTTGTCCACCGACATCCTCGAGCTGCGCGCCAACCCGAAACGCAGCGCATCGGGCGCAGTGCTTGAAGCCAAGCTCGATCGCGGGCGCGGCCCTGTCGCCACCGTCCTGGTACAGGACGGCACCCTCAATGTCGGCGACAACTTCATCGCCGGTCCCGTGGTCGGCAAGGTCAGGGCCCTCATCGACGATCGCGGCCGACCGGTGAAATCCGCCGGGCCAGCCACTCCGGTCGAAGTACTCGGTCTGACCAGTCTGCCGCAGCCAGGCGACCCGTTTCAGACCGTCGCTGATGCGGCAAAGGCGCGACAGATCGCGACGTTCCGCCAGGCGCAGGCCAAGGAGCGCGCCCTCGGCGCCAAGGGCGGCCGCCTGACGCTTGAATCATTGAAGGAGCAGATTGCCGAGGGTGGCGTCAAGGAACTGCCGCTCATTGTGAAGGCTGACGTGCAGGGCTCTGCCGAAGTGCTCGCCGACACATTGACCAAGCTCTCGGATGACAAGGTCAAGATTCGCATCATCCGGTCTGGCGTCGGTGCGATCAACGAGTCGGACGTGCTCCTGGCTTCTGCCTCCAACGCCATCATCATCGGATTCAACGTCCGGCCGGATCGCAACGCGCACGAGATGGCGGAACGCGAAGAGATCGACATCCGCCTGCACTCGGTGATCTACAACGTCACCGAGGAAATCAAGAAGAGCATGGCGGGCTTGCTCGAACCGACGTTCAAAGAGGTTCGGATCGGGTCGGCCGAAGTACGCGAGGTTTTCCGCGTGCCGAAGGTGGGCGCGATCGCGGGTTGCCTGGTCACCGATGGGCGGATCACTCGCGCGGGCGAGACCCAGGCTCGCCTGCTGCGCGATAACGTGGTCGTGTTCGAAGGCAAGATCTCGTCGCTCCGCCGTTTCAAGGACGATGTGAGCGAAGTGAAGAGCGGGCTCGAGTGCGGCATCGGGTTGCAGAACTACAACGACGTCAAGGTCGGCGATGTCATCGAGGTCTTCACGATGGAGCGCGTGGCTGTGACGGCGTAAGAGTGCCGCAGTGCGCGTAGCTGTTCTTCACGTTGAGATTCACATCCCCTACGCGCAGTCGCTGAAGGACAAGCGTATGGTGCTTCGACGGATCAAGGACCGGCTCCAGAAGTTCAACGTCGCGGTTGCGGAACTCGAGCACCAGGACCTGTGGCAGCGCGCCAGCCTGGGCGTCGTGGCCATCTCGAACACCACGATTCATGTCGAGCAGGAACTGGCTGCCGCGGCGGATGAAATCGAGCGTCTCGAGCCGGGACTCATCTCACGGTCGGAGGTCGAATATCTCACGTAATGGCTCAAGGCCACAGACCTGACCGCGTCGGCGATCAGATACGACAAGAGCTGAGCGATCTTCTCAGTCGCGGGGTCGTCCACGATCCTGGTATCGGTTTCATCACCCTCACCCGTGTGAAGATGTCGCCCGATCTCCAGCTGGCGCGCGTGTTTTACACGATGATGGGTGACGCCGCCGCGCGGCGCGAGACCGCCGCCGCGCTGGAGCGCGCCACGCCGTTCCTGCGGCGGCAGGTGGGCAGCCGGTTGCGCCTGCGGCGCGTGCCTGAGATTGAGTTCCGCTTCGACGAATCGGTCGCACACCAGGATCGAATCGAGCAGATACTGCGCGATCTGCACGAGGAAGAGGCGCAGCGGGCGGAACCTGACCCCGCTCCGGCGCAGCGGGCGGAACCTGACCCCGCTCCGGCGCAGCGCGCCGCCGACAGCAACAAACGAGGCGACCGAGGATAGCGACGGGCATGACCACCACAACCGCTGAAACAACGGCCGCTCGCGTCGCCGCAGAGATCCGCCGCCGGCAACGATTCGTCGTGGCCTCGCACGCACGGCCGGATGGCGACGCCATCGGCTCGTCGTTGGCGATGGCGCTGGCCCTGCGCCGGCTGGGCAAGGACGCGAGGGTCGTCAGCCGGGACCACGTGCCGCCGCAAATGCAGGTGTTCCCGGGTGTGGAGTCGATTGAGGTCGTCGAGAGCCTCGACGATCCCGGCGACGCTGTGATCATCCTGGAGTGCGGCGATGCACAGCGGACGGGAATCGCGGGCCTCGAACGCGGCTACGTCATCAACATCGACCATCACCCCGGCAACGCGATGTACGGCGCGATGAACTGGCTGGACCTGTCGGCGGCGGCGTGCGGCGAAATGGTCTTCGAGCTGATCGGCGAGCTGGGAGTCTCGCTGACACCGGAGATCGCGACACACGTCTATATCGCGATCCTCACGGACACCGGCGCGTTCCACTACTCGAACATCACGCCGCGAACGTTCGACATCTGCCGGCAGTGCGTGGAAGCGGGCGTGAATGCACCCGCTGTCGCCCGCAGCATCTTCGACAGCAACAATCTCGCCCGGCTCAAACTCTACGGCGCTGTGCTGCACAAGATGCAGCTCGATTCCTCGGGTCGGATCGCCACGGTGTCTGTCGATCAGCAACTCGCGCGCGAGTGCGGAGGCACCTACGATGACACCGAGGGCCTGGTCAATCTCCCGCTCACGGTGAAGGACATCGTCGCGGTCGCGTTTTTCAAGGAGAACGGTCCCGGCGATTGGCGAGTGAGCATGCGATCGAAGGGAAACATCAACGTCAACGCCATCGCCCGCGAGTTCGGCGGCGGAGGCCACACAAACGCATCCGGGTGCTCCGCGCGTGGTGAGTTTGCCGACCTGAAGGTGCTCTTCGAGACCAAGCTCGCGCAGGCAATAGACGCCGCAAGTTCGAAGCAGTGAAGCAATCGTTCACCCTTCTCGACTCTCACATCTCGGTTCGGCCGCTTGACCCTGAACACGAACTGAGAAGCCAGAAGCGTGAACACAAGTGCCATGGACGGCGTTCTGGTTGTCGACAAACCTCAAGGTCTGACGTCGCATGACGTTGTGGCGGTTGCGCGGCGTTCGCTGCGCGAGCGGCGCATCGGTCATACGGGAACGCTTGATCCACTGGCCACCGGCGTGCTGCCGCTCGCGTGCGGGCGGGCGACGCGACTCGTCCGGTTCCTCGTCTCGTCGGACAAGGAGTACGACGCAACCGTGCGATTTGGCCTCGCGACCGACTCGTACGACATTACCGGGGCAGAGACCGCGCGTTCCGACCGCGCCCCAACTGCCGCGGCTGTCGAAGCGGCGCTTACGGGGCTGCGTGGCGAGTACAAGCAGGTCCCGCCGGTGTTTTCCGCCAAGAAGGTCGGCGGAGAGAGAGCTTACGCAAAGGCGCGGCGGGACGAGGACGTAGTGCTGACCCCGGTCCCGGTCCGGGTGACACGTGCCGATCTACTCGAATTCACCGGAGCATCGGCTCGCATCGCCATCACGTGCTCAGCGGGGTTCTATGTTCGGAGCTTTGCGCATGCGTTGGGCGAAAGCGTCGGAACGGGCGCCTGTCTCGAATCTCTGCGGCGAACGCGCAGCGGCGAATTCACGATCGATCAGGCGGTCGAGCTCGAGCGTGTGCAGCGCGCCGGGGACGCAGTGACCGGTTGGATTCCGCTGAATCGTCTTCTCCCGGGGCTGCCATCAGCTCGCCTGGGCGCAGAAGGCAGAAAACGGGTCACTTACGGGCAAACGGTCCGGGAATCACACCTCGTCTCGAGTCGGGAGGCCATGTGCGGCAACGAAGGCACGTGGGTCAGATTGATCGATGAAGAGGGCCAACTCGTGGCCCTCGCGACGGTTGCCGGAAGCGGTGAATTTTTGCACCCGGCCGTTGTACTGATTTAGAATGGAATGTTTAGGGGACCAAGAAACACGCGAGACTGTACGGCGGTTCGGTGGATGTGGGGGCAGCAACGCCCTCGACAGTCAGGTCTGGACCGTTCGTGAAGGAGCCACCAGTGGCGTTGAGCAGGGATCGAAAGAGCGGCATCATCGGGACTTACAAGACACACGATGGCGACACCGGGTCGCCGGAAGTTCAGGTCGCGCTCCTCAGTGAGCGGATCAACTACCTCACCGAACATTTCAAGATCCACGCAAAGGATCATCACTCCCGCCGAGGGTTGCTGAAGCTGGTGGGCCAGCGTCGACGGCTGCTCGACTACCTCAAGAGTAAGGACTCCGAGCGCTACGCCGATCTCATCAAGCGTCTCGGCATACGTAAGTAGACCTAGTCACATGCACAACGTTAACTTGCAGAGGCGCGAGATCCAGGTTGGATCACGGACACTGTCCCTCGAAACGGGCAAGCTTGCCAAGCAGGCCCACGGCGCCGTGATCGTCCGTTCTGGCGACACGATGGTGCTCGTCGCGGCCTCGCGCGCGGCCAGTCCGCGGGACGTGGACTTCCTTCCGTTGACCGTCGACTACCGCGAATACGCCTACGCGTCCGGACGAATTCCTGGCGGATTCTTCAAGCGCGAGGGCAAGGCGGCAGAGAAGGAAGTGCTGACCAGCCGGCTGATCGATCGGCCGATTCGCCCACTCTTCCCGTCAGGCTGGCGATACGAGACGCAAATCATCGCGCTGCTCTTATCCGCGGATACGGAGAACGACGCCGACGTCCTGGCGATAACCGGTGCATCCGCCGCGTTGGCGATCTCGGAGATCCCGTTCGAGAAAACCGTCGCCGGCGTCCGTGTCGGCATGGTCAACAACGAGTACATCATCAACCCGACCTACGCGGAGCGCAAACAGAGCACCCTCGATCTCGTCGTAGCCGGTACGCGCGACGGAATCGTGATGGTCGAAGCCGGGGCCAAGGACGTCTCAGAAGCGCAGGTCGTCGGGGCGCTCGAGGCGGCACATGCGGCGATCAAGGCGATCGTTGCCGGCATCGAAGATCTGAAGGCGGCCGCCGGTAAGAAGAAGCTTGCTGTCGAAGCGAAGACGATCGCACCGCAGTTCTATCAGCAGGTCGAGCAGAAGGTGCTCGGGCCTCTTACCCAGGCGATGCGCATCAAGCAGAAGCTGGAGAGCTACGGCCAGGTCGATGCCGTTCTGAACGACCTGCTCGCGTCGCTGCCCGAAGGCGACGAGCAGCAGAAGAGCGACGCCGAGCATATCTTTCACGAGCTCCAGGAAAAGGCGATGCGCGACGAGGCCCTAGAGCGGGGTTTGCGCCTCGATGGCCGGAAGTTCGACGAGATCCGCCCGATCTGGACCGAGACCGGTGTGCTTCCCCGCGTGCACGGCTCAGTCGTTTTCACACGTGGCGAAACACAGGCCCTCGTGAGCTGCACGCTCGGCACCGCCGACGATCAGCAAAAGATCGAGCACGTGACCGGAGAGCAATACAAGCGTTTCATGCTTCACTACAACTTCCCGCCATTCTCGGTCGGCGAAGTCGGCCCGCAACGGGGACCCGGTCGCCGCGAGGTTGGTCATGGCGCGCTTGCAGAGCGTGCCCTCGCGCCGGTGGTGCCGCCCGAGGAGAAATTCGCCTACACCGTCCGTCTCGTCTCCGACATCCTCGAATCGAACGGCTCCTCCTCGATGGCCTCGGTGTGCGGCGGCTCGATGGCGATGATGGACGCGGGCGTGCCCATCACCTCGGCTGTGGCCGGCATCGCGATGGGCCTCATCATGGATGAGAAGACCGGAAAGTACGCCGTCCTCTCGGACATTGCAGGCGCCGAAGACCACTACGGCGACATGGACTTCAAAGTCGCTGGCACCGCGCATGGCATCACGGCCCTGCAGATGGACATCAAGGTCACCGGCATCACGTCGGAGATCATGGCCAAGGCCCTCGAACAGGCGCGCGCCGGCCGCCTGCACATCCTTGGCGAGATGGCGAAGACGCTTCCTGCCACGCGCGGCAACATGTCGAACTTCGCCCCGCGCATCATCACGATCAAGATTCCCGTCGACAAGATCCGCGACGTCATCGGCCCCGGCGGCAAGATGATTCGCAGCATCATCGAGCGCACAGGCGTGAAGATCGACGTCGAGGACAACGGCCAGGTCAACGTCGCGTCGGCGGATGGCGAGTCGGCCGCAAAGGCGATCGGCATCATCCAGGAACTGACCGCGACGCCCGAGCTCAACAAGACATACATGGGCAAGGTGCAGCGCATCACCGATTTCGGCGCGTTCGTCGAAATCATGGCGGGCACCGACGGTCTGCTGCACGTGTCGGAGATTGCCAATCACCGCGTGAAGGACGTGCGCGATGAACTCAAAGAGGGTCAGCAGATCCTCGTGAAAGTCATCAACATCGATCCGACCGGCAAGATCCGACTCAGCCGCAAGGCTCTGCTGCAGGAAGAAGGGCAAAAAACAGGCGCAACCGCGCCTGCCGCCAAAGAGTAAGCAATCCTGTGCACCGACGAACCGGGACAGGGTCCCGGTCGTCTAAAATGCAGAGATGAAGCTGAAGAGTCGGACGTCCAGCCTCCTGGTCGTAGGCGTGGTGAGTCTGCTCTCCCCTTTCGCGCTCCATTCGATAGCTCACGGCTCGACAAGCTCGCCGTGGCCTGAGCCTGTCGAAGGCCAGGAGCAGGCCCCCAATAGACGCGAGATCACGCTTACGGCTCGCAACTACCGGTTCTCCCCCGCCCGGATCGAAGTCGCCCAGGACGACCTCGTCAAACTCACGGTGCAAAGCGAAGACAACGCGTACAGCGTGACGATCGACGAGTATCGTGTCTCGCGGCGCGTACCAGCCGGTGGCTCCACGACGCTGGAGTTCCGCGCTGATCGTGCGGGAACGTTCGCCTTCTATTCCAATCTGACCAACGACGCCAGGCACGCCCAGATGCGAGGGGAACTGGTCGTTCGCGGGCGGTAAATCGCCATCCGTAGAGGCGGGTCCTCAGACCCGCCTGATTAATCCGGCGACCAAGCCTTTGCCGCTTCGATGCGCGCGGCGGTGGATGGATGAGTGTGGAATAGCAGCTCGACCAATCGCGACGGGCGATCTTCTGCGAGGTTGGTGGCAGCCAGCCGCTTCATGGCGCTGATGAACGCTGTCGAATTCCTGGTGGTGTCGAGGGCGTAACGATCGGCACGCCGCTCGTGGGCGCGTGACAGCGCATTCGCCACGGGCGCGAACAAGAGCGACACTAGGCCGCCAGTCAATGCAACCAGCGGCAAGCCCGCCACGTCTGCTTTGCCGTCCAGACCAATTGTGAACGCGAAGCTCGAAAGCACGTAGTCCGCGGCATAACATCCGAGCGTCAGGAGCGCGGCCTCGAACGCCAGGGCCGACCAGATATCCCCGTAGACATGGTGCGCGAGCTCGTGCGCAAAGACGGTCTCAATCTCATCGTCGGAATGCACGGCGAGCAACGTGTCGGACACGAGGATGCGACGCGTTCGACCGATGCCAACCAACACGGCGTTTGCCCTGGTCGTGCGATCGCCAACCCGCCATTCGTAGGCGCCAAGCACAGGAGTGCCCGATTTCTCTGCCAACGCCAGCAACCGTTCACGCAGCGTCTCACGCGCAAGAGGCCGGATGTCGTAGAAGAGCGGGAGCAGGAAAACCGGCGCGAGCCTCGCCAACACGATAAGCCCGGTCACGAAGACTATCGACGACAGCAGCCACCAGAGTTCCGGGGCGGTACGCAGCAGCCAGGCGACGAGCACACCCGCAACCACGAGCACGATCAAGGCGATTACCGCCGCCTTGAAGTGATCCTTGAGCCAGCGTCCCGGCGTTTCTGTCGAGAGGCCATACCGCCGCTCGAGAACCACTCCGTAATAGAAGGCGAACGGCAGGTGGACGAGTTCGGTCAGTGCTGCGATCACGACGACGTACATCACGACAAGCGATACGAGGCCAGTTCCAACGCTGGACGCAATGCTTGATCGGATTGCGGAGGAAGCACCGCTCAGCACGAGCGCCAGGAGAAGGATGGCCTGCGCTGTCGTGTCGAGCGAAGAGGTTCGGCGACGAAGCCGGTGATATCTGGTCGACTTGTCTTCGTTGGCCACCGATCTTGATCTTGCAACGCCTTAAGAGCCCGGCGCTCCCCGTAATCCGACGCGCACGCCGCCGTTCGTCGTCTTGACGATCAGGCGGGGACCGCCACTGCCGATGCGCCCCGCCACGCGCTGGCGGCTATGCTCATCGTTGGACAAGGAAAGACCATCCTGCACGCGGACACCGCCGTTGTCGACCGTGGCCTCGAGGTCGGCGTTGACGCCGGGAGCGACGCTCAGCATGATGCCGCCGTTGACCGTCACCATCCGGGTGTCACCGGTGACCGCCTCGAGGTCCATCTGGATTCCGCCGTTGACGGTGGAGGCTTCGACGGCGCCCGAAAGTCCGCGCCCGGTGATGCCGCCGTTGGTCGACGACGCCTCGATTCGAACGCCCTGGATGTTCTCGAGTTTGACTTCGCCGTTCTGCGTCTTGAGGACGACGTTCAGGCCAGCTGGAATGCGCACGTCGTACTTGATCGAGATCTGACGCCGGCCGAACCTGCCACCCTCCTGGCTTGGGGGACCCTGAATCGAAACTCGATCCGGCCCGACCTCTTCACGCATGTCGGCCTTCTCGAGCATCTCGCGCGAGGCCTCTTCGTTACCGGCTCTTGCTTCACGCATGGCCCGCACCTCGACCTTCGTTCCCGATGACGGCGATGCGCTGATCTGGCCGTTGACGTTGATGATGTCGAGGTGCCCACCGGGCTTGATGTCGTAGGAACGGACCCACTCGTCAGTCGCTTGGCCGTGGTTGAAGTCGACCGACAGGCCGCCGCCGTCGCCAACCTTGACGTCGCATGCGGTGGACGCGAGGGCCAAACACAGCACCACGCCGCCGACCCACTGGTGTCGCACACTCATATGTTCGGAACCCCCCGAAACTCTACTACGTCCGGGACCGGCGGATCGTTCGGGATCCCTGCAACGACACCGGGTGTGATTTTCTCGTTATCCAGCGAAAATCACGCCCGGTGCCTTCAATTCAATTGGACCGAGATCAGCTTCGACACGCCCGGCTCTTCCATCGTCACGCCGTAGAGCCGATTCGCGATTTCCATGGTCTGGCGGTTGTGAGTGATGAGGATGAACTGGGTGCGGTCGAGCATGCCGCGCAGCATCTCTACGAATCGGTGTACGTTGGCATCGTCGAGCGGCGCGTCGATCTCGTCGAGCAGACAGAACGGGCTCGGCTTGTACTTGAAGATCGCAAACATCAGTGCGATTGCCGTGAGCGCCTTCTCACCACCGGAGAGCAACTGAACGCTCTGCAGGCGTTTGCCCGGCGGTGAGGCGACGATATCGATGCCGCTTTCGAGCGGGTCGTTTTCATCGAGGAGCGACAGCCCGGCTCGTCCGCCGCCAAAGAGCGTACTGAAAGTGCCCTGGAAGTTGGCCTGAATCGCCGAGAACGCTTCGCTGAACCTGGCCTTTGTCGTTTCGTCGATCCGTGCGATCGCCTCGGTGGTCTGGGCAATCGAGTCCACCAGATCGCGACGCTGCGTGGTGAGGAACACGTGGCGTCCTTCCAGTTCGTCGAACTGCTCGATCGCCATCATGTTGACCGGCCCCAGCCGCTCGATCTTGGTCTTCAAGCGCGCGATTGCTTCCTCTGCGGTCATCGTCGTCGGGACATCGACGGCGGCGCTCTCGACGATTGGGGCAACAGACTCGGCCTCGGGTGATGCGCCCGCCTCCTCGTCCGCCTCGGGGTCAGGTTCGTCGGCGGAGAGCGCGGCAGCGTCGGGTGTCGCCTGACCGGTCTGTTCCATCTGTTCGACTTGCGCCAGCACCTCGTCCAGCGTGGCCTGCACCGCGTCGACACACGTCTGGGCAAGGTGACTCAGATCACTCTCAGCAGTGGCCCTCGCCACTTCGAGTTCCCCGGCCTCGACCCGAATGTCCTCGAGCGCGCGGCGAGCCTGTCGAATCGCCACATCCTGTTCGTCGACCGTCGCACGAAGCGCGGCTGCGGCTTCGTCAGCTTCACGCAGCGTGCCGCGCATCGACTCGAGTGCGAGCACGTCGTCGTCCAAAGCCCGTTCGCTCGAGGCGATCGCGGCGATGAGCGCTTCGCGCCGGCCGTGCGTCTGCTGCCGCTCGGCGATCCTCGTCGCGATCCGGATCTCGAGCTCGCGTCCGCCCTCCTCGAGCCGAAGAACTTCCGCGCCGACAGCCGCCGCACGTTCGACGAGGGCGGCGTGCGACGCGCGAGCCTCGGCAGCTTTCGTCGCCAGCGCGCTGGCGGTCTCGCGGCCAGTTGCGAGACGCCGTTGCGCCTCGGCGAGATCGTCTTCGACGACTCGCTGCTCTTCGGCGAGACGGGCGATGGAAACCTCGGCTTCCGTCCGCCGTGCGTCGAGCGATGCCAACTCTTCCCCGGCACGCCCACGCTCCATGGCGACGAGATCAGTCTTGCGCGTCAGGCGCAACGATTCCTCGGCCGCGCGCGCCAACTGCGCATCGTGCGCGACGAGCGCCTTCTCCTGGTCGTGCTCCTCGTCCTGGAGAAGCGCGATAGCCGTGGTCGCTTCCACGATGTGAGCGTCGAGCCGCGCGACGTCGTCGGCCAGGCGGGCCAGCATCTGGCGATCGCGCTCGACCTTCTCGCGTAACTCCTTGATTTCTCGTCGCGTGGCGAGAATGCCGCGTGACTCGACTCGCGCTCCACCGGCAACCAGGTGCGGCCCGCGCAGCACGTCGCCATCAATCGTCGCGATCGGCGCTGTCGTCTCGTGCGAGAACGCCACCGCCTGCTCGAAACTCTCGGCCACATAGGCCTCGGGAATCACTTTGAGAATCGTGGTCGCATGCGGGCCGTTGACACGCAGCACGTCCGACACCGACACGATGCCAGGTGCGCGAAGTACATCGTACGGGTGGTATCCGTTCGAGCCCGGTTCGACGACGACGAAGCCACATCGACCCGCGTCCTGCTGGCGGACGAGCGACAACCCGGCGGCCGCCTGGTCGTGGCGCTCGACGATCACATGCTGCAGCAGATCGCCGAGGCAGGCCTCGACGGCACGCTCATAGCGGCTGTCGACTTCGAGATAGTCGGCGACGGCGCCCTGCTGCGCCACGCGCCCGTTGGCCTGGACCAGCACCATTCGCGCGGCATCGCCGAAATCTGCGCGGCTCGCGGCCAGTTCTTCCAACGATGCGAGTCGGCCCTCAACTGCGGCCAACTCCTGCTCGCGGGCGCGAAGGTCTCGTGCCCGCTCTTCGTGCTCGCTGCGTGACAGCGTCAGCTGCGCGCGCCGCTCTGTCAGCGCAATCGTGATCCGCTCGAGCGCCGCCTGCGACTGAGTTCTCGCGTCCGCGGCAGACGCATGATCTGCGTCGACTTTCTCGCGCTCGCGGCGGACATCGTCCTGCTCGACATCCAGCCTGGCGAGCTGCTCAACTACGCGCTCGAGCTGTGTCGCGGTGTGGTTCATCACGTGGCGCACGGTCATCGTCGCGTTGGACGATCGGAAGAGCTCCGCGCGAATCTCTTCGACCCGTGATTCGAGACCTTCGATCTGCGATTGAGCCTCCGCATGCTCGGCGCTGGCCGATGCCATCACGCCGCCGGCCTCGTCGCGCGTTCGCTCGATCTCGAGCGCCGCTTCGCGTCGCGTTTCGAGAGCAACGCGCGCTGGTTCGCGACGGAATTCGAGCTCCTGAATCTCCGCGGCAATCTCCGTCCCGCGGCCATCCAGTGTCTCGACCTGCTGTCGATTGAATTCCTGTTGCTGCTGCCGCAGATTGATATCGAGCGCGCGCGCGTGGGCCTCTTCGCGAATCTTCGCGGAAGCCGCTTCGGCCTCTGCCTGCTCGATGCGCAGCCGCGCCAGTTGCGCCTCGACCTCGGCAAGTTGGGCGAGGGCTTTGGCCTCACACTCCCTGGTTATCGTCAGCCGGCTGCGTGCCGATTCGATTGACCCGGCGAGGTCACGATATCGACGCGCGAACAACACCTTTTCCCAGCGGCGATACTCTTCGCGCAGGCGGCCGTACCGCCGCGCCTTGGCTGCCTGCCGCTTCAATGCGCCACGCTGCTTCTCGACTTCAAAGACGATGTCGTCGATGCGAATGAGATTCTGCTGGGCGGCTTCCAGTTTCAGTTCCGCTGCCCGGCGGCGAGAGCGATACTTCGTGATCCCGGCGGCTTCTTCGATCAACTGGCGCCGGTCGGCCGGGCGCGAGCTGAGAATCATCCCGATCTTGCCCTGCTCGATGATCGAATACGCCTTGGCGCCAAGCCCGGTGTCCATCAACAACTCATGGACATCGCGCAGGCGGCACACGGCGCCGTCTATCAGGTATTCACTTTCGCCGGAGCGGTACAAGCGTCTCGTGACCTCGACATCGCGCGTGAACGCCTCGGCGAGCTCGCCGATCGAGGCGTGCCCGCTTCCATTCCCGTTCGTCCCCTCGTGTCCGCTGCCGTTCTGATGGTCAGGATGGAATTCTTGGAGCTCGACGACCTCGGATGCGGGCGTTACCGCACTGGGCGGAGCGGGAAGGCCAGCAAGACGTAAACGCACTTCGGCGGCCGCGCCCGGCTTCCGGGCGTCGCTGCCGTTGAAGATCACGTCTTCCATCTTGTCGCCGCGGAGGCTTTTCGCGCTCTGTTCGCCGAGGACCCAGGTGATGGCGTCGGCGACATTGCTCTTGCCGCACCCATTGGGGCCGACGATGGCGGTGACGCCCTGATCGAAGGAGAGCTCCGACCGATCGGAGAAGGACTTGAAACCCGAGATTTCGAGACGCTCGAGACGCATTACTGCCCCTTGATATTTTTACATTCTGGACCCGGCCGGCGTGCTGGGATACAGGCGGCGGGCGGCTGGATAAGAAGCGAGCCGAACGGGTTGGAGTCTAGCAGGGCCTAGTTATTGTGGCAAGACCTAAGTCCTACCACAATATTTTGGGCTAGGCGACCAATGATGAGGAGTGGCGCGCGGGTGCGCCATCCTCCTCAGCGGGCTGCCCGGCGGCTGCCGCTCTGCCGGGTCATGTTGAGGAGCTGCTGCGCTTCGGGGAACAGCCCCAATGCGAACTGCAGCTGCGGGTCGTGCTTCGCAAGATTCTTATAGGCCAGGGCGAGTCCGAAGAGATCGACGTCGATCTCCCGATGAATCATCGCCTTGATGAACTCCATGTCCGTCTGCCAGGCGCTTTCGTCGAAGGGGATCGGCGAGGCCTGCACCATCTTCTTGAACTCACTCAACATCTCGTCGGTGACTTCGAAGTCGGGACTCAATTCGCGAACCTGTCCGCCGCGACGGGAGACACGCGTGTCTCCCTGCCGCGTAAACTGCTGTGCGTAGTTGTCGAACAGATTGCGCGCGGCAATCGTGCGACCGAAGCGCGTGGGGTTGAAACCATCCGACGGACCATCGAATCGACGATCGGGCTCGATTCCACCACCGCTGTACACCTTGCGGCCGGCATCGGTGTACTTGAGATCGTCGGACTTGTGGACCTTGTTGCCGTCCTGTTCGCGCCAGGTGTAAGTCAGGTACTCATCGAAGCCGACATCCCAGGGACGCTGAATGAGTCTGCCGCTGGGTGTGTAGTAGCGAGCGGTCGTGATGGCTGCCCCTGCTCCTTCGGCTACTCGGTAAACGGACTGCACGAGCGCTTTGCCGAAGGTCGTTTCACCAACGATCAGCGAACGGTCGTGATCTTGAAGCGCGCCCGACACAATCTCCGAGGCGCTTGCACTGCTGCGATTGACCAGCGTGATCATCGGCACGCGCAAGTAATCGCTTTGTTCCGTCGCGCGATAATCCTGGTCTGAATTGGGCACGCGGCCGCGCGTGTACACGATCAAATCGCCCTTGGGCAGGAATCGATTCGACACGCGAATCGCCTGGTCGAGCGCGCCGCCGGGATTACCGCGCAGATCGAACACGAGTCGCTGCATTCCCTGCTTCGTCAGGCTCTCGAGCGCGCGACCCAGCTCCTGATCGGTGTTCTCACCGAAGTCCTGCAACTTGATGTAGCCCGTCGTCGCATCCAGCATCACCGCGGCGGGCACGGTCGGGATGTGCACCTCGTCGCGCATCACGGCGAGATCGATCAGCCCGTCGTAGCCGGCGCGACGAATCGAGATGTTGACAGACGACTGCTTCGGTCCGCGCAATCGGCTGACGGCTTGCTCGCTCGTCCACCCTTTCGCGTCCTCACCTTCAATCTTGGCGATCACGTCGCCGCGTCGAAGTCCCTTCTGGTGCGCCGGGGATCCTTCGAAGACATTGAAGATGGTGACGTCGCCATCGACCACGTTAATCGTGATCCCGAGGCCGTAGTAGCGACCCTCCTGGCGCTCGCGCATCTGCGCGAAGCTGCGGGGATCCATGAAGCTCGAATGCGGATCGAGCGTCTGCAGCAGGCCGCTGATGGCGCTGTAGACGAGCCGGTCCGATTCGTACTCCCCGACGTAGTTGTCCTCGATGGCGCCGAGCGCCGACGTGAAGACTTTGTATTGATCGGGAATCTGATCCTGGGCGACAAGCGCGCTGCGCCCCCAGAACCCGCCGGCTACGGCAGAAAAGACGATGACCAGCCCACCAAAGGTGAGAAAACGAGAGCTGCGCATCCCAAGCATATTACTAGCAATGTACACCCTCCCCTCGACCCCGTCCACAAGGGATTTCCATAGTCGTATGAACCATTTGCAGGGAGCTATAATCGTGTGAAGCACTTGCGGGGAGCTATAATTCCCGTGAAAGCGCTGCCGAGCGCCGGTTCGGCGAACCGACTGGAGTACGCCTATGTTTGGCTCAATTGGAATGCCCGAGCTGGTCATCATCCTGGTGATCGCTCTCATCATTTTCGGCCCGCGCAAACTACCCGAGCTTGGCCGTTCGCTCGGCAAGAGCCTTGGTGAATTCAAGCGAGCCTCGAACGAGCTCCGCAACACGCTGGAAGAGGAAGTCAGGGTTGAAGAGCAGCGCGAGCAGAAGGCGAAGATGCAGGAGGAACAGGCCACGGCTCTCGCCGCGAGCGCCCAGCCGATCACACCCGGATCGTCAGGTTCGCCGGTGACCGAGCCCGCGGAACCGACCATCAGCCGTACCAACACCGGCACATCCGCGTAAGGCCCACTCGATGGCGCTCGTGCCGTTTCCAAAGAAATCGGCGCCGTCGGCGCCCGACGACGATCCCGATTGGGAGGACGAAGAATCCGAATCCGAACAGGGGAAGATGTCGTTCCTCGACCATCTGGACGAGTTACGACGGCGGATCATCTACTCGCTCGTGGCGGTCCTGATTGGGCTCGGCATCGCGCTGTTCTTCATTACCCCGCTCTTCCAGTTCATTTTCCAACCAATGCAGGCGCTGCTGCCTGCCGGTCAGACGCTGATCTACACCGACCCGAGCGAGGCCTTTTTCCTCCAGATCAAGATTGCGCTGATGGCCGGGCTCATCCTGGCGTCGCCGGTCGTCTTCTCGCAGGTCTGGCTCTTCATCGCACCAGGACTCTACGCACACGAGAAGAAACTGGCGGTCCCCTACGTCGTTATGTCGTCGACCTTGTTCGTCGCCGGTGCGGCCTTCTCGCACTACCTCGTGTTTCCGATCGTCTGGAGATTCTTCGTCAGCTTCACCAACGATTTCCTGACGTTCATGCCCAGGGTGGAGCCGGCGTTCTCCATGTACCTCCGCCTGATACTCGCCCTCGGCATCACGTTCCAGCTGCCGACCCTCGTGCTGTTCCTCGCGCGGCTCGGAATCGTCACGCCGCGTCTGATGATCCGCCACTTCAAGTACGCCGTGCTGATCATCGTGGTGGCCTCGGCGGCGCTCTCGCCGGACGGCGGCGGCGTCGGCATGCTGGCCATGGGCGGACCTGTGATCATCCTCTATATCCTCAGCATCGGTCTCGCCTGGATCTTCGGAAAGAAGCGAACAACGGCGGTCGAGAGCACGTAGCCGTCTTGACGCCTGATTCGGGCCTCGCTAGCTTCAGGCGGTCGTGAACGACGTGACTCGGACGACCTCACGCGTTCGTGAAGTAGATCGACTCATCGCCGATCTCGAATCGCCTGATCCAATTCGTCGGGACGCGTCGGTGGCGCGCTTGCGCGTGCTCGGCGTCCGCGCGGTTTCTCGCCTCGAACAGTTCATTGAATCGTCCGCCGCCCCGGGTGTACGCGCGCTTGCGATGAGTGCGCTCGAAGGGCTGGATGATTCCCATGGGTGCGAGATCGCGGTGACTGCGCTCAACGAGCCGCACATCGACGTCGTGGTCGCCGCGCTCGGGGTCCTGCGCAGTTGGGTACCACGGGAAACCGGCACACGGCTGCTCGAATCGATCACGGCAATCGCCGTCGACCGCCGTCGCGACGCCCGGATTCGTGTGGCCGCGCTCGATGCGCTCTCGGAGTTGCCAGACCACCTGGTTCGGCCGATTCGCGAGCAGGCACCGCCGCCGGAGTCGGCCGGTCCGCCGCTCGACAACCCCGTAGCGGCGCGTGAATGGATCGAGGCTCATGGCGGTAAGGCCACGCTGGCCACCCTGCACGACGCGATCAAGGCCTTCCACGAAGCGGAGGCTCGGGAAGACAGCCGTGGGCGCCAAGAGTGGCTGAAAGCCAGAGGCGCTGCTCACCGAACGCTTGCTGCGCGCGGAAGCCGCCTGGCCCTGTACGACGCCCGCGAAACATTCAGTACAGCGAAGTCCCCGTTGCCGGCGGGATTTCTGGAGGCCATGGGGCAGGTCGGCGATGCCAGGTGCCTGGAACCGTTGGCGCACGCGTGGTCAGCGACGCGAGACGCCAGTTGGCGCGCGCAACTGTCCGCGGCGGCCCGCCAAATCGTCGCGCGAGCCAAGCTCACGGGGCGGAGCACGGTGGTCAAGGGTATCCGCGCGAACTGGGCGGGGTTCATCTAAGCCGGGACTCGGGGTAGGGACCCGCGATTCGGTTCGCGGCTCGTTTGAGTGCCCGCGGGGGTCACTTCTCCACGCGTAGCGTGCGCGTCGCGAACGACATGCCGTCGACCAGGATTTCGACCGTGTACTCGCCAGGCGGGAATCCGCTGGAGTTCTGAATGTGGAACTCCGTCGCGGCATGATCGCGATAGCTGACTTCCTTCGTTTCCTCACTCACCAGGCGGCCCGCAAAGCGCCAGCGCACACCGATGGTGCCCGCGCCCGGACCGTCCGTGAGCACCGAGGCAAACATGGTGTCGTCAGGCTTGAACCTCGTGGTGTGATTGCCCACGCTCTTATCCGAATTCAGTGAGCGCCCGGTTTGAATGGTCGTCACGCGCAGTGGACCACTCGGACGGCACGCAGCAACAAGCCCGCAAATCACGAGCACGATTGCAACAGTGAGTGTCTGTGTACTTCTCAACTTACTTACCAACTTTGCCCTTCGCCCTTTGACTGTACCTTTGACTTTTGACCTTTCTGACTAGTATGCCTTGGCGAACCACGCGTGCACCGTAGCGCCGCCGCCACACTTGAGGCAGGTCTTCCCGGCCGCGGTGGTTCCTGTGAACGGGATGTTTCGGATCGTCGCCTGTGTCTCAGCCTTGATCTCAGCCTCACAGCGCGCAGAGCCGCACCATGGTGACACCACGAATCCTGGCCGCCCTTCCATGATCTGCTTAAACTCGTCGTAGGAATCGGTGTGCGTCGTGTGGTCCTCGCGGAAGGCGAGCGCACGGGCAAAGAGCGCCTGCTGAATCGACGCGAGCATTCCAACGACGTGCGGCGCGAGTCCCTCCATCGCCGCCGACGACTTCTCACGAGTATCGCGGCGGGCCAGCATCACCTGCGACTTCTCGATATCCTTGGGGCCGATCTCGAGACGCAGTGGCACGCCGCGCAATTCCCATTCGTTGTACTTCCAGCCGGGTGTCTGGGTGTCGCGGTCGTCGAGCATGACGCGAACGCCGTTCGCCACGAGCTCATCACGGATCGCCTGGGCGCGCGGCAGCACGCTCTCTCGCCAGTTGCCTCGGGGTATCGGCACGATCACGACCTGGTATGGCGCGATCCGTGGCGGCAGGATCAATCCGCCGTCGTCGCCATGCGTCATGATCACGCCGCCGATCATGCGCGTCGAGACGCCCCAAGACGTGCCGTAGACGTACTGCACCGACTTGTCGCGTGCCTGAAACTTGATGTCGAACACCTTGGCGAAGTTCTGGCCAAGATTGTGAGACGTCCCCGCCTGGAGCGCCCGGCCATCACGCATGAGCGCCTCGATGGAGTAGGTCCGATCTGCTCCGGCAAATTTCTCGCTGTCGGTCTTCTGACCGTCGATGACGGGCATCGCCAGTTCGGTCTGCGCGAAGTCTTTGTAGACGCCGAGCATCTTTTGCGTTTCCGCTTCCGCCTCCTCGGCAGTCTCGTGCGCCGTGTGTCCCTCCTGCCAGAGAAATTCAGTCGTGCGCAGGAACAGGCGCGTCACCTTCTCCCACCGCACCACATTGGCCCATTGATTGATCAAGATGGGCAGGTCGCGCCACGACTGTACCCACTTCGCGTACATTGTCCCAATGATGGTTTCCGACGTCGGACGCACGACGAGGCGCTCTTCGAGCGTCTCGGTCCCACCTTGAGTGACCCACGCCACTTGCGGAGCAAAGCCTTTGACGTGCTCGGTCTCCTTCATGAGGAGACTTTCCGGGATGAAGAGCGGAAAGTAGGCGTTGACGTGCCCCGTCGCCTTGAAGCGGCGATCGAGCCCCTGCTGCATCAGCTCCCAAATGGCGTAGCCATAGGGGCGAATCACCATGCAGCCCTTCACCGGCGAGTAGTCGGCCAGCTCGGCTCGACGAACGACATCGATGTACCAGCGTCCGAAGTCTTGCGACTGCGGCGTGATCTCGGTTGGCAGATCAGGAATCTCGGTTTCTTTGGTCATGAACGCTATGAACTCCCACCCCTCGACGCCTAGTCGAAGGCCAGCACCCAACTCCCCGGTCCCAACCCTGACAAGACGCGCTTGGGAGTTGGAATTTGGAAGTTGGGAGCTGTCAGGTCCGCACGTCAGAGACGTGCTTCTGCCAGTGTATATCGTCGCGGTGGGGGAAATCCGTGCGGAAGTGTCCGCCGCGGCTCTCCTCTCGTCGGAGAGCTGCTTTGGCAATCAGCAGGCTGACGGTGACCAGGCTCGTCAGACGACGGAACTCGCGGTCGGATGCCGACTCCGGGCGCGCCTGCGTCAGCAACCCCCGCCACGATGAGAGACGCGCGACAAGGCCTTCCAGCGTCTCGCGTGAGCGCAGGAGTCCAGCATGCCGCCACATCAAATCGCGTACAACGTTCGCCGCGAGTGGTCCGGCACTGCAGTCAGTTTGCAGTGGCATCGGCTCCGACGCCACCGCGAAGAGCACGGCCGGCCTCAAGGGTGCGGCCATCGCAGCGGCGGCCCTGGCGCCAAACACGAGCCCTTCGAGCAATGAGTTGCTGGCAAGCCGGTTCGCCCCATGGACACCGGTACACGCCGCCTCACCGGCGGCAAACAGCCCTGCAATCGACGTGCGGCCGTCCAGATCGGTCTCGATGCCGCCCATGACGTAGTGAGCGGCGGGGCTGACGGGGATCCGGTCGGTCGCCAGGTCGAGTCCCGCGCGTCGACACGCCTCGGTGATAGCCGGGAATCGACGCCGCACGTACTCGTGATCGAGGTGAGCCATCGAGAGGAACACTGGCGCACTGGTCCGTTCTACTTCGCGAACGATGGCACGTGCGACGAGATCGCGTGAAGCCAGGTCGCCCGCCGACTCGTAGCGCTGGACGAAACGTTCGCCGCCAGCATTTACCAGCCAGGCGCCCTCACCACGTAGTGCCTCCGACAACAGGAATCGTGGCGCGCCTTCCACGTTGAGGGCTGTCGGGTGGAATTGAATGAACTCCAGGTCGGCCACACGAGCGCCAGCCTCGAACGCCATCGCGATGCCATCGCCAGTCGCGATGGCCGGATTCGTCGTCTCGCGAAAGACCTGACCCGCACCCCCGGTCGCCATCAGCGTCCGCGCCGACTCCACGTGATCGACTCTTCCCTCGCGGTCGACGAAGACGGCGCCTCGACACTCGTCGTCACGCGTCGTCAACGACATTGCCAGGGCGTCATCGAACACACGTACTCGAGGATGCGACTGAACTTTCTGCCAGAGGACGCGCCCGATCTCGCGGCCCGGTGTGTCGCGCGCGTGAAGCACGCGGCGAACGCTGTGTGCCGCTTCTCGCCCAAGCGCGGGGTTTCCGGTCGAATCGCGATCGAAACCGACGCCCCATTCGATCAACTCGCGCACGTACTTCGGGCCGTCGTCGACGAGTACTCTGACCGCGTTGCCGATGCAAAGACCATCGCCGGCAGCGATCGTGTCGGCACAGTGCAAGTCCGGGGAGTCGTCTGGACCGACTGCTGCGGCGATGCCACCCTGGGCGTAGCCGGTATTGCTTTCGCGGGGATCCGCTTTCGTGAGCATGACGACGTCGCCGGTTTCTGCCAGCGAGATCGCGGCGCGAAGCCCGGCGATGCCGCTGCCGATGACCAGAAAGTCGCCGCGCACACCCACGGACTGTTATCCTATCAATTCATGGACGTCGACTCGGGTGGGTAGGGCGGTCCTGTTTTGTGGACCCGCCGGGTCGACAGAACAAGACCCGGCCCACGCGTATCCAAAGCCCCGACTTGACTTATCCCATCCACATCGACGTCACCACCGGCAACCGGATCTCACCCATTCTGATCGGTGAGGGCCTCACGGACGACCTCGGCGCCTTGCTGGATCGTCATGGCATCGGCCCGAGACGTTTCATCGTCTCCAATCCTGTGGTCTGGCGGCTCCATGGCGAGCGGCTGCGCGCCGCTCTCGGCGATGGAGACCCGATCCTCCTGTCCGATGGAGAACGATTCAAGAACCTGCAATCGGTTTCGAAGATTTACGAGCCTCTCATCCGGGCGAATGCCGATCGGGGAAGCACCATCATCGCTGTCGGTGGCGGCGTGGTCGGGGATACGGCAGGGTTTGCCGCCGCCACATTCCTCCGCGGAATCCCCATCGTCCACGTGCCGACGACGCTCCTGGCACAAGTCGATAGTTCGATCGGCGGCAAGGTCGGCGTCAATCACGCGCTCGGCAAGAACCTGATTGGCGCATTCCATCAGCCCGCTCTCGTCGTGATTGATCCGGCGTTGCTCAAGACGCTGCCGCGTCGGGAGTTCCGTTCCGGGCTATATGAGGTCGTGAAGTACGGCGTGATCTCGAGTCGCGAACTCTTCGATCGGCTCGACTCCGACGTCAAGTCGCTGTTTGCGAAAGACGGCCACGCGCTCGTGCCGGCCATCGTCGAGTCGTGCCGCATCAAAGCGGATGTGGTCTCGAAAGACGAACGCGAGAGCGGGCTACGTCGCATTCTCAACTACGGCCACACCGTCGGTCACGCGCTCGAAGCCGTCACCAAATATCGCCGCTTCAGACATGGTGAAGCTATCGCGCTGGGCATGCTTGCCGCGGCTGATCTCGCGGCCGCCCGCGGCGCGCTCGCTGAACGAGAGCGCCAGGCCCTGGCGCAACTGATCGCCAAGCTGGGGCCGCTGCCCTCGGTCGCCGACCTCTCCATTCCCGAAATCCTCGAGGCGATGCGGCGCGACAAGAAAGTCGTCCACGGCCGCCTGCACTTCGTCATTGCAATCGAGATCGGCGCCACGATGACAGTGGACGATGTGACGGAAGACGAACTACGCGCCGTGCTCGTCAGGTTGGGCTTGCAGAACTAGCCAGGGCCGCTGCCCCCGATACCCTGGCAGACTGACTGGCTAATCCTGGCAGTATCTCTCGCCGCGCTTCGCGCGGTAGTCCGTTGCGCGGTCGTCGCAACGAGCACAAAGTCCGCGTCTGCGGCCGCAACGGGCTAGTCGAGCCCGTAGGTTTTGAGTTTCTGGACGAGCACTCTGTACGCGAGCTGCAGCGTCTCAGCGGCATGCGCCGCATTGCCGCGTGCCTCGTGCATCGCCAGCTCGATCTTGCGGCGTTCCACTTCAACGGCCACTCTGCGCTGCGCTTCGGCCAACGTGCCGGACAGATCAATCTGATCCCAGGGACTGACGGCCGGCGGCGATGGGACCTGTCGAAAAGACAGGTTGAGGTGGCGCTGATGAATGGCGTCACCTTCGGTGAGAATCACGGCGCGCTCGATGCAGTTCTGCAGCTCACGTACATTGCCCGGCCACGCGTAGGTCTTCAACTCGTCGACCGCGGAAGGCGCCAACGCGAGCGGTTTCTTATTCAGATCCTTGCAGAACCTGTCAATGAAGTGACGCGCCAGAATCAGCACGTCGCCGCCGCGTTCCCGAAGCGGCGGAATCTGGATCGGAAAGACGGACAGGCGAAAGTAGAGATCCTCGCGGAAGTGGCGCTCGGCGACTCGCTGCTTCAGATTGCGATTCGTCGCGGCAACGACACGTACGTCGACATGCAGCGATTGTGTACCGCCGACGCGCTCGAACTGCTTCTCTTCGAGCGCGCGCAGGATCTTTGCCTGCAGCGCGAGGGGAAGATCGCCGATTTCGTCGAGGAACAGCGTGCCGCGGTGCGCGATCTCGAAGCGACCAGGCTTGCGCTGGTTCGCGCCGGTGAACGCGCCTTTCTCATACCCGAACAACTCTGATTCGAGCAACGTCTCAGGGATAGCGGCGCAGTTGATAGCAACGAAAGGCCCGTCAGAGCGTGGGCTCAGCGCGTGCAGCGCGCGGGCGAAGAGCTCCTTTCCGGTTCCGCTCTCGCCTTCGAGCAGCACTGTGGCATCAGTGGCCGCCGCGCGATGAAGCTGCTGCGAGACCTGCTGAAGCTTCGCGTCTTCGCCAATGATGCGCGGCGCCCCGCGTCGTTCGGCGAGCTCCTGCTTCAGAAGAAAATTCTCCGTGACCAGGCGTCGCTGCGAGATCGCACGTTCGACCATCAACAGAAGGTGGTCGGGCTCAATGGGCTTCGCGAGGAAGTCCATCGCGCCTTCCTTCATCGCGGTCACCGCATCCTGGATGCTTCCATATGCGGTCATGACGACGACCGGAAGGTCGGCATCGAGCTCTTTGGCGGCGCGCAGCACGCCAAACCCGTCGCCCACCGGCAACTTCAGATCGGTGAGGACGACAACCGGACGGGTCTTACTGAGCTGATCGATGGCTTCCGCTTCGTCGCGCGCCTCGAGCACCATATGGCTATGCGCTTCGAGCGCATGCCGGAGCATGGTCCTCAGTGAATCTCTGTCTTCGACGAGGAGAATGGGGTATGAGGACATTGGTGATTTGATGATCTTTGATTGTTGATTCGTTGTTGATTGACGATTGTTGATTGTTGATTGGTGGCGCGATCAACCAACTGAGTGAATCATCAATCAAGAGTCAAGAAATCAAAAACAATTCAAGAATCAAAGATCAGTAATCGCCAATAGATTACCGAACCCATCCGGCCGGTACACCCGCACGTCGGGCTTCTTCCTGGATGTCGGCGATCCCTTTGGTGTGCTTCGCCACTTCATTCTTGACGCGATCGAGCTCGGCGATGCTCTTCTGACGCTTGGCTGAGACCTCATTGCACTGAGGTGGCGCCTGACAGGCGGTGAACTCGGCGTACAACCCGTTGATCTGACTTTGCAGCGCCGCGGCAAAGGTCTCGGCGCGTGCGAGCGCGTCACGTTCGGCCTTGATGCGATCCCGCCAGTAGGCTTCGTCCTTGACCTGCTTGCCGGATTCGCCCTGTTTCGCTTTGTCGTCGGCGTTCACATCAGGCTGCGACGGCGTTGCGGGGGCTGGAGTGGCTGCGGGCGTCGAGACATCGCGCGGATCCGACTTGAGGCTGTCGTTCGTGTAGACCTTCCCGGACGGCTTCGCAGTCTTCCGCTTGGCTTCGGTTTCCTTGGCAACGGCGCCCAGCGACTGGGCTGAAAGCGAGCCGGCAGCGAGCAGACCGAGTACGGCCGTCAAAGCCACGACGTTTCGTGGAAAACCGGTAACCAAGCGTGCACTCATGATCAGATTCTCGGACTCAGACCGCCCCCGGTCAAGACGATGTCGATGGGGCTTCGCCAAGCTCGGAAAGCCTGGCTCTTACCTTTTCGGCTTGAGAGGCGTTTGGGTCCAGTTCGAGGAAAGCTCGGTACTCGGCGGCGGCCTCCTGCCGCCTGCCGCTCTGATCGAGGGCCTGGCCGTACCACAGGTGGAAATCCGCCTGTCCGGGGGCAAGCTCGGTCGCCTTCGCGTAGGCCTGAAGCGCCGCTGGCAGGTCCCCCTTCGCCTCGAGAGCCCTGGCGAGATTGAAGTGAGTCACATAATCATCCGGGAAAAGACGCGCCGCATCAGTGTACCCGGTAACCGCCTGCCCCCACTCTTTCAGATCCCCGTAGGCCTTCGCACGATTGAAGTGATATGACCAGGCACCGTTCTCGATGCCGATCGCTCTGTCGAAGTACGGGATCGCCTCGCGCGCGCGGCCCGATCGCACGAGCGCCTGACCGAGATTGTTCAGGGCTTCGGCGTTGTTCGGATCGCGCTCGATTGCGGCAGTGAACTGCGTGAGGGCTGCCGCCACGTCACCACCGTTGTATGACGCAATGCCCGCTCTCGCAGCATCCGCGCCAGCAAACACCTTGTCCTGCGGAATGGCGAGTGAGGTCGAGGATGGCGTCGCAACCGTCTTCTGAGGCACCGGTGTGGCGGCGGCGGTGGCCGACGGCGGGGTCTGCGCGATAGACGAGAGAGTACCACGTCCCATCGCGATGCCTATCAGCGCCAGGACGCTCACGCCTCCGGCGATGGCTGCGTGCTTCTGCCACGGTCGCCGGACCGCGGGTCCCGCGGAAGGCGCCGCTTTGCTATCACCGCCGCACCGTCCGCAGCGCGGCCGTCCTGCGGGTACTGCAGAACCGCACACACCGCAAATCAACTCCGCGGCCACTACCTCACCTCACGCCAGGACAGAATACGGACACCGGCCTGTCCGACACCGTTGTTGAAATCCTGCGGGTCGCCAAACATCTCGACTCCATTGCCGGTGCCGAACACCAAATGCTGATCGACGATAAAGGGCGCAGTCGCCCGAGACCCAGTCGTCGTGCGTATCCTTGTACTGTCCTGGCTGTTCATCTTGTTGTCGTTGTTCGTGTCGTACGCGGGACCCCCGATGAACGTAAACCCGTAGAGGTTCCCATCGGGCTTCGCGCAAGCAAGAGCCTTATAGGACGTCGTCGAAAAGAACACGATGTCGCCGGCGACAGCCGGGAACGTTGAGACTTTCTCTTCGTCGCCCAATCCGTCGACCGCTGTCAGCTTGATGACCGCCGTCTGCGTTCCGCTCGAGCCCTGATCGAGAACTACGAACAACCCGTATTGCACATTGACGCCGTTGCTCGCCAGCAGATCGCTGCCCGTGCCAACAAAGAGGTACTGCTTGGCGTTGCCGATGCTGACGGTCGCCATCGATGAGAATATCGGGTGATCCGAAGCCTTCGACCCGCTGCCCGTACTGATGGAGTACAGGTTCAGCATTTGCGTGATTATCGGCGCGCCGGTTGCGTTGAGGCTCAGGTCGAAGCGCCAGATCTTGCCGTCGAGATCCCCAAGATAGGCCTTCGAGATGAAGCGCGAGTCTGCGGGGCCGGTAGCGACGGGATCGGCCTGCAATGCGTTCTTGAGCAGCGTGCAATTGTTGGCCGTCGCGCAGTTGTCGGCCGTCGACAAGGACGGATATAACGGCCCGTTCTCACCCTTGCCATCGTTGCCGACGTTACGGCTGTCGAGAACGTTCCCGGTCGCGACATCAAGAATATAGAACGTGGTTCCTGCCACGGTACCGCTGCGATTGGCCTGCTGCTGGATCGTGTACTTGAGGAAGCCGGAGCCGGTCAGCACGACATACGGTGACGAAGCCCCGCCGATCTGTCCCACTGCAGGATCAGACCAGGTCTCGCCTACGGTCTTTGCAATGGTAGGCGCGCTCGATGCTATGTCACCCCACTGACTCAACGCAGGACAGTTGTTCAACGGAGCGAACGAGCATTTGTAGTCAAAATCCTGGTATCGCGGAAATGCCCATTTGAATGGAACGCTCGACGGTGATGAGAAGTAGCTCAACACATCGTCCAGAGTGTCGCTCGTTGGGCTCACTGTCTGGCCCATGTTGGCGAGTGTCACATCGAACGTCTGGTAGAACGTCCCGCCAGGCCCCTCGCCCATGACCAGGTAGGTCCGCCACTGCCCGCCGATCTTGACATCAGCCACCTTCGGCGAGCCGTCAACAAAGAAACGAAAGTCGCCCAATGGCTGACCGCCTCGAAGGGCGCGGAGTTTTGGAAGCAGATTGAACGGAATGAACGCCCATACCTCCTTGCCGAGCCGCGCGTCGATCGCGTGCAACATGCCATCGTTGGCTCCCACCCAGATCATGCTGCGGCGTTCCTTGTTCTCCTCAACGAACTCCGGGTAGTCTGCATCCGGCGGCGGATCGAGTGACGGTGGATCCATGATCGCGGGCGTCGAATCGACAATAGCGCCGAGCGGCTGCGAACGGATGTAGCCGATGATCGCGGACGCTGCGTCGAGGGCCCTCGCCGGCCCGAGGGCCGAGATATCCGACGGCTTCAACAGATAGGGCAATAGCGTCGATGCGTTCGCCGTTGTGAAGGCGACGACGGTTCCATCTTGGAGTGTCGTATAGATGTTTCTAGATGTCTCCGCGGGGGCCGACGCCTCCCACAGCTTGGTACCGTCTTGCACGAACTTGTAGCCAGCGGACTTCGAACTGTCGACGACCGGCTTGTACACCCGCGCCGCGTGCATGCTTCCGAGGAAGCCGGGTAACTTGAAGCCCGTGGTGATAATGAGGTTGGAGCGCTGCGGGATCTCAGTGCCCGTCACCGGATGGGTGATGGACGTGTTTGGCAATGAGTTGCCATAAAAGTCCTTGGCGTTCTCCAGGTTCACGGTCCCGACGATCGGGCTGGTCACCTGATGACGCGTGCTGAGCCCCGCGTTGATGTCGCCCTGATTCACGAAGGCCTGCGAGATTGCGTAGTTCACCGCGCGAGCGAGCTCGGGCACGAACTTGCTCGTTCCCAAGGTCGTGACGTCTATCAGGTCAGGGGTGATCTCCGTGTATTGGCCGCCGCTGTTGGCCGCAACTGCTCGAAGCTGTAAACGGTCGGCGTCACTGATCGGTGCGATTGCGATCACATGGACTGGGATCCGCCGGCCTGAGCCGGCGAGGTTCACGAACTGTGCGGCTCGTGTCACTGGGTTCTTGGTTGACGGCTGCCCCTCGCCGCCACCGACCACCATCACCGCCACAATGTTGCGGCAGTCAGGAAGAAGACGTGTGGCTTCCGCCTTGAGGTCTTCGAGCATGCCATCGACAGGCGCGTCGACCGATGCGTCGGTGTCACGACCAGCGGCCAGCAGCGAATTGGCCGGATTCGTCAGGACGTTCACGACGGACGTGTTGCTATTCGCCGCATCAGCGGCTACGAGGAGTGAGTACGCTGGGGTCGCCGGGCTCGCAACGGTGTTGATCGAATTGTTGGCCTGATTGACGACGGAACGGGTGATCCTCCATTTGTTCCCGCCGGCATCGCCATCGGCCTGCTGAAGGAGGTGGTTGGTGATCGTGACCGGGCCGTCATTGATCTTCAGCGTCCACGACTCGGCTGAGGCCGGCGTCTCGTACATCGGCGTGTTCTGCCGCGTGCGGATGAGCCCGAATCGTGCAACTCCCTTGTTTGCGTTGACAGCCTCGATGAGCCCCCTTCGAGCAATGGCCAGGCGCGTGTATTCGTCGAACCGTGAATACTCGGCCTGGGTATCGGTCACAACGTCAATACGCTCCGCCTTGAATTCGTGCCCGCTGTTGGACGGTTCGGTCAGCCCGACGTACTTGCGACGATACCTGGAGCTCGTATTCGCGGAGCTGATCCCGAGCGCGACTTCCCACACAGTCGGAGGGTCCGCGTACTTGTACTGGTTAGGGTCGCGGTAATTCCCATCCGTGTCGCGTTGCATGCGAATGGAAGTGTCGACCGCTATCAGCACCGTGGGTCGATCACCAGCCGCGACACCGCCAACTTTCGGCTTGAGGTACAGCAGCGGATCCAGTTGGGCCTGGGCTTGCTCGGGAAGCACCAACGCGGCCATCAGGCCCACTCCGATTAATGTTCGTCGCATAGTTGTCGTTGTCATGGTGGTATCGGGCCCTAGAACGTAAGTGTGCTGTTGGTCAACGCCTTACCCGGCGTCTGCACAGCGGCCTTACGCGCGCGCCGATTCTGTTCGTCCTGGCCGCGCTGGCCCGTGTATCCGCGTTCGATTTCGGTTGTGTCAGTGCGCGCAAGCGTTGCCTCGATGACACGTCGCGCCCCCGAAGGGCCATAGGCATGCGCGATCATGGAGACGACACCCCGCCCCGGGTTCTTACAAGGCGTTCCGCACTTCCCCGAGGCGCCCGACTCGTCACCGTCGACCAGCGGGAAATCGTCATTCTCCGAGGGGTCGTCGCCAATCCAGACGATCACGTACACGTTCGACGTGACCGTCGCGGTCGGCACCAGTTCGTTGATGGACCCATACGCGTACAGTTGCCATCTCGCGTTGTTCTTCGCCCACGGGCGATCGTCGGTTGCCGCGTCGATGTCCGCGTCGCTGCAGGTGGTCTTGCCGCAGCGGACCATTGCCGTCGCTTGAATGAGATCTATCTGCTCGCCATTCGGTAACATGCGTTGGCCCGGGGCACCATCGACGAATGACGACGTCGTCGTTCCATCGAGAATACGATTCCAGTCGGGCACGGTGAGAACGTCCTGCATGACGCGCTCAACGCCGGCATCGGCGGCGTAGACAGTCTCGACGCCGTCCCTGTAGTTGGACGAAATGCGGCGTTCCGTCATGGTGGTCAACGACAGCGCCATGCCCAGCGCCGTGAGGAACAACATGGACAGAAGGGCGATGATCAGCGCGACACCGCGTTCGTCGCCGAGCCGCCCGGAGGGCGCTTGTCGAATCTCGTGAATCTGCATGTCAGCGCCCCAGGTTCAGATTGCGTGGTGTCACATCGAACGACACTTCCTGATCGGGAACGAACCGGGAGACATTCGTTCCCGTCCCCCCTTTGAGGAAGAACGTTCCGGCGGGACCTCGCAGCGAGGCAACTGCCGCCTGCACGCGCACCGTCGCGCGCACGCGACGGATACGAAGCAGGTCGGCATCGAATCGGTTGGATTTGACGTTGTCAGGGCAAAACGGGCCGTCGCTCAACATCTCCTTCGTGAGCTCCACCTGGCCCAACCCTCCATCCCCCAGTACAGGAAGCCGCGCCACCTGCTGCCCGCCCACGACCTGGAAGACGCAGTTCTCACCGGGCGGCCAACCCCCCTTTGAATCGAGGAGCGTGGGAGGTTTCGGACCATATGTGGTCCACGGGCCAACTGTGTCGCTGAGCGCTTTTCCTGTGAGCTGGGGTGGCTGTGGATCGCCGAAGTACTGGAACCGCAGGCGCACGACGTTATCCACGACCGGAAGTGCGTCGTTCCAGCCGTCGTAGTACATCAATTGGTAGGTCTGCGTCGCATCGTCGGATCTGAGGTAGTACATCGCAGACACCACCTGCGTCATCGGGGAATTTGCCTCATACTTGACGCTGAAATCGTCTTCGCGATGCTGCATGTGGATCGCTTCGTCCTGCACCTGTGTGACCCTGAACATGTCCCAGTTGCCTGATGCGTCGAAGATGATCGCCCCGTCACCCGGATCGAATCCGCACAGCTGGTTCTCTTTGCCCGGAGGGCAGTTCGGTTGTGCGTTGACCTTCATTTCTGCAGACTTCGGGGGCATTTCCTGGCTAATCGTCGTCTGCGACGGCGTCGGGGGAACATACAGGAGGCTCACCGTGTCCTCACGAAAGAACACACCCTCGGCAGGATCGGTTGTCTCACCCCAGGCGCGATACGGCATGATGGGCGCAATGAAGTAGTTGAGCGCCCCCGCCATCTGCCCGTTGTAGGTTCCCGCCCCTGCCATCACCAGGTCTTTCTGCAGCGAGTCGATCCCCACACGAAGACGCTGCTGCAGATCTGACACCTCCGGCTGTGCCCGGAAGGTGCCCTCCGCCGGATTCATCACCGAGAAGATGGCACCGGTCACCGTGATAAAGATGAGCGACGCTATGGCCAGCTCGATGACGGTGAACCCCGCGTCGGCGCGACGAGAGTGCAGATGGCACCGATCAGTTGATGTGCGTGTCATTGCGCTTTCCTCGTCTTGACCGTGATCATCCGTGCCTCGCCGGGGAGACGTCCGACAGTGGCGGCGGCGCCTTGACCCTGCATTCGGTTGGGAATCACCACAACCTGAATGATCAGCGTGTTGTTGGGATTGGTCGGCAGTGGCTCGACGGACCACCGTCGGGTGTAAGCAGCGATGCCCGGTGCCACCGCGCCATTGCCGACAATCTGACCGGTGGCGCTGACGTGATCGACGTAACCATTGGTGTTCGTCTGCAGCGTCGACGCCGGAGAGGGCTGAAGCCCGGTACCCCCATCTGTCGTCATCGGCTCCACCGATATGTCGCTGGTGAAGTCGCTGACCGGGAGTCCCTGCACGTCGAAGCCCCACGCCAGTGCCCGCAGCTGCTCGATTTTCTGCTCCGCAAGAACCGTCGCAAACGTATCGTTGCGCGCGCCGCGGTTCGTCATCGTCGACGTCAGGAACATCTGCGACATCGTGAGGATGCCGGTGGCCATAATCACCGTCGCGATGAGTACCTCGACGAGCGTCGTTCCGGCTTCTCCGGACGCTCTACTGGACTTTTCCGAGCGCATTGATCGTCACTTCCTTCGAAAAGCTTCCCTTTGTGACCGAGACGGAAACGCCGTCTCCGGCGAGCGGAGCCGTCGATGTTCCGTCCGTATTGACCGCCCACGCGGTGCCCGTCGGCCTGAACTCGATCGTTTGTGTGGCCCCGAACGACACGCTGCGATGGATGGTCTGAATCGGCCCATCGTTGTTGGGCAACGTGAGCGGGTTGGTGTCGCCGGGGAACGGGTAGACGGTGTCGTTGCACCGATTGGCTGCGGTGTCCTGCGGGGCCGGCACCATCGGCGTTCCAATCAGCTCCACGATCCGCATCTGGCCGGGTACTGGGCAATTGAAACGAACCCGTATGTTGCGGTTCGACGTCACCGACTTGAGTCGCGCTTGCTGGAGCGTCGACCGTACCAGTCGCTGGGCCTCCCCGAGGGCGAT
>DASRJE010000195.1:0-29354 GCA_035649635.1 Vicinamibacterales bacterium | reverse complement strand
GTGACGTCAAAGGCGCGGCCGCCCCAATCGAGGTCGTGCGGCTCCGAGTCGAGGGAGACACCGGCCTTCTTCGCACGCGCAGCGAGTTGATCGATGTCCTGAGACGTATTGAGGTAGAGCCGAAGGCCCACGCCCTTCTGGCGTTCGCGCCCCTTCTTCCAGTCGTCCTGACTCAGGCCGATCCTGACTTCGCCCGCCCGCAGCGTCGCGCCCAGCAGGGTACCTCCCTCTTCCCATCGCTCGTCGATTCCAAACCCCAGCCGCTCGAAGAACGTGACGCTCTTCTGAAGATCGTCAACGGTCAAGCTCGGCATCAATTGTTTCACCTGCAGTGGAGTCTCTGTTGTAGTCGCCATGTTTCGCCTCCCGTGTTCGACCGATGCGTTTCAGCAAGGTGCTCAGAACCAGTATCGCCACTGATGTGAGGTAGTCAACGTCAGCAGCGTTCAGCGAGTAAAGTAGAGGCTGAGTAGCGTCGTCATGATTGAGAGCCTTTTGCGCGACACGCGGTACGCAGCGCGATCGCTGCGTCGATCTCCGGGTTTCTTCGTCACCGCGGTGCTGACGCTGGGGCTGGCGATAGGTGCCAATTCAGCCATCTTCGCGGTCGTCCGCGCCGTGCTGCTCCAGCCACTTCCTTACGCTGACGCCGATCGATTGGTCATCATCGGCGAGCGGTGGCCGAATCTCGCCGGGGCGCGGCCGGTATCGATGCTGAATTACCTCGACTGGACACAACAGAGCACGGTCTTCGAGAAGATTGCCGCCGTGTCGTGGGGAAGCGTCACGGTCAATGATGGACCGCAACCGATCTTTGTCGAAGGCGCGCTCGTCTCACCGTCGTATTTCGAGGTCTTCGGATTACGCGCAGCACTTGGCCGCACGTTCGCCCCCGAGGACGATGACCCTGGCCGATCGCGCGTGGTTGTGTTGAGCCATCGTTTGTGGTCGTCGCAGTTCGGTACCGACCTCGCGATTGTGGGCAAGGCCATACGGCTGGACGGCGAGCTCTACACGGTGATTGGGGTCATGCCGCCGCGAACCAGCGTGCATTTCATCGATCCGCTCCTGTGGCGACCACTTGTATTCGATGGGCTCCCGCCGCGGGGCTCGCGCGGACTGCGATGGGCGGCGGCCAAACTCAACACAGGCGTCACGCTCGAGCAGGCACGCGCCGAGATGAATGCGATCGGAGAACGCCTGGCAACGGCCTACCCGGATGCGAACAACGGCTACGGCATCGTAGTGGACCCGTATCCTCGGCCGATTGGACTCAATGTCGAGCCGTCCCTTTACCTGCTGTTCGCCGCCGTGGGCGTCGTGTTGCTGATTGCCTGTGTGAACCTTGCGTCTCTCGCGCTGGCGCGGGGGCGCACGAGAACGCGGGATGTCGCCATCCAGGCGGCTATCGGCGCGAGCCGGGCACAACTGGTCCGGCAGTGCTTGATTGAGCACTTGCTGATCGCTGGTGGCGGTGCTGTGTGTGGAGGACTAATCGGCTACGGGTTCGTGAAGTCGCTCACGACCATCATTCCTAGAACCGGGCTTCGCGCGGCGTTTCCGCCGGACACGGTGATCGGAACGGACGTGACCATCTGGCTGTTCACCTTGGCGGTAGCTGCATGCAGCGGAGTCGCCTTCGGATTGGGGCCGGCTCTTGGCGTGACACGGTTGTCGCTCACGGCCGCCTTTGCTGGAGACGGTCGCCCTGGCATGCGTGCGGGGTCAGCGCAGCGACAATCTCGAACGATCCTAGTCGGAGTCGAAGTCGCCCTTGCCTTCGTTCTTCTGACCACTGCCGTTCTTCTGACGCAAAGCCTTCTCGTGTTGACCAACCGCGTCGAGAGTGGTTTCGATCCCACACACGTGGTGACGGCTGGTCTGCCAACGCCGCTTTCCCGTTTTGCATCAGGTGACGCGCATAACGCCTATCTCGACGAACTCGCGAGCCGCCTTCACGCCTTGCCCGGCGTCAGCGACGTCGCCTTCACCGATTCCCCGCCAACGTACGGAGCGCCGTATCTCACCCGAGTCCAGGTCGCCGGCCGACCCGCCGTTCCGTTTCTCAGTCGACCGATTGCTGGTTTCAAGGTGGTCAGCTCGTCGTACTTCCATGCGGTTGGTATGCGACTGATGTCTGGTCGCGTGCTCGACGAAAGCGATCGTAACGGGGCCCCGTTCGCAGTGGTCGTCAATGAAACGTTCGCGCGAACTTACCTGGCAGGGGAGGAGCCTCTCGGTCAGCGTTTGCTGATGAGACGAATTCCGTTCGAGGGGGGCGTGTCCGCAACTGGTCCCGGGCGGCGAGTGGCGGCAACCGCTGACGATCTCTGGACGATCGTAGGAATCGTCGCCGACGAAGGCGTGTCGCCGTTCGACGAGCGTGTGCCAGAGCCGACCGTATACGCGACTCGTCAGCAGCATCCCAGGCGGAGTCTCAACCTGGTCGTGCGGACGTCCCGCGACGTTGCGGGCATTCAGGACTCGATACGGAAGGTGGTGACGGCGTTCGATCACGACCAGGCAGTAGCTGACCTCAAGCCGCTTGACGATCTCATAGCGGAGGACGTCGCACCGGACCGTCTCCGAACTATTCTGCTCACCGGCTTCGCCCTGATCGCTGTCGTCCTTGCCGCTCTCGGTTTGTACGGGGTCATGGCGCATGCGGTGATCCAACGGACACGGGAGATTGGCATTCGTACGGCTTTGGGCGCTACTCGCGGCAATCTATTGCTCCTCGTCGCGCGTCAGGCGATGGTGGTCGTGGCAGCTGGTCTTGGCGTGGGGATTGCGATAACCCTCATCGTGACGCGCCTGCTGGCGATCTTCCTTTACGGCGTGATGCCGTCGGATCCCCTTGTGATGGCGACCGCTGCGGGTGCCTTGACCGTGGTCGGCCTGATCGCGTGCTATATCCCCGCCGTCCGCGCGACGCGCATCGACCCGGTGGCTGCCCTTCGCGCCTGAACGAGCCGCTGCATCGGGGCAGCGACTTCGTGCTCAGCCGTCGTGACGCGCGATCGCGCCGAGTCGCGTCGCGAGTTACCGTGATTACAATGGACGCGGAGCAGGGGATCGCTCATGCCGCACAACATGACGCCGTCAATCACTCTTCAACAGTCGCGGGCGCGTGCTCTTCGGCTCGATATGACGTGCGCGGTCATTCTGATTGCGAGTTGCGCCGTGTCCGAAGCGCGCAATGGACCGGGGGCGCCACCGGTCCCGGCTGTGCAGGTACGGGTGAAAACGATCACGGCATTCACCGTGCCCCTGATCGGGCAGCGCGTCCATGTGGTCGATGGCGTCGTCGCCAAGATCGCCAGCCCGCGATTTTTTGTCCTGTCAGGTACCGGCCTGAATACACCGCTCAGTCGCGCCGACACTGTCGCCGTCATCCTGGAGTCGGGCAACGCGATGCTCTCACCAGGGCAGCAGGTCGTTGTCACCGGCGAGGTCCGCGGTTCCCTGGCTCCGCGCGAAGAAGTGGGTCGAGGCGCGATCGGCGCCTTGACGATGGAGGAGCGTGAGGCGCTCGGGCATCGCCCATTGCTGATTGTGAGCTCGGTGGAGAATGTTTCGCGATAGCACGAAGGCCACGAAGATCACGAAAATCACGAAAATCACGAAGATCTGAGCTTCGTGGTTCAGAGGTAGCGATGAAGCATGCGATTTCGGTTGCGGTCCTTTGTGTGTTGCTGTGTTCAGCCTCGCTGGCTGCTCAGTGGGGCAAGTTTCAGGAAGCCGGTGTCCCGCGTGACGAAAAGGGCCAGGTTCGGATGGAGGCGCCACCGCCCCGCTCACCAGACGGCAAGCCTGATCTGTCTGGCAACTGGCTGAGAGCCGATCGTGAGCCACTCCCATCCGAGCTCGCGGGGCTCTTTGGCAATCGTGAACGCCAACCTGGCGGCGACGTCGTCGTGGAGCCGCAGGTGCCGACGTTCCCGCCCGATCCGAAGTCGCCTCCGCTGGGTGCGTTCTGGGACATCGCGACGAACATCCCCGGTGGCCTCCCGCTGACGCCGTGGGCGGCAGGCGTCAAGAAAGAGCGGATGGCGAACGACATGAAAGACAATCCCGACGCCAACTGCATGCCGATGGGCATCACCCAGTTCCACATGCAGCCGCAGCCTCGGAAGATCGTCCAGACGCCGAAGCTGATTGTGATCCTGTACGAATCCAACTACGGCCTGCGCTACATCTACACAGACGGTCGCAAGCTTCCGCCGCAAGGTGAACCGCAACCCTGGTGGTACGGCTACTCGGTTGGCCGTTGGGAGGGCGACACGCTGGTTGTGGAAACCAACAATCTTCGCGGCGCCGAGGAGAGCCCGGTTGACGGATGGCTCGATGTGCGGGGAACGCCGTACAGCGGCCAGGCGAAGTTCACCGAGCGCTTCCGCCGCCCGATATTCGGCAAGCTGGAGATCGATGTGACCGTCGAGGATCCGAAGGCGTTGACCAAGCCATTCACCGTGCGCATCAACCAGCGCGTGATGGCGGACGAGGAGCCGATCGAGTTCGTGTGCAACGAGAACCAGCAGTTCCGCAGGCGGATCAAAATCGATTGACACGAAGGCCACGAAGAGTCACAGCGCCACGAAGAACCCAGCGCGGCTGCACCGCAACCAAGGATCGCATCCGCGCTGGGTCGAACCAGTATCTTTTGGTGACACTACCGCGCCGCAATTGTTTGCTCAACGAACACACTTTGGCGCGGTAGTGTCACGAAGATCACCAGGCGACGGCACGCGCTTCGCCTGTGAACCGCGACGTGGTTTGCGCGTAGTAGACGGCATGCGGTGCCGCGGTTACGCCTGTCTGGTTGCTTTTGTCATGATGGCGACCCTGACGTGCTTCGCACAAACGGTCACGACCCAGGGGCCCGTCGCCGCCGGGGCGATGACCATGGTTCCCGTGCAAGGGCGCATGATGGGGGTTCGCGTCGCCCGTCTTGCCGAGCGGCAGCAAGGACGACCGGTTGTCGTGCTGGAGGGCGGCGCGCTCCAGTCGATCGATACGTGGGACCCGATCTTCGACCGAGTTGCCGCGCTGGCGCCGGTCATTGCATACGACCGCCGGGGTATCGGCCGGTCTGAATTCGACGGCGACCCGCCGACGCTCGCTCATGTCAATGAAACGCTGCACGCGTTGCTCGCGGCAATAAACGCACCTCCTCCCTACGTCCTGGTGGGACATTCGTATGGAGGAGTGCTGGCACGCGCCTTCGCGCGCCAGTATCCGACTGAAGTGGCAGGGATGGTTTACCTCGACGTGCCGGACACCGATCTGACCGAGGCGGACCTTGCCTCCGTCTCACCGGACGCTGCTGGCGTATTGAGGAGCGAGCTGGATGGTCTTCCTCCTGACCTGCACACGGGTTTGCGGGCGGAGCTCGACAACATCCGTCGACTGATGGCGAACGACTTCACTGAGTTGAACGCCGTTCGTCCTCCGGCCGGTATCCCGGTGGCAGCGGTGGTTGCCGCGGGCAAGCTCGATCAGGTGCGAGATCCGGTCGAGCGTTCCACACGCGAAGCCATTCTGCGCATCCAGATCAGGCACCAGCAGGATTGGGCCTTGTCGTCGCCGCAGGGCCTCTTCGCCGTCACCAAACGCGGCGGACACAACGTGCATCACGACAACCCGGATCTGACTGTGGCGGCGATCCGTCACGTTTTGGCGACGATCGCGATGAGATGAAATCACGAAGCCCACGGAGAGTTGCGGGCAGAGTAGGGGATCTGTGGCGCCATGGGCGCCAATGCCAACCCACGCGATAATCCTGACGTCCAATATCGCGTACGGCTCATGACGACTTTGCGCCAGGACCTTGTGTTCGGCGTCCGCATGCTGCTGGCCAGGCCCGGATTCACCGCGGCGGCCGTGCTGTCGCTGGCCCTGGGCATCGGCGCGAACACCACCATCTTCAGTCTGATCAATTCGTCGCTGCTGGCCGACCTGCCCTATCGCGAGTCGGAACGGCTGGTTGCGCTGTGGACGTCGCGCGTCGATCGCCCCGCGGTGCGCAACAGTACGACCGGTGCGAACTACCTCGCGTGGAAGGAGCAGGCGCGTTCGTTCGAGGCCTTGGGCGCAAGCTTCGGCTTCCCGAGCAACCTGGGCACATCGGCCGATGGCGCGCCCGCCGAGCGCGTTCAGGGCTCCCGTTTTACCGCGTCGATGTGGGACGTGCTCGACGTTCAGCCGATCCTCGGCCGCGTGTTCACTCCCGATGAGGACCGAAACGGAAGCCCGGCGCCCGTGGTCGTCCTGAGCTACGGCTTCTGGCAACGGCGTTTCGCTGGCGATCGTCAGATCGTGGGCAAGACACTGCGGCTGGACGGCGTCGAGACGGACATCATCGGCGTCATGCCGGAAGGCTTCGATTTCGCGAGCGCCGAGACCGCCATCTGGAGCCCGGCGGGCTTCACCCCGCAGCAGCTCACCAGTGCGGCAGCGTTCCTCTTCGTCAGTGGCCGGCTTCGCCAGGGCGTTACGATCGGACAGGCGCAGGCCGAGATGACCGCGCTGTCGCAAGGGCTGGCCGCGCAGTTCCCGGATCGAAACAAGAACGTGACGAGTGCGCTGCAGGGACTGCGAGCCGCGTTCTACGAGGACGTTCAACGGCCATTGCTGGTGCTGCAGGGAACCGTTGGTTTCGTGCTGCTCATCGCGTGCGCGAACATCGCCGGTCTGCTGCTGGCGCGTTCGGCGTCGCGCCGGACCGAGGTTGCCGTGCGCAGCGCCCTGGGCGCAGGGCGCTGGCGCATCATGCGGCAACTGCTGACCGAGAGTGTGCTGATCGCCCTCGTCGGTGGCGCGATCGGGTGCGCAATCGCGTGGGCCGGCCTGCGCGCGCTGGTGGCGGCGTTGCCGCCGGGCATGATCGGCTTGAATGAAGCGCAGATCGATCTTCCCGTGCTCTTGGCCACGGCTGTCTTGTCCCTGGTGACCGGTGTCCTGTTCGGGTTGGCGCCTGCAGTTCAGACGTCCAAGGTGAATCTATCCAACACCCTCAAAGAATCCGGTCGCGATGGCATGGGTACCGGCGGCGCGCAGCGGTTCCGCAGCGCGCTGGTCACCGTGCAGATCGGCCTGGCGTTGATGCTCCTGATCGGGGCGGCGCTGATGGGGAACAGCCTTCTGAGAGTGTTGAACAACCCGCTCGGAGCGGATCCGAGGAACCTGTTGACGTTCGAGTTCCGTTTCGCGCAGGACGAGTTGATGCGTCCGGTAGACAAATACCGTGGTGTCGGGTTGTGGGAGATCTTTCCGGTTACCGGTCTCACGTTCGAGCGCGTGTGGGAGCGTATCCAGTCCATTCCCGGCATTACGTCGGCCGCCGCGATCAGCCGGGCGCCGCTCAGTGGCAATGCCATGGGCATGCAATTCTTCATCGAAGGGCGGCCGCGGCCGGAACCCGGGCAGCGTCAGGGCGCCGCCTATTTCGCGATCACCCCGCGATACTTCGAGACCATGCGGATTCCGATTCAGCGTGGCAGGGACTTCAATCGCACCGACACGTCCACGTCACCGCTCGTGATGATCATCAACAAGACGATGGCCGATCGCTTCTGGGAAGGGCAGGATCCGATCGGGCAGAGCGTGACGCTCGATTTCGTTCCCAACGAACAGCCGCGCGTGATCGTGGGCGTGGTCGGCGACAGCGTGATCGGACGCTTCCAACGTCAACCGACGCCGATGATGTACGTGCCGCACCTTCAACAGCAGGATCGATGGCAGGGTCCATCCTGGGACTATCGCGCGATGATGGCGTTCGTCATCCGCAGCGATGGCGAGCCGATGGCGCTTGCGCCAGCGGTCCGGAGGGCGGTGGCTGAGATCGACCGCGGCAAGCCGGCCGGCAACATTCGCACCGTAGAGCAGTATCTCGGTCAGCAGTCGCGCGGCCTGGAACTGTATGCGACGCTGCTCGGCATCTTCGGCGCTGCCGCCGGGCTGCTGGCGGCGCTCGGCATCTACGGCGTCATGGCCTACACCATCGCGCAGCGGACACGTGAGATCGGTATCAGGATGGCGCTCGGCGCTGGCGGCACGCGCGTCATGCGGCTGGTGATGCTGCGTGCGGTGATCCTGATTGGGATCGGGCTTGTGCTGGGGCTGGCCGGGGCGATGGGGCTGACCCGAGTACTTGCTTCGGAGCTCTTCGAGGTCAGTCCGACCGATCCTCTGACGTTCACGATTGTGACGATCGGACTGACGGTTGTCGCCCTGGTCGCGTGTCTGATCCCGACACGACGGGCCGTGGGCGTGGACCCGACGGTCGCGCTGCGTTACGAGTGACGCGGCGACACCCCTGCCTAGGTCGAAGAAGGCCGATGCGCCTTAAGGAATGAACGTATCTGCCGCACGGCGAGCGGAATTCGTTCCTTCGGCTCCTTCCACGGGAAGATGCTCACTTCGGCCTTCGGCGCGAGCATGGCGGCCTCCATCGCCACGGCGTACGGATGCGCCGGGATGTCATCCGGCAGGATCAAGACCGGCGTCTGACACTTGCGCACGAAATCACGCGTCACGGTAAAGACGAAGTCGGGATTTGTGCGGTACATCTTGGTCAGGTACTTGTCGACCGTCTCCATCGTGACGTCGGGGCGCCGCTTGACCAGCTCGGGTCCCCACCCCTTCATGTTGTTGTCGTAGAAGAGGTCGCGCATCTCCGGACGCGAGCCGCTGGGCTGCGCGAGCACCGCGGCGACGACACGATTGGGCGCGCGCTCCAGCAGGTTCCAGATGAAGGGGCCACCGATGCAGAAGCCCATCACCATGAACTTGTCGATGCGCAGGTGATCCATCACACCGAGCTGGTCGTCGGTATGCGCATCCCACGGGCGGTCGATCTCGAGCGGGCCGGACGACTGGCCGCCGTTGGCATTGCGCAGATCGGCGGCGATGCAGCGGTACTCGCCCTTGAATTCCTGGATCGGGTCGAATGGATCGCCGCGCTTCAAGCCGGCGATCGTCGAGTTCAATCCGCCACCGGCGATGAGCAGTAACGGGAAGCCCGAACCGGCCACCTCGTAGTGGATGCGAACGGGACCGTTTTCGTAGAAGGACATGGCCGTTTCTCCTTGCCCGGTCTGCGCGAATACGCGTGGTGCCGCCGCCATCGCCGTTGCCGCGGTGCCGGCCTTCAGTATCTTGCGTCTGATCCGATCCATCGGCGTCCTCCAGGAGGTAGATACTAACCCGGTCTTCGGTCCGCGCATCTTCGAATGCCTACTTGCAGACGAAATTGCGTGCCTCATCGGGGCTGCCGGTGCCTCGATAGGTGGCCACTAGCGGGTAGGGACAGAGCGGACGTGTGCGCACGACCTTCCCGTGCTCGACGCGTGATGCCATGACTTCGTCTGGCGACTCGTTGCGCTCGACCCAGCGTCGCATCACGGAGAGCATGTCGAACGTGTCGGTGCCCGGTCCGCCATTGCATTCGATCATGCCCGGCACCATATACAAGCGCACGCTCTTCCTCGTGTCCTCGATACCAATCCGTGCCTGCACGTTGTTGTAGTAATCGAGGACAGCACCCGCCGGGACGAGGGCGTTGTTCCACCCGCCCGAGAGAATCAGCTTTCCGCCCTTTCGCACGTACGCCGAGATGTCGGGGTTGGATGCGTTGAGACGTGCGATCTCCGACCGGTCTGCGAGCGCGACGTGACGATCGAAATCGACAGGCGTCGTTCGATAGTCCCACGCCGGGTCGCCGAGAATCATTCGCAACGCACTGGTTGCGATGCCGATCGGGGCCGCTGACTCGCTGAAGAAACTCCAGTCCAGCTCGCTGCCCCGATAGAGCGGCGACCAGACCTTTTCGTTCGTTCGTGGATTGGTCGGTCCCGCGTAAATCTTCTGCACCGCTTCGACCTGTGCCGTCGTCAGGCAATTCGGCCCGTCGGCTCCGGATGACCGGCACTCGATCTCCTTCGGGTCGAACGTGCAGCGAGTCGGATTCTCGAGCAGGCCGTCCCTGACTCCGTCGAGCAGGTCGCACTTGTCGAGTACCGCCGCGTGAAGCACCTGCAGCTTCGCCGTTGGCAGAATCGCGACGCCATTCGGATGCGTCGCCAGCCAGGGCCACATCTGTCCGAAGATCTGTCGCGTGAGATGCGCGGCGTGGCCGCCGACAACGATGCCGTTGTAGTCGGCGGGGTACTTCTGGACTTCGTGCAGCGCGGCGGCCGAACCGCCACCGCATTCAATCATGTACGAGTACCTGGGAGCATTGCCGTAGTAGGCGGTGGCGAGCGCCTTGCCGGCGACTGTCGTCTCGTGCATGGCGCGTCCGGCAAAGTCGGTCACTTTGTCCGCGACCTGCATCCAGGCGGTCTCGCCCCCCTGATGGCCAGTATCGGTGCTCGCGACCGCGAAGCCGTCGGTGAGACCAACGGCCATCGCGTTGTAGTTGATGACGCCGCCCAGGCCGTTTGGGCTCGTCCCACGGAAGTTGCCGTTCCATCCGCTGACTGGCATCCACAGTTCCATGTGAATGTCAGACGAGGGCGACGGTTTGAGCGTCGCCGCCACGCGGCAGAAGGCGGGAAGTGCGCTGAATGGCGGGATGCCGCGGCCGCCGTTGTAACCGAGCCCGAGACCAGCAGTGTTGGCCGTCACTCTCCCCGGGACGTCGGGAACCGGGCCGAGAGTGCCGGCCAGCGCAGAAGAGCCGCCCCCACCTCTCGTTGCCGGGTTCACCGGCACAGCAAAACCTCCCGCCGTCACCACCTGCGCCAGGGTAATCGTCGTGTTCGGCAACGACAACAAGGCGAGCCGTTCGCACGCCGCCGGCGTTGGCACCGGGTTTTGTGCAGCGGCGCCTGCTGGCAGGAGCGCGATTGTCAGGAGCAAAACCCAGCGCATAAGAACTCCTTGCGGCACGACTGGCGACCTTGGTGACGGTGGCATTATCTGCTGTTCGGAACGTCGACACCGCACGTTGTTTCTTCCGGGGACGCGTCGCCCGGTTGGAACTCGTCTGACCCCGCGTTGGTTCCTAAACGACTGAAACGGTTTCGAGAGGAAAGCGGTATGGGGGTCTCCCATCGACTGCGGATATTGGTCTGTTTCCTGTTTCTGGCAACGACCACGCTGCCGGCGCAGGCGCCTGTCAGCACGGGAGGCCGGCCAGGGCTTCTTGCCGTGAATGCGGCCACCCCTACTGAGCTGCGGGAGTGGGATGCGCGCATCAACCAGATGGTCCGTGCCCGGCAGTTCGTCGCCTTGAGCTCGTATCCCGATCCGGACATCGGCGGGCGCACGCACGAAACGCTCGCGCAGTACTACCAGAACATCCCCGTTTACGGCGGAAGCCTTTCCCGACAATCGGCGCAGGGCGTCTCGGTCTCGATCATTGGTAACGTCTTCGAGAACATTTCCATCGATTCCGCCGCGGCGCTGAGCGCCAACCAGATCGCTCTTCGGCTCGCGGAGTCGACCGGCGCTCGCCTCGTGGGCGACGCGCCGCAGCTCGTGATCTTTCCGAACCTTGACGGAGCGTATCGGCTCGCGTATCGCGCAACCATGAGCGACCTGAAGACGTACATCGTCGATGCGGCTACGGGAAGCGTGCTCTTGACCATCGACGAGATACAGACGCAGACGCAGATTGGCACTGGCACCGGCGCGCTCGGCGACGCGAAGAAGATGAGCACGACGCAGGTGGCTGGAGGATTCCGCGCGCACGATCAGCTGCGGCCCGCTCCGATCCGGACATTCGATACGCGCGGATCGGAATTGGCGCTGAATCGGCTGCTCGTGCCTCCGGGCGCGCCCGTCGAAGGCGACTACTCCGTGGATGCCGACAACACCTGGGCGGATCCGCCTGTCGTTGACACGCACGTGCACGCGGGATGGATGCAGGACTACCTGTTCAAGCAAGTGAGTTGGACCGGGATCGATAACCGGCGCGGCACGATCACGTCCGCCGTGCACACCGGGCTCATCAACAACGCGTTCTTCATCGCTCCGCCCTTCGGCGCCGATGGCGGAGGCATGTTCGTGTATGGGCGCACCACTGGCGGAACGCCGATGACGACGCTCGACGTCGTTGCCCACGAGATGATGCACGGCGTGACGAACGCGTCGCTCGTGCAGCGTACTGGCATGGGGCTGCTGGGCGCGTTGTTCATCGATCGGTTTGGACCAACCGCCGTGACGGTTGGCGGCTCGTCGTTATCGTGTGACTCGGCCAGCGTGACCATCGCCGGCAGGCAGCTCCCGATGTTATGCAACGCCGGTCGCTTTGTCCTTGTCTCCAATTACCCCGGCGCGATCAATGAAGGGTTCTCCGACATCTTCGGGATCGCCGCCGAGTTCTTCCACCAGCCTGCGGGAACAGGCTCCATGCAAGCCGACTACAAGCTGGGGGAGGACCTCGCCGGGCTCGGCGCCGCTCGAGCCGCCGATGCGCCCGCCTCGATGGTCGCAATGCCTTCGTCGCTGGGAACCATCCCGTATCCCGATCATGCCAGCCGAGCGTTCAGCTTCATGGCAGCGATCGCGGTGGGCACGACCTCGAATCCGATCGCGATCACCCCGGTGCCGTGGGTGCTGGTCGGCGATCAAGTGGCGGTGGTGCCATCAGCCGATGCCGGCGGAGTGCATCTGAACTCGACGATCCTCAGTCACGCGTTCTACCTGGCGATTGAGGGTGGCCGGAACGCGACCTCAGGGTTGACGGTCCAGGGTGTCGGCGCCGCTAACCGCGCACAGATCGAAAGAGCCTTTTTCCGGGCGATGACTGTGATCATGCCGAACGTGCCGAGCATGCGCATTGCCGCTTTGGCAACGTTCCAGGCGGCGGTGGATCTGTATGGCGCGAACAGCACTGCCGCCGTTGCGATTCGTCAGGCGATGCAGGCCGTCGGCCTCATGAATTAGCCACTGGGCAGGCGGGTCTGCCTTCGACATGGCTCAGGCCAGGAAAGACCCACCTCTCTACAACGTAAGGGACTCCCGAGATGACTCGACTGCTGAACCTGACGCCAATCGTTCTGATAGCGATGCTCGCATCCGCATCTCCAGCCGTCGCTCAGACCGGAACGGTCCTGGGCCGCGGCTTCATTGTCGTGAACGGCGGCTACCAGGTGACCGGCAATGACTTCGAGAAAACCTCCACCCTTCGCGCGAATGCCGAGGACGGAAGCTTTACGTCGGAGTACGAGGTCAAGGGCGGCCCCACGTTCGATGTCGGTGGTGGAGTGACGTTGTCACGCCGTTTTGCGATCGGTGCCGGTCTCACCCGGTTCTCGCGTTCCACGACCTCGAGCCTGAACGGTTCCGTGCCGCATCCGTTCTACTTCAATCACCCGCGCACGGTGACCGGTGACGTGATCGGCCTCAGTCGTGCCGAACTCGCGGTGCACGTGCAGGCACAGGTCATCGCGCCGGTTGGGCCGCGCCTCCAGTTCACCGTGTTCGGCGGTCCGTCTTTCTTCAAGGTCGACCAGGAATTGGTCACCGACTTCACCTGGGTCGACTCGTATCCGTTCGATGAGGCCAGTTTCGGCACCGCATCCACGCTCAGCGCGGACGGATCGTCCATCGGGTTCAATGCCGGGGTGGACGTTGCCTACTTCTTCACCCAGCGCGTCGGCATCGGCGGCCTGTTCCAGTTCTCGCGTGCCAGCGTTGAAATCGAGGGTGCCGCCGTCAGCCAGGACGTGAAAGCAGGCGGCACCAGGGCCGGCGGCGGACTCCGGCTGCGATTCTAAGTTGAGCCCTTTTCCGCCGCTTTCCTATGAGATGTTGGCAATCGCGTAAACATCTCGACACACGCGCGAGGCTCGCGCGGCCTACAATCGAGCAAAGGGGCTCTCCGTCTCAGAGGTCACGTGCCGATCGATCTCGCTCGCATTCTTCGCCCGCTGAAACGCAATCACGCCCGCGCTCAAATCGCGAAGGCCCGCGACGTCGAGCACGCGATCGATCTTTGCCGCGCACTGCTCTCGGAGCGCGGCGAGGTTTCCGGCGCCCGTGTCGCCGCCGAGGTCCTCAGCGCCTACCAATGCCTTGACGAAGACCAGGTCGAGCGCTTCTTCGATCGGCTTGCCGAGGCTTTCTCGGTCGATCCTGAAGCGGTTCGCCAGGTGGCAGAGGCGTATCGGCTCGACGCGTCGCCACGCAATCTGCAGGCGCTGCAAGAGACGGTAGAACCTCCACGGCAGGAGTTGTTCCGGCGTTGCAACATGGCGGCGGGAGGAACCGCCGTTCTGGTCGACATGCGGCGGCGACTGTTGCCGACACTGGCCGACCATCCACGTCGCGCCGAGATCGACGCTGATCTCACCCACCTGTTCAGGTCGTGGTTCAATCGCGGCTTCCTGACGTTGCAGCGCATCGACTGGCAAACGTCGGCCGTCGTCCTCGAGCGGCTCATTCAGTATGAAGCCGTGCATCAGATCCAGGGGTGGCGTGATCTCAGGCGGCGCCTGGAGTCGGATCGCCGGTGCTATGCCTTCTTCCATCCCGCGTTGCCGCAGGAGCCATTGATCTTCATCGAGGTGGCGTTGACCCGCACGGTGGTGGCCAGGGTGCAGCCGCTGCTCGACCCTGACTCGCCGGTTGACAATCCCTCGAACGCCACATGCGCCATCTTTTACTCGATCACCAACTGCCAGAAAGGGCTCAGGGGTGTCTCGTTCGGCAATGTCCTCATCAAGCAGGTGGTTGAGGATCTGGGCAAGGAGTTTCCGCGCGTCCGGACGTTTGCCACGCTCTCGCCGATCCCGGGGTTTCGCGCATGGCTCGCGGAACGCGCGGCCATGGCGCCGAAGTCGATCTCACCTGTGCTCGCGGCCCTGGTTGCGAAAGGTGACGCCGTCACCGTCGCTGACATCGCTGGTACTTCGAGCGCCCTCCAGGCGGAGATGATGGAACGATGTGCGCGTTACCTGATCTCCACCGATGCCGGCGTGGGCGCGCAGGATTCCGTCGCGCGTTTTCACCTTGCCAACGGCGCGCGGCTGGAGCGCCTCAACTGGATGGGGGATACCTCGGCTACCGGGCTGCTGCGTTCCTATGGTCTGACCGTGAATTACGAGTACCGTCTCGCCGACCTCGAACGAAACCACGACGCCTACGCCAACCAGTACCGCGTTGCTTCGTCGCGAGCGTTCCAGCAGCTCGCAAGACCGAATCGTTCAGCCAGCAGGTGACTGGCTGAACGATAGCCGTGTCCCATTTGAAGAGCGCTAGTGACTCGCCGGCGCCTTGCACGACCAGTTCTTGCCGTCCTTGAGATCGCCGGTGCCGTTGTACTCCGCGTACTGCGGGTACGGGCAGAGTGGGCGAGTCATGCCGTTCGCGCCGGTGCCGAGCATCGTGTCGGGGGCGACACCCTTCTCGACCCACTTCTCGAGCGTGCCGATCGAATCGAAGGTGTTCACGCCCGGGCCGCCGCCACAATGCCCCATGCCGGGCGCCATGAACAGCCGCACCCAGTCGCTCTGGTTCTTGCCCATCTTGTTGAGCACTGATTCGTAGTACCAGATCGACGTTTCCGGAGTGATGCCGGTGTCGGACCATCCGTGAGTGATCAGGAGTTTGCCGCCGCTCGCCTTGAACTTGCCCAAGTCGGGATTAACGGCGTCGACGTAGCCGATCTTCTCATCGAGGAACTTCATGTCGCGCTCGAGGTCGAATTTCTGCCAGTCGACGTTGGGATCGTTGTAGGCGATGCGGACCAGATCGAACACATTGCCGGGGGCCTGATTGGTCGGCTGCTGCGCGCCGATCGGATTGCCCAGCGCCTGGCCGGAAAAGATCAGCTCGCCCTTCGAGTTCTTCACGCCGCCATAGAACGTCTCGACCGTCTTCATCTGCGCATCGGTCAGGCACGAGTTGCCCGATGCTCCCGCTTTACACTTGAGCGAGGAGAAGTCCACCTTGCAGGCGCGTGGGTTGTTCAGGAACCCTTCCTTGAGCGTGTCACACGTATTCGTCACCAGGTTGTTGACGAGCGCCGCCTGTTCGCTGCTGATCGCCCGGTCCGGGTTGCGCGACAGGCTGATGTTCCGTTCGATCCCCGCCGTCCACATGTGGATGTGGCGATTGGCAAGCGAGCCGGCGATGATGCCGTCGTAGTCGTCGGGGTATCGCTGCGCTTCCATCAGCGCCATGCGGCCGCCGGTCGAGCAGCCCTTGAAGTAGGAGTACTGCGCGCTGCGATCGTAGAACGCCTTGACGATCTCTTTCGCCTTCAGCGTCATCTCGTGCGTCGCGCGATACCCGAAGTCGATCATCTTTTCGGGATGCCCGATTGCCCACGCTCCGCCCTGCTCCTGGTGACCAGTGTCCGTGCCGGCCGTGGCGTAGCCGAGACGCAGCGCCTGTGGCATCTCGGTGTTCAGTCCCTGGATCGACCCGGCAAAACCGCCGTTACCCACGCCCATGAACTTCCCGTTCCACTTGTCCGCGGGCGGGAGCCAGATCTCCATGTTGATTAGTGAGTCAGCCGTCGGTTTGAGAACGAGTTGAACTCGACAATGCGCGGGGATCATCGCTGGCTTTGCTGGCGGTGTCGCAGCGTTGGCTGCTTGACCACGACCCCCTGCTCGCGCCGGCGCGGGACCTTCGGCCACCATTTGCGCGCTGCTGATCGTAGCCTTGTCCAACTTGACGTTGGTCAGACTCTCGCACGTTGTTGTGGAAGCCGCGGCGCTGACGAGCATGAGGGCGATGCTGGCGATCATGACGATCCTCCCAGGCTAGGAATTCGAGATGCAGAAATTCAGGTTGGCGCTCACATCCGAGCGCCAACCCGAACGACGTCTTTAGGAAGAAAGGGCCTTCTTGTAGAGCTCGAGCAATCGGCTCCAGGCCTTCTCGGCGTCTGCCATGTTGTAGACCTGCGAATCCGGTGGGCACCAGCCGTGCGCACCCGAATACACTTCGATTTCCGCCGCCTGACCCGACTTCGCGAACGTCTCTTTCAGGACGTTCTTTTCATCAGGTGACCGCATGTCGTCGTTGGATGCGATCGCGATGAGAAGGCTGGCCTTGGTCTTCGACGCCTGCAGATGCGGGCTGTTCGGCTCCTTGGTCACCAGACCACCGCCGTGGAATGACGCGACCGCGCCGACGCGATCCGGCACCGCTGCCGCGGTGCGGAACGCCATCGGACCACCCATGCAATAACCCTGGGTGCCAATCTTCCTGTTCTTCGCCACCGACTGCTGCTGATCGAGCCATGCGATGAACGCTTTCGCGTCGGTCATGTGAGTCGTCTCGCTCAACGCCTTTGCGAAAGGCAGCACCTCCTGTATCGGAGTTGCTCCGCCCTTTGGCGCCGTCGGGGCTTTCTGGGCGCGATAGAACGGGTTAATCACGACCACTGAATAGCCCGTTTCAGCGAGCCGTTTGCCCATCTGACGGAACGCCGGCCGCAGCCCGAAGATGTCCGGCCACACGAGAACACCGGGAGCCGTCCCCGTCGTCGGATGCACGAAGTAGGCGTCGCAGGTGCCGTCCGGCGTTTTGATCGTCACGTCCATTTCGGTCACCGCGACCGCGTTGACGACCTGTGGCAACGTCAGCGCCACGCCCGCCGCTACCAGGGCACCGAACTGTCGCCGCGTGACCAATCCGCTCGATTCGTACTCCAGTCGATCTTCCTCAAAATGATCCTGATCGCACATATTTCGCTCCCCTCATCGACGCTCGAACGTGCGGCCGAGCCACACGGCGCGCGGTGACACTCTAACCCATTCTCCTCCCGGCAGTATTACCTTCGCCGCGGCCCGCGCTCGTCGAGCTCCACGTATCGAATCCGCATATGTGCAGTGCCGTCGGGGGCCGTCGAAAATTCCACGATCGACCCGGACCAGGAGAACCGCTCCGGTGACAGCACGATCAGCGCCTCTTTGCCCTTGCCGTCGTAGTCGAAGAAGAGCGTGCCGTTCTCCAGCGTCACGCCGACGACGTGCTTCTGGCCCTCGCCCTCAACGTCGTACGTGCCCACGTAGCGTGACAAGGTGGCCGCCGGAACCTCTACCACCTGAGCTGGTTTGGTCGTCTTCATGCGCTCGCGGCTTTTGTGATGGTTTTCGCAGAAACCCTCGAGCATCTCCGTGTCGGCCTGCAGCGTCATCGGCATCGTGAACGTGATGGGTTTCGCGTACACCTTCGGATCGACCATCGACACCTGCACGTCGATATGTCCGACGTCGCGCCGCGTGTAGCGCTCAGTGATCCGCAGTTGCTCGGTGTGCGGGTGGCCGCCGAAGTCGAGCCACGACCGATCGGTGTAGCCGTTGCTTTCAACGACCAGCACGTCGCCTACCCAGCGTCCCACCGAATAGCCCATCCACGTCGGGTTGGGATCCGCTTCGAGCGATCGCCCGTCCATGAAGATCTCGCGATGCATCCCATCGTCGTAGGCCATCACGATCAAGGAGGGTGCCTGCACGATGCGGTTCATTCGATACCGGGTCGTCAGGTAGGCGGGACCGAGTGGCAGGCAGAGCGTTTCCATGCTGTCCTTGCCGAACTCGAGTTGCCGTGTCACGTAGAGCTCGTGAGCCCACGGCGCCACGTCACCTTGCGCGAGATCGGAAGTGACGTTGTTGTAGTAGCGATCGCCGCCGTCGTTCTGCCACAACCCGGACAAGTCGGGCTTGCCGTCCGTTGTGCGGGGCGCGGGCGCAGTCAGGTTTGGCTTGCCGTCGGGCAATCTCGGAAGGCCAGGCGTTGGAAGCTTGATCCATTGCGCGTCGAGCGTAATTGCAGCGGCCACGATCAAGGCGGCACACACGAATAGAAGCGGCTGACGCATGCTGGTGATCCTCACGGTGCGCACATTATAGAAGGCCAGCAACACTCTGTTACGATGTGCGCTTCGTGAGGTCGACGGAGGAACGTATGAGTACCGTTGCTGTTCACGCGCACCCCGCTCGTTTGAGCTGGTGGCTTCCCTGGATCGGGTGGACTCTGTCCGTCGCGTCCGTCTCGGTCTTGCTCATGAGCGCCCGGTGGAAACTGACCTTCGATCCCTGGTACGTCAAGGAGTGGGGAAGGATTGGCTGGGATCCGAGCATGTTGCCGCGCATCGCGATCATTCAACTCACGTGCGTCGTGCTGTACCTGACTCCACCGACAGCGGTTCTAGGAGTGGTGTTGCTGACCGGCTATCTTGGTGGGGCGATCTCGCAATACACACGACTCCAGGAACCGTATCCGGTCCTCGTTCCACTGACGACGGCGCTGCTGGCGTGGGCGGGACTCTGGCTGCGGGAGGAACGGCTTCGCGCGCTGCTTCCGCTGCGACGGAAGACACCGCAGCGTGACTGACGCGCAGGCAGAAGCCTGCGCGCTAAACGCGTCATGACCTATTCCAGCCCTCGCGATCGCTGCATCCGCTCGTACGACTTCTCATTCTCGAGACAGAACTCGTCGACTAGTTCCGTGTCGAGCTCGATGTGCTGGCTCAGGCTGACCGAGAATGGCTTCGTGTAGTTCTTCGGATCGTCGATGGTCAGCTCGATGTTGAGCGTCCCGTAGTTCGGACGGGAGATCCGTTCGGTCATCTTGGCGATGTCGCTCATCGGGCTGCCACCGGTATCGATCCACAGATCGTCACGGAAGCCCTGCGTGCGGACGACAAGCGTGTCACCTTCCCAGGTGCCCACCGAGTAGCCATTCCACGCCGGCGTGGGATCCTCCGGGAACGGACGGCCGTCGGTGAAGATCTGCCGGTACATCGCGTTCACTTCGTAAAGCAGCGCGAGCTGCCTCGGCGTCTGGATGATTTTCGTCAGGTGCGGCAGGGTCCACGCACGCGGCGGGTTGTCGGGCAGGCAGCGCACGTGCGGATCGTCGCGACTGTCGTCCGCCCTGCGCTCCTTCGCCATCTTGGCCGCGTGCGGCTGATAGGGAAGGCCTTCGGGCAGGTTCCGCCCGAGGTTGCCGCCAAGCGGTGACCCACCGATCTCGACGCCGCACTCGATGAACTGACTCCCGCCGCCTCCGCACCGTTGGGGATTCGTCGCGTGCCAGAGGCCCGAGAAGTCGGGCTTGCCGTCGGGCATCCGCGGCGTGGGAGCGTTGCGGTTCGGTGTGCCGTCGGCGTTCTTGGGCACGTCCGCCGTTGGATATTTCAGCCATTGGCCGAAGCCGAGCGTCGGCACCCCTATGACGGCGATGGTGACGAGGATGAGAACATTGAGATGCGAAGTCTGAATGAATTGCCTGCCTGGCATAGATCCTCCACGTGGCCGCATGCTACCCCAGAGCTGACGATCGCGAAAATTTTTTCGCACTGGACGACCGACCCTCTGGCTCACGATCATCCTCACTCACATGTGACCCGTAATAGATCGAAGGCGGGTCCAAAGACGCGCCTCGACGCCATCGAAACGTGGAGCGCTCGAGCGGACCATGTGCGAGAACTATCACAGCTGCGATCGGGCTCGGTCGGCAGTGCCGGTCGATTGCCGTAAGATCGACTTTGTTTTGCCGTACCGTCCCTGACCCCATGGTGCCACCGTCTGTTCAACGGATCGACAAGTTCGACGTGCTGCGCCGCCTGGGTCGGGGCGGTATGGGCAGCGTCTACCTGGCCCGCGATCCCGACATCGATCGCCTCGTCGCCATCAAGCTGCTCCATGAGGGGTTCGACAGCGACGAGCTGCGAGGGCGATTCAATACGGAAGCGAGATCGGCCAGCGCGCTCCGTCACACGAACATCGTCACGATTTTCCAGACCGGCACGTTTCTCGAGCGGCCCTTCATCGTCATGGAGTACATCGAAGGCGAGACGTTTGCGGACATCGTCATCAGTCGACGAGCGGTGCCGATCGCTGAGAGGCTGCAGCTGTTCGATCAGTTGCTGGCTGGCCTTCAGTACGCCCATTCAAAAGGGGTCGTGCATCGCGACATCAAGCCGTCGAACGTGATGGTGGACAGCGAGGGCGTGGTCCGGATCCTCGACTTCGGTATTGCGCGGCTCGGCGATGGCGGCCTCACCCGCACCGGCGTGGTGCTCGGCACGATCAACTACATGTCGCCGGAGCAACTGGCCGGCCAGGTGGTCGATGCCCGCGCCGATATTTTTTCGGCGGGACTGGTCGGCTACGAGCTGCTCACGACTAAACAGGCGTTCGGACAATCGTTTCCCGAGATTCTTCGTCACATCGGCTTCCAGGATCCGCAGCCGATCGAGGAGCTCTGTCCCGGGATCGACCCGGTTCTCGTCCGGGTGATCAACCGCTGCCTCGCGAAACAGGCGAACGAGAGATACGCGGACTGCGGCGCCATTCGTCGCGATCTCGACACTGTTCGGCAAGCGATGGCGCGGAGCGTCGACGCCGCCGTTCCAGTAACGGAGCCAGTTCCGTTAGTGGTGCCGGCGCCAGTCACATCGCCGACGCTTGTTATCCCGCGCCGTAATCCTTCATCCGGCAGTGGAGCACCGGCATCGGTTCAACCGGCCGCGTCGCCTCGCACTCGTCCGCTCAAGTTGGCTGCCGTTGCTGTTGTCGTGTTGATCGCGGCTGCCGGCGCGTGGCGACTGAAGAGTCCGGTCAACCAATCAAGCGACTCGGCCGACACACCGCCGGCGCCCCCGTCGCCTCCAGCAACGGCTACGGCTCCGGCTCCGGCTCCGGCTGCGACGGTTGCACCCTCTGGTCAGGCCCCACCACCCGAGGGTCAAGGACGGGCGCCCGCGCCAGCAGCGGCGAACACTGGGGGTCCCTCGCCCGGCGATCTACTTCGATCCCAGGCAGCGGACGCGTGGAAACGTGGTGACGTCGAGATCGCGCTTGCCAGCATGGCGGCGGCCGCGCCGCTCGGCCCCGTCGAAGCAAACGATCGCCTGCTCGCAGAGTTCGTTGCGAGCGCACGCGACCGCGCGACGGCCGCGCGGCGCAGCGCTCTGTCCGCTAACGGTCGTGGAACCGCGGTGTACGCGGCCGGAGATGGTCGATTCTCTGACGGGGATGGCCTCGCCAAACGAGGTCAGTCCGCTGATGCGGCACGCGCGTATGTCGACGCCGCGCGCCGGTTCCAGGAGGCGACGAAAGCCACTCCTCCTCCCGCACCTGTCCGCGTGGGCGGCGCGGTGAAAGCGCCGAAGCTGATCAGCCGAGTCAGCCCAGAGTACCCGGCAGCCGCGTTGTCATCGCGCGTCCAGGGAGTGGTCCTGCTCGAAGCGACCATCGGCGTCGACGGCAAGATCAGCGACGTTCGCGTGACACGATCGATTCCCGCGCTCGAGAGCGCTGCTGCTGACGCGGTGCGCCAATGGGTGTATGAGCCCACGGTCGTCGACGGCGCGCGCGTGCCCGTCATCATCAGCGTGGCCGTCGAATTCAAGCTGACGGCGCCGCAGCCCATCCGCGTGGGTGGCGACATCAAACCGCCCACACAGACCAAGCGAGTGACTCCACCCTATCCGCCGGAGGCGCAGGCGGCCGGTGTGCAGGGCATCGTGATCATGGAGGCGACGATCGGTGTGGATGGGAAGGTTACCGATGTGAGGGTCCTGCGATCGATTCCGCTCCTCGATCAAGCGGCAATGGACGCTGTTCGACAATTCGAGTACACCCCGACGGTCATCAACGGCGTTGCGGTGCCCGTCCTCATGACCGTGACAGTGAACTTCACGCTGACGCCACCTGCGACGCAGCGGCAGGGAAGTCCGCCCTCAACGGTAAGATAACCCGCTTCGTCTGCTCTCGGATTCTCCCGCCTCCGTAGAGCGGGTGCTTTACACCCGCGTCGACGTCAGCGCTTCGGGGCGACGTGCGCCCGTCGCCCGTGCGCGGTGTTCTCGTCAGTGAGCTGGTAGCACGCGAAAGCAGCTCTTCCGTTGCAACACTCTTTCCACCTTTAGGTCGCAATCGCGAAGCAGTTCTCCTTTACGATGTCCGAACGAAACGTGACATCTGGATTCTCTGCGTTCGTTTGGTAGACGAAGTCCGTTGTTGATCTCCAAGGCTCTCATTGAAGTTGAACGGTCTTGACTCCGCTTATCTAGATGAAGACGGTGGTGTTCGAATGCCCGCGGGTGCCTCGAAAGGGGGACTATGAAGAACCAAATCGCCCAGAGCATCGGTCTGTGCCTATCGCTTCTCATCCTATGGCCGAGCGCGGCTTCCGCCGACGCCGTGACCCTGTGGAACGAGAACGCTGCGAAAGCGGCGACCGCGGCATGTATACACATCAGCGGGAACGGCCTCGCCGAGTCCCGCATGTATGCCATGGTCCACGTCGCAGTTCACGACGCGGTGAATGCTATCGATCGCCGATCGCGTCCGTACGCCTTCAACGCGAGACTGAACGGACCTGCCTCCCCGGACGCCGCTGTAGCCGCGGCGGCACGCGACGTGCTCGTTGCAGTGATCGCTGGACTGCCGGAATCGCCGGCGTGTGTGGCAAGTGGGATCGCGCAGGCCAATGCCCTGTATGCCGCGGCACTTGCGGCCATACCCAACGGACCCGCCAAGACCGCCGGCGTAGCGGTGGGACAGGCCGCGGCAGCTGCCATTGTCAAGCTGCGCGCCGACGACAAATTCGATACGGTGACGTGGCTCGACTTCGGCTATCCGCAGGGGACCGAGCCCGGTGAGTGGCGATTTACGCCCGATGGTCCGCCGTTAGCGTTCGGATCGAACTACGGCGACGTGAGGCCATTCGTCTTGCAGCACAGCGGGCAGTTCTGGTCCGGCCCGCCGTACCCGCTCAGCAGCAAAAGGTACGCGGACGATTACAACGAGATCGAGCTGATTGGCGGCGATGACATCACCACGCCGAGCACCCGAACTCCCGACCAGACTGAAATCGGGCTGTTCTGGATCGAGAGCTCGCCGTTGGGGTGGAATCGCCTCGCGCGCGCGGTGTCGCTCGACCGGGGTTTCGATCTGTGGGAGAACGCACGGTTGTTCGGGTTGTTGAATATAGCCATGGCGGACGGCTACATCGCATCGTGGGAAGTCAAATATCACTACAGCTTCTGGCGCCCGATCACGGCGATCCGGGAAGGCGATAACGATGGCAACCCAGCTACGATAGGCGATTCGACTTGGACACCGCTGCAACCAACTTACCCAATCCCTGATCACGACTCGGGCCACGCGACGCAGGGCGGAGTAGCTGCAGAGATCCTGAAACAAGTGTTTGGCACTGACGATGTGTCGTTCACGGCATGCAGCACGACGGTCCCTCCCGGAGGGACGTGCACGGACGCGACGCCGGTGATCCGCTCATATTCGAGCTTCTCGCAGGCCGCGGACGAGAACGCCGTGTCGCGGATCTACATCGGCATTCACTTCCGGAACGCAGTCGAGAGAGGCGTACACCACGGACGAAGGATCGCCGCGTATGCCGTCCACCAGTTCATGAAGCCGGTGAAGTAGAGCGCGTGCCGGGCGGCTATTGCGCCAGGATTCGTGCGAGCGCGATCCATGTCGCAGTGCCGCCCGCCGTCGTACGTATGAATTGCGTCGCGATCAGGAACAGTCCACCCCAGACGGTGGCCGTGTGCGGTCGCCCGCGCGCAATCACGTCGTAGACAAGGATTGCGACGAGGCCGATATCGGTCAGCACGAAGAACAGCGGCATGCTGCCGGCCCCCGGGATGCGAGCCACGCCCGCCGTGACCAATTCCAAAGTCGCGATCAACATGAGGCGTTTGTGCGTCTCCGGTTGACGCCGATAGAACAGCGCAGCGCCGACCAGTACAGGGAAGACGACGACCGTGAAGAACGGAACAATCGTGAACGCCAACCCCATCTCTGTCGGAGCCGCTGCGCCGCGTCGCGCCTGGTCCATCGTCATCGCCATCGCGGCGATGGTCATCACGAGCGCCAACACGCCACCGGCAACACCCAGGCGGCGGTGAACGGGAGTACGCTTCGTCGCAACGAGGCCGGTCTGCACGACGAGAAAGACCATCCAGGTGGTGAACAAGAGGCCGTGCACATGGAAGAGCGCGGGAAGCGCCGGCGTGCCGTAGAGTCCCTTGAGGTAGTAGCTCCGCGAGAAGCCCACAAAGACGGCGAGCACCATCAGCAGCGAGAGGCCTGTGAAGAAGGCACGGTGTGTCTGCCACCGGCGCGAGACCGGGGTCGATGATCGGCTGCTCTTGAGTGCTGTCGCCATGGCGACGAATCAGACCACAAGCCCAACCGTGACTCAATCGAAATCAGCGTAAATGGCGAGGCTGGGTAAACTGTCGGTTGTCGGGAGGAAGACCATGATTCTCGTCACCGCCGCCACTGGCCAATACGGTCGGCTCGTCGTCGAGGCGCTGCTGCAGAAAGTTGCGGCTAAAGATCTCGCGGTCGCGGTGCGTCATCCGGAAAAGGCGCGCGACTGGCGCACGCGTGGTGTGAGTGTCCGCCAGGCCGACTACGACGATCTGTCCTCTCTGCACGCGGCATTCGAAGGAATCAACGATGTGCTGCTCGTCTCTTCTCCAGAATTCGATACACCGACGCGGATGGCGCAACATGAGCGAGTGATCGAAGGCGCGAAGCGCGCCAAGGCTCGGCACGTGGCCTACACGAGCTTCGTGGGCGCGCAGAACGAACAGCCGGGAGGTTTCAACGCGCACTATCTGACCGAGCGCGCCCTCGAGAAGTCGGGGCTGACGATAACGTTTCTCCGTCACCCTTTCTATACAGACTCACTCGTGAACCAGGGATTACTGCAGGATGCGATCGCCACAGGGCGGTTGAAAGATGCGTCTGGTGGGAAAGCCATCAATACAGCCAGCCGCGCCGATCTCGCTGCCGCGGCTGCCACGGTCCTCACCGGAACGGGCGAGAAAGGCAAGCCGGTGGAGCTCACGGGAACGCCGTGGACGTTCGCTCAACTGGCGGAGGCTGTCAGTCGCGCGACCGGCCGGTCGATCGCGATCGAGAAGATTCCGTCCACAGAGGCTGGCCCATATGGATGGCTGTTCGATCTCATCGCAGCCGGTCTTTACGAGCGCGAAACGCCCGATCTTTCGCGACTGCTCGGTCGAAAGCCAACGAGTCTCGGCGACTTCGTCGCGAGTCTCGTGCGAGCGACATCGGGGCCGTGACGTGGGTACGGGTATGTGGCTCCTGAAGCGCCAGTCGACGCAGGACGTTGACATCACCGTCGACGTGAACCGGGACGAAGACGCTGCGCGCGCTCGGATTCGATGCCCGTTATGCGCGTGGCAACCGGGCCATTCGAGCCGGTGGTGCTGTATGCGCACCCCGTCGCCGGAAGGCTTTTGGGGCGGATGCGGCACCGTGTGGAACACATTCTCGACACGCGGGCGTTGCCCGGGTTGTCAGTACCAGTGGCGATGGACGAAGTGTCTCCGCTGTGACGGCTGGTCGCGCCATGACGAGTGGTACGAGGAGCAACGCGACGGACTCAGTTGAGTGCTGCGTAGTCCCAGTTAGTTCTACTTTTTTTCCGCCTCGCGCGCGGCCTTGAGCATGCCGCGCATGCCTTCGTTGCCTTCATGACAGGCGTACTCGAACACCTGGGAGTGCGGGTCGCGTGTCAGCAGCATTCCGAAGCTCCAAGGCTTCGTCCAGGTATGCGGATCGTCGAACCTGATCGACCAGTCCACCGTGTTCGGGCCAGTCGGCTTGAACCACTCAGTCGTTTTCAGCGCGGACGACGCGCCACCATAGGTGCCTGCCTCTTTGTAGTTCGTCGTGACGACGACGAGCGTGTCGCCCTCAAAGTGACCACGCGCTTCGCCCATGTAACTCTTGAAGGCATTGGCTGATGCCGGACGGTTGTCTAGTGGAATCACCCGCGTCTCGTGCACCATCTCATACCGAATTGCGACGTAGCCCGGCGACTGTGTGATGTCGTACGAGTTGCCGTAGATCGCTGGCATCATCGAACCGGGGACGCCGCGCGTGATGCAGCGCACGTACGGCGTGAACTCCTCAGGACCACGGAACGGTCCGCTGTAGTAACCGTCGCCACCGCCGCGCGAGGCCTTCAACGTCGTCGCGCGATCCTTCGCTTCCTGCGTCGTCGGCGGAACCTGGTAGTCAGGTGCGTCGAGAACCATCCACGGACGGCTGTTCTTCGGGTTGTAGTTCTCGTACCAGTGCGAAGGGCCCGCGCCGGTATTGTTGTCTTCGGTACCGCCAATGGTCTCCGCCGTTTTCTCGATGCGGGCCGAGCGGTCCTTCGCGAGGCGCGCCATCTCCTGCGGCGTCACGTCTTCCGGCTTCTTGCCTGCAAACTCGGCGGGACGCACCATGGGGATCCCGCTTTCGTTGCTATTCGTATACGTGCCCTGCAAATCGGGCTCGCCCCAGGGTGTTTTCGGTGCGGAGTATGACGATGCCTTTGCGTTCGAGGCCGGAACCTGGGCGTGCACGAGGCTCAGCGCGAGCAGCGCCGCCGAGCTCAGCGTAATGAAAGTCTTCATGGAACGATCGTAGCAAACAGCGCCGGCTCGAAGGTTTACCCGGTCCGGTCATGCTGCCCACTTATAGTGAGAGGGTGGCGAGCCGAGCTGAGCCAGAGGTCCTGACAGTCGCGGGACGCGAAGTTGCGGTCTCTAATCCGAACAAGGTGCTGTTCCCCGACGCAGGCTACACGAAGCTCGACCTCGTTCGTTACTACCTCGCGGTTGCGGATGGCGCCATTCGGGCCGCCGGCAATCGACCGAATGTCCTCGTCCGCTATCCCAACGGCATCGACGGTGAGTTCTTCTATCAGAAACGCGCCCCGTCCTCGCGTCCGACGTGGATTGAGGTTGTCGCGCTGAAGTTTCCCTCGGGGCGCACGGCAGAGGAAGTGGTCCCGCGCGATCCGGCCGCGCTTGCCTGGATGGCGAATCTCGCGTGCCTCGAGCTGCATCCTCATCCGGTGAGAGACCATGACCTGGATCATCCCGACGAGCTCCGTATCGATCTCGATCCTGTGCCTGGTGTCGAGTGGTCGCAGATTCGCACGGTCGCCGGCATCGTCCATGCGACGCTGAACGATTTCGGCCTTGTTGGTTGGCCGAAGACGTCGGGATCGCGCGGAATGCACATCTACGTGCGTATCGAACGCAAGTGGACGTTCACCGAGGTGCGTCGAGCCGCGCTCGCGTTCGCTCGCGAGGTCGAGCGGCGTTCGCCCGATCTCGCAACCAGCAAGTGGTGGAAGGAGGAACGCCACGGCGTGTTCCTCGACTACAACCAGAACGCCAAGGACCGGACTGTCGCTGCCGCGTACTCGGTGCGACCGAAACCGGACGCGCGCGTCTCGGCGCCGCTCTCGTGGGACGAAATCGATGCGTGCGAGCCCGGGGACTTCACGCTCGCCACGATGCCAGATCGATTCAAGCGCGTCGGCGATCCACATGCCACGATGGACCAGCAGGCGTGCTCGATCGAGGCGTTGCTCGAACTCTCCAGGCGTCATGCGAAGGAAGGACTGGCCGACGCACCATGGCCTCCTCATTATGTGAAGCAAGCCGATGAGCCGCCGCGCGTGCAGCCATCGCGTCGGCGGATTCCAAAGCGCCCATTGATCGAGATCGGTCGCGCCGAGAAGAAGGAGGCCGCGCTCGCCGGGCTCGAGCGCTGGCGCGCGCGACATCCTGAAGCTGCCGCGCATCTTCAGCCCGCCGATGTGCTCGTCGATGCGATGCGCGGGCGCTTCCACACCTGGACGCGCATTCGCGTCAACCTGCAGCACGTGCCCGAAGAATTGCGGCCGGCTCAGGAGGCGCTCGATCCTGATGAAGAAGTCGGCGGCTGGGGCAAGTGGTCGCCTCCATAGGAGTGGGCGTCGCAGCGTGAGCACGCGGCGAAACCACCAGCTGAAGCGAAGGTGCTACCATCCGCACCATGACGATGAATGCTTTGGCTCGAGTGCTGTCGACTGGTACCGTTCTGTCGCTGGTAGCGCTTGCGGCCGCACCCGCGCGAGCCGACGTGATGGAGAAATCACGCAAGGTGGGACGCGTCACTGTTCAGTACAAAGTCGTGTTGCCCGCCGGCTACGACCCCGCGAAAACATATCCGGCCATCATCGCGCTCGGTGGCGGTCCGCAGACAATGAACACCGTCGATGGCGTCCTGAATCGCAACCTGCGCGCTGAAGCCGAAAAGCGCGGCTACATCGTCATCGCTCCTGCCGCCCCGGATGGGCAGTTGTTCTTCGAAGAGGGCGCACGGATCTTTCCCGAGTTCCTGAAGATGCTCCTTGCCGACTACAAGATCGAGGACGGGAAGTTCCACATCGCGGGACCGTCAAATGGCGGCATCGCTGCGTTTCACGTCGCGGCCGCCAACCCGCAGTACTTTCTGTCAGTCACCGCCTTTCCCGGTTACATGTGGGAACCCAGTCGCGCGAAGCTCGAGGCAATCTCGAAGATGTGCGTCTTCATGTACGTTGGT
>DASRJE010000194.1:0-26134 GCA_035649635.1 Vicinamibacterales bacterium | reverse complement strand
CCGAGGCCTAGACTTCATACACACGACCTCCCCGTGATCGAACCGACGAATGGTGGCGGACCTGGACTAAGTTCGGATTCTAGCCCAAAAGAATTCTGGACGCTCAGGGTCCGGACATGCTATGAAACCGCCTCGCGAGTTTGCGTCCATTCCAGGTCGAAAAGGGGGCGCTCGTGGCCTTACTTCCGTGTGTCGCGGCGGTTCTGAAGCGGGAGCGTGTGCCATATCTTACATTGCGGCATCCTCCAGCGTTCACTGCGCCGGAGTTGTCTGCGGTCGCCCACATCCCGGGCCGGCGTTCAGCCAAAGTCGTAATCTGCATCGCGGACAGTCAGCCGGTGCAGGCCGTGTTACCTGCTCACTACACGGTCGATCTCGACGCGCTCAGAAAGCTGGTTGGGAGTGAGTCGCTCAGGCTGGCGAAGGAGCCGGAGATTGCCGCTCTGTACCCGGAATTCGAGGTCGGCGCCATGCCGCCCTTCGGTATGATGCACGGCCACCGTGTGTTCGTCGAACGATGTTTCGTCGGTGAGCCGGAGCTGGTCTTCAACGCGGGCACGCACACCGACTCGCTGTGCATGCACTTCAGCGACTTCGTAGACATCGTCCATCCAATCGTCGGCACCTTCGGTGTGGCACCTCGTAAGCGCCGCGGCGTGACGTTTCAACGGGAGTAACTTCGTCGGCGCATCTTGATCGCTTTGATTACTAGATCCTGGAGGGCTCTATGAGCGTCGTCAGGCGGCTCGGGTTCGCGGTATGTCTGCTTCTGGTCGGCGCAACAGCTGGCTGGGCTCAGGACAGCGTCATCACAGGGCGCGTCACCGATCCGTCAGGTGCGACCTTGCCTGGCGTTGACGTAGCTCTGACGAGCCCTGCGCTGCAGGGAGGGAGATCGACGGTGAGTGACGAACAGGGCACTTACCGATTCGCCCTGCTACCCATCGGTGTCTACACCGTCAGGTTCCAGCTGCAGGGCTTCGGAACCGTTGTTCGAGAAGGCGTCACGCTGACTCCGGGCTTCACGTCCTCTCTCAACATTGTGATGGGCGTCGCGACGGTGGCGGAAACCGTGACGGTGGTTGGGGAATCACCCATCATCGACGTCACGAACGCCGTCGTCGCCACGAACTTCTCCAAGGAGTTGACGGCGGTGCTGCCAACGGGCCACGACGTGTTCTCGGCGCTGGCGATCACGCCAGGCGTGCAGGTAACAGCCCCCGACGTCGGCGGCAGCCGCGCCGGTCTTCGCGCCCAGTTCCGGGTGTTCGGCAGTACGTCGCAATGGAACGTCATCGAGGGCGCCATCATGGCGTCATTGCAGTACGAGGACCCGGACGTCTACGAGGAGGTCCAGGTGGCCGGCGCGAGCAAGGGCGCCGACGCGCCCGTGGGAGGCTCGTTCAACAACTTCATCGTCAAGAGCGGTGGCAACGACATTCACGGGCTGTTTTTCTACGACCGCGAGCCGCTCGATCTGCAGAGTTCCAACCTGTCGCCCGAGCTCGAGGCGCAGGGGGTCGCCAATACCAGCTCTGTCGCCCGCTACCAGTCGATTCATGGCGACATCGGCGGCCCGTTCATGCGCGACAAGTTCTGGTGGTTCTATGCCTTCCGCAACCTGAACTCCGACAACTGGACGCCGGGCTACTACAACACCTTTACCGGCGAACCGGAGCCCGTGTACACGACGCTGCGGAATCATGCGACGAAGCTGAATTTCCGCCTCAACTCGAGTCACACGGTCTCGTATTCGGCGCAGTACAACAGCAAGTCGCTGCCCAACTCTGGAGCCTCAGCTTTCGTCGATTCCGCATCGACATCACTCACTGACTTCCCTTACTGGATCCAGGGGATCACCACCACATCGATTCTCAGCAATCGTTCCACGCTCGAAGTGAAGTGGGGTGAGTTCGGATGGAAATGGTGGACCAGGCCGGGCGCAGACGAGATTTCGCGGATGGATCTCGATACGCAGCTCGTGCGGGGTGGACGCAATGCGCCGTTCATCGACCGAAGCCATCACATGAACATCTCCGGCGTCTACTCGCTGATTACGTCTGGCAGGAGAGGCGGTAACCACAATATTCGTGTCGGCTACGGCTATCTCTACGAGGGTGCGCCTTACGAGTTCATTGCGCCAAAAGACAGCATTCGAACCTTCTACCGCGGGGGCTTCCTGGTGCCCGCGGAAATCGAGACCTACGACACGCCGTTCTCCTTCGAGAACGAGGTGACGCACCAGTGGGCGTTCATCAACGATACGTGGACGACCGGCCGCCTTTCGATCAACGGCGGTGTTCGTCTCGATTCGTTCAAACCGTATTACGAAGAGCAGGGCAAACCAGGGGCGGGGCCGTACCAGGATGTCGTGACCTATCCAGGCTTCGAGTTCCACAGGCTCAATGGCTTCGTGCCTCGAATTTCCGCCGTCTATGACCTTTTCGGCACGGGAAAGACGGCGCTCAAGCTCGCGTACGGGCGCTACTCCTACAACGCCGGCACGATGACGAACGCCAACTCGATGATGGCGGGATTCGTGAACCCGATGGCGCGGACGACCAAACGCTACCGGTGGGATGGCACACTGCCGTACGTACCCAACCCCGCGAATCTCACGTCGACCCAGGGCGGCGCCAATCGTACGTTGGATCCCAATCTCGAGCTGCCCTATACCGACGAATTCGTGGTCGGGCTCGATCAGCAGTTCATGGCGAACACTACGCTGCGCTTCAACTACGTGCGCAAGCTCGAGCGAAACCGCATGAAGCTGCAGAACACGGCGATTCCGTTCGAGGCCTACAACATTCCGGTGGCGTTCACCGACCGTGGCCGTGACTTCACGTCAACGGCTGATGACCGCGTGCTCACGCTCTACAGCCTGGATAGGGCGTATGTGGGAAGGCGTGCCGACGTTCTCGTGAACGATCCGTTGTTCACGGCGGATTACGAGACTTACAACATGGAGGTCGTCAAGCGTCTGTCCAACAAGTCTCAGGTGCTCACCGGGTTCGACATCAGCCACTACGACACATGGGGCTTCGCGTCGGCGATCTCGCAGGACATCGCCACTGACACAAGCAACTTCGGCGTGCCGCAGGATCCGAACCGCCTGACCTACAACAACCGGCAGGACTACTGGCACTGGCAGTACAAGTTCCTGGGCAGTTACGAGCTGCCTTGGGAGATCTTGACGTCGGCGTCCATCCGTCTGACGAAGGGCGAGCCCTATGGACGGACGCTGAACACGACAGGCCTGACGCAGGGCACCGTCAATCTGACGGTGGAGCCGATGGGCACGTTCTTCTACGACACGGTACGGCTCCTCGACCTGCGATTCTCGAAGGGAGTCGTGCTCTCAGGCACCAAGCTCGAGGGTCTCGTCGACATCTTCAATGTCTCCAACTCTCCGGCGGTTCTCAGCGTCAACACGCAGACGGGTGCGAGCTTCGGCAACGTGCTCACGACCGTCAACCCGAGGATCGTGCGACTCGGCGTGCGCTGGAGCTTCTAGCTTTCTGCCACACGTTTTCAGTCAGCGTAGGGCGGGTCCTGATTTATGGACCCGCCTGTCGCTCATCGCGTGCTCCTGGCCTGCGCCAGTCCTTCGCGCGCCGGCATCGAGTTCGGATCAAGCGATAGCGCTTCAGCAAACAGGTTAGCCGCGACGGACCTCTGCCCGGCATTCAGTTCCAGCTGCGCGAGATTGACGTAGGTGATGGCGTCGCGTGGATCGAGGCGCAGGCTCGCTCGGAAGGCTTCGCGACCTGCATCGATGTTACCGGCGGTCGCGTGAATGGCGCCAAGCAGGTTGTGCGCGTCGGCATAACCTGGGTCCAACTCAATCGCACGGCGAATTAGCAGCAGCGCGTTGATGAGGTCGCCTCGCAGGAAGGTCTCGCTGGCGGCGAAATACCAGCTCGCGGCGCGGTCCGGGAAGTCGCGACGAAGTACCTCCACGACCGGTCTCAATCGAACGACGTCGCCGCGATCGGCATGCAGTGACGCCAACTGCTCCCACGTCGTGGGGTCGGCCGGCGCGAGCATCGTTGCCTCGGTGGCGACGGCCATCGCTTCGTCGAAACGGCCGCGCATCCCGAGAAGCTGGGCGAGCGCAACGCGCGGAGCCGGGGCACTACTGTGTGAACGAATCATCGTGCGCAGCCGCTGCTCGGCGTCGTCCTCGCGACGCGCAGCAGTGGCCGCACGCACGAACCCGTCGAGCGTCATGGTGTCGACCGGCGACAGATCGAGGGCGGTCGCGTAGTCACGATATGCCGCCTCGACGGCTTCCGCTTTCATGAGCATCGTGGCGCGGTCGCGCAACTGCAACGAGGTCACACTCGCGAGCGCGCGGGCGACGGCGGGAGGCTTTTGTCCATCAGCGAGGAGCGCGCGGATCGTGGCCGAGTGATTCGTCGTGATACCGCTGAAGATGGCAAACGGCCCGGAGAATTCGAGCGCCATCCGGTCGTCGCGCTGGGTCGTCGCTCCATTGCCGTATCGCGACATCTCATTCGAACCACCGACAAACAACGAGAGCAACGCGAATGGTTCGCGCATCCCCACGGTGCGAAGATCTTCTCCGACGCCGGGCCGCTGCCAGGCTGTAGAGATGTTCTCGAGACGCGGTTCGAGTGGTGACGTGGCGCCAACGAGCAGCAGATCGCCATCTCCGGCGAGCCACATCGTCGCATCGGGAAATACCGTTCGAAACGTCGCGACAATCGAACGGAGATCCGCGTCGCTCACGTCGTAGGTGTGGGCCCACTGACAGAAGATTCCTCCAGGTGCGAGCCGCGCGCGGACGGTCGCGAAGAACTCCTGCGTGAAGAGCGCGGCCACACCGGCCATCCATGGATTCGAGGGCTCCGAGATGACGATGTCGTAGCGCCGCGAGGTCAGCGAAAGATGAGTGCGGCCATCGCCTTGCACGAGTCGCGTACGGCGATCGTCGAGCGCATGCCGGTTGACGTCGGTGAAATGGGCTGAAGCCTCCACGACCTCGGGTGAGATTTCGACGACATCGACTGACGCGACAGGATGTACGAGGGCTGACGCGACCGTCACGCCACTGCCGAGTCCAACGATGCCCACATGTTGCGGATTCGGGTGCAGCAGCAAGGGCAGGTGCGCGAGTAATTTTTGCGTCAGCATGTCGCGGGCCGTCGAGGCATCGACCTTGCCGTCGATCGAGAGAGAGCGGTACCCAGTAAGCTCCTTCACCGACACCGAACCTGCGGCTCCCTCGCGGTAGTACAAGAGCGTTCCCGCTGTGAGCGCCGTCCGACGATCGATGCCTGGGGGTACGAAGCGCGTGTACAAATAGCCGCCGGCTGCGAGCCACTCGCGATCCCACCCGGAGCTCGTTGCCATCCACGCGACGATGGCGGTGACTGGCAGGAGCGCGATGACACGGCGGCGGCCTGACAAACTGCCGCGAACGATCAGTATGGTCCCGCCGATGAGGAGACTCGTCGTGGCGGCGAGCAAGGACGTTCGCAGCCCAAGTGTTGGTATCGCAACAAAGCCAGCCACAAGAGCGCCAGCCACCGAGGCCGCGGTATTCACCGCGTAGAGAACGCCGAGTCGTTGAGCGGGAATTGCATCGCGGCTGCCGGCGAGGTCGAGTGACAGCGGAAATGCGACACCAAGGCCGAGGGCAATGGGCAGCGTAAGAGCAAAAGCGATCGCGAGATGAGGCAGCGGGCTTCCGGCGAGTGTGGCTGCGCCGTCTGATGCGGTCAGCCCGATCGTGAGACGTGAGCTGCCGACGATGGCGATTGTCACGCACGCGGCTGTTGCCGTGGCAATCAGGGTCAATGCGAGCGTGATCACGGGGTGTCGGCTGCGTTCGGCGAGAGCGGCGCCGGCAAAAGAACCCAGCGCGAGACCTGTGATGAACGACGTCAGCGTTGCGGCCACGGCGTAGATGGAGGGACCCACGACCATGGCCAGCACTCGCGTCCACGCCACTTCATAGACGAACGTTGCAAACCCGGTGAGCGCCAGCGTCGTCGCGGCAAGCATGTATCGAGGCTCGGTGTCCGTGTCTTCGACGACTGTCGAGACACGGCCAGCGCGCAGCGTTGGGCGGTTGTGCCGACTGTCCCGTCGCTTGATCGGTTGCTGCGCTTCATTCACCAGTGCCTCGTCATTGAGGTCACGCTGGGCGACGTACATCGCGACCAGGACGCTTCCGGTACTCGCGGCCATGCCCGCCAACGTCGTGCCCGTGATACCGAGGATCGGAATCAGGAAGAAGCCTGCCATCAGCGCGCCGACTGCGGCACCTGCCGTGTTCGCGCCATATAGCCTGCCTGCGGGTCCGCCCGGTCGCGTTGGAGAGGAAACGGCGACTCGCACGGCCATTGGAAATGTGGCGCCCAGCGCGACGCCCGGCACCAGCAGCAATGCGAAGGTCCACGCAATTCTCGCGATCGAGAAGATCGGGTCGGAGCCGTCTTCGCCGTACGCCCACGCGAAGAGGGGCGTGAGCCCAGTCAGGCCGGCGGCGATCGAAAGAGCCGCCACCGCCACCAGGAACTCGAGCAGTGCATAGCTCCTAAGAGCCTGCCGGCGGCTGAGCCTCGACGCGATCCGGCCGCCCAGCGCGCCGCCCAGCCCCAGACCGCCCATGAAGGCCGCAGTGACCGTGCTCACGGCGGCGGTCGTGTGTCCGAGATGAAGTGTCAGGAGGCGTGTCCAGGCGATCTCGTAAACGAGCCCGGCGAGGCCCGAGCATGCATACGCCACCAGGAGCCATCGCTCAGGGGTCATCGCGGGGAGTGTAGCCGAGCGGTTGCACGCGTACGTAGCATGCGGCATCAGCCGAAGGAACGATGCCAGACGTAGTGTCCGGCTTTAGCGGGACCTCGCATATTCGAGTTGCACCGCTTCGAGAATCTCTTCGACCCTATGACAGGGCAGCAGGCGTAGACTGTCTCCGACGCGTTGGGGATATCGGGGGCGGAGCCCATTAGCTGGCGTTACTGTGCGTGTCAGAAAGTGAGAAAGACGTGACCAGGCGCCTCTTGGCGATCGGCGTGCTTGCCGTGGTCATTGCGGTTTCGCCGTGGCAACGCGAAGCGTTCGGTCAGGAACAAGCGAAAGGGGCGAAGGCGGTCGCGGCCGCGACAGCCGTCGCGAGAAGGAACTACGTGCCGCCGCGTACGCCCTGGGGCGATCCCGACCTTCAGGGAACCTACACGAACAAATACGAACATCAGACGCCCTTCGAGCGACCGGCGGAATTTGAGGGCCGTCGGGTTCAGGACGTCTCGGGCGCTGAGCTCGACACCATTCTCGCGAAGCGAAACCAGCAAGTCCTCGAGCGTGCGGCTGGTGTCGGCCCCCTTGAATTCCGGGACAGTCTCGACGTCACGAAAGCCAGTCGCGCGTGGCTCATCATCGATCCACCCGACGGCAAGATTCCCCCATTGGTGCCTGCCGAGCACCGGCCGAACCTGGGCGAGGCGCCGCTTGATGTCGTCAACGCACGGTCGCGTACGCGCAGCAGCTTCGGCAACGGTCCCTTCGATAGCCCTGAAGATTTCAGCCTGTTCGATCGGTGCATCACGCGGGGACTGCCCGGCTCGATGATCCCGTTCATCCACGGCAACTCGTATGAGATCGTACAGTCGCCGGGGCAGGTGAGCATCACCTACGAGATCATGCACGAGGCGCGCGTAATCCCACTCGACGGTCGGCCGCACGTTGGCAAGACCGTCCGCTTGGACATGGGTGACGCCCGGGGTCACTGGGAGGGCAACACCCTCGTGATCGAAACGACGAATTTCAATCAGCGGAGTACGTATCGGAACGCCAACGCCGCCACGCTTCGTCTCGTCGAGCGCTTTACGCGTACTGCGACGGATCGGATCGAGTGGGCCGTCACCGTCGACGACCCGACGACGTGGACGAAACCCTGGACGTTCGCCATGCCGCTGACAATGAACGAGCGCGAGCCGGTGCTCGAGTTCGCGTGTCACGAAGGCAACTACGCCATCCGCAATATTCTCAGTGCCGCGAGAGCCGCCGAGCGCGCGGAGGCAGCGAAACAGCCATGAGGTGGCGAACCTGAGCCGGGGATCGAACTAAAAGAATTCTGGACGCTCGAGGTCCGGACGTGCTATGAAACCGACCTCGCGAGTCCGCGTCCATTCGAGGTCGAAAGGGGCGAATCATGCTGAGGAACATGGGCAAAGTCTTGGGTGCTCTAATCGCGATCGCAGTCGTGATCTTCGGCGCGTCGATCATGGCGCAGCAGCAGGCCGCTCCTGCTCCAACAGGCCCTATTCCTGCGGGCCTCCCGGACTGGGCGTATACACCGCCGCCAGCGGGCGGGCCGCCACCACCGGTCTCCGCGCTCCCGGCCGACGACAATGCAGTGGTCTCGATTCCGGGGACCACGAAGACGTTTACGCGCGGGCAGCTTCGAGCGGCAAAGGAAACGATGGACTGGTATCCCGAGGATCGTCACGGGACTCTGCCCGACGTCGCTCGGTACGGGAAACAGGGCGTGCGCCAGTGCACCCTGTGTCACCTCCCGGACGGCTCCGGGCGACCGGAGAACGCTCCGATCAGCTCTTATCACCCGACCTATTTCCTGCAGCAGATGCAGGATTTCAGAGACGGACTGCGCAAGAGTGCCGATCCGCGGAAGGCGAACACCAACAACATGATCGGCTTCGCCAAGGCGACGACCCGCGAGGAGGATCTGGCTATCGCGCAGTATTTCGCGCAGCAGCCGTATCCTCGCCGCATCAAGGTCGTCGAGTCGAAGACGGCGCCGAAAGTACGGCTCCAGGGCGGGATGCACATGGCCGTTCCGGCAAGCGAGGGCGGCGGGATGGAGCCAATTAAGGCCGACGAGATCGTCGAGATCCCGGACGACAACCTGCGAGCCGAGGCCCGCGACACGCGCATGTCCTGGACGGCGTACGTGCCGCCCGGCACGCTGAACCGCGGCAAGCAGGTGGCAACGAAGTATCAGTGCGCGACATGCCACGGTGCCAACCTCCAGGGCATCGGCCCGGTACCGGGGTTGGCGGGGCGCTCACCGAGCTACACGATGCGGCAGCTCTTCGATATGAAGACTGGGACGCGGCACGGTCCTTGGTCCGAGCTGATGAAGTCGATCGTCACCAGCATGTCGGTGCAGGATATGGCGGCGGTCTCCGCATTCGCTGCTTCGACGCTTCCGCCCGCGGCTCCGACGACGTCGACCGCATCGCGCTGAGAACTAGGCGCGTACGTTCCAACTAGCCAAGGGCTCCGCCGTTGAAGCGGCGAAGCCTTCGGCTCGTTCACAGTGTTCCCGTGCTGCATCTTGGTGACTAAGGGACTCGCGCTACATCGAACTGCAAGCGCGAGCCGTATCGGCTTGACAAGGCGCGGATGCCGACGATAATCCGCACGAAAGCACTGGGAGGACTGTGATGTCACGGAACCTGTCGGCGGCTGTGCTGGCCGCGAGCGTTGCTCTATTGATCTCGGCGATTCCGGTTCTCGCCCATCACTCTGAGGCCGCCGAATTCGACGCCACTAAGCCCGTTCGCGTGACCGGTGTGGTCAAGAAGGTCGAGTGGACCAATCCGCACATCTGGTTCTACGTCGAAGGCAAAGACGAAGTCTCGGGTCAACAGGCGGTGTGGGGGTTCTCCGGCGCCGCGCCGAATGGACTCCGCCGGCGGGGAATCACCAGGGACTCGCTGAAAGTTGGTGACACCGTGAAGGTGCAGGGCATCCGCGCGAAGGACGGCTCACCCAACGCGGCCAGTCGTGGGGTAACGTTCTCGGACGGCCGCCAGGTGTTCACTGCGTCCGAGCAGACTCCTGCCCCGAAGTAATTTCAGCGCGGAAAGAGAGAGCACCATGAAGAGACTTCTTCTTGTGAGCGCCGTCGTAGTGTTCGCGGCGATCGTCGCGAGCGCTCAGACGTCAAAGCCCGCACCGCGCCTGTCGAACGGCAAGCCCGACTTCACCGGTGTCTGGGACCATCCCCGCGTTGCCGATATCACAGCCAACTCGAAGGGAGCTTGCGCGTCGGGGGGGCGCGGCTGCTCGAACGTCGTGTCGGGTGAACTCCTGTTCACACCGGCCGGCAAGATCGAATGGGATAAGAACAACAAGCCCACGACGTACGACTACGGGTCGCACTGCCAGCCGTGGGGATTCGTGCGATCCTACAACACGCCGTATCCGCATGCCTACGTGCATCACCCGGACCGACTCGTGATCATGTGGGAGCAGGACAATCGCTTTCACGTCGTGCCCACGGATGGACGCGAACTTCCCAAAGATCTCGAGCCCAGCTGGATGGGGACGTCAACGGGACGATGGGATGGCGACACGCTCGTCATCACCACCATGGGCTTCAACGGCCGCACGTGGCTCGATACGGCGCAGCATCCGCATAGCGATGCCTTGAAGCTGACGATTCGGATGACGCGACCCGACTACGATCACATCAATTGGGATGTGACGATGGAGGATCCGAAGTACTACCAGAAGCCGATCAAGAACGCGCGCACGTTCGTGCTCATGGAAAAGGGCACGGAGCTGTTCGAGTACTCGTGCTCCGAGAACAACCGCTGCGAGGGCGGCAAGTGCGTCGCGTCGGACGTTCAAAAGTAGCGGCGGGTCTTTAGACCCGCCGACATCGTCACTTCTTCACGTACTTCTTCAGCGCGCGCGGACCGACTTCCGCGCCATACACGTTGCCTTGTGCGTCGACGGCGACACCTTCGGCAGCGCTTGTTCCGGTTGTCTTCTCGACTGGATCGGGAATGAAGTAGAGGACCTTACCATCCTTGACACTTCCGATCCTGATGCCGCGCTTCCAGCCGTCGTGATTGCGCGCCACTGACTCCGACTCCGAGTCGGCCACGTAGAGCATGTCCTGCCTGTCGATGTACAGGCCGCTCGGCCTGCTGAACTGCGACCACGAATCGAGGAGTTTGCCGCTCTGGTCGTAGATTTGGATGCGATTGTTCGCGCGGTCGCCGACGAACAGGCGCCCCCGCGAATCCATCGCGAGCGCATGCGGGGAGTCCAGGTCGGTTGGTCCCGCTCCCTTGCTGCCGAACGACATCAGGAACTTTCCCTCGCGATTGAATTTCAGGATGCGCGAGTTCGCGCCGCCGTGTCCCTCGGAGATGAAGATGTCGCCATTCGGCGCGACGAGTATGTCGTCCGGCTGATAGAAGTAGTCAGGCGCTGCGGCGCCGCCAGCCTTCCCCAGCGTCATGAGCAATTTGCCTTCGGGGCTGAATTTGAAGACCTGATGGCCACGCTTCGATCCGGGCAGCGGGCCGGCTCGGGTTGCCGCCGCGCCTGGCGCGGGTTGTGCCGGCTGCGGCGCCGCCGGCGGCGCCGGCGCATCATCCTGGCCATCGGTCACCCACAAGTTGCCGTCACGGTCCAGGTAGATGCCGTGCGGAAAGATGAGCAGACCCTGGCCGAAGCTCGCCACCAGTTTGCCGGACGCGTCGAACTTGAGGATCGACGGCAGATTCGACATCAGGCCCGTCGCTCGGTCGAGGCAGCTATTGGCGCCGCATCGTTCGGCGACCCAGATGCTGCGGCCGTCCTTGTCAATTTCGACCGCGCTCGTGGAACCCCACGTCCGCCCCTCCGGCATCTTGAAGAACTGCTCGATGGTCGTGTACGGATTGGGCGCCGAATTCGTCGGAGCACTCGTCGTCGGGGCCTGAGCGCGCACGCCGCCGTACCACGCACTGACGAGGGCGACGCCGAGTATCGCGGCTGCTCGATTCATACAACCCTCCTGGGCGAGAGCGGGATTATAGTCACAACGATGATGTAGTGAGCATCAAGGCGACGCACACGGAGGATTCGACCATGAGGAAGACACTCCTATGCACCATCGTCCTGGCCGCGACCCCGTTTCTGTGCAGTAATCTGCCCCTGGCCGCAGCGCAGAATAAAGCTCGAGTCGACGTGACTGGCAAGTGGGTCTTCGATGTCACCACTTCCGCCGGCTCGGGTAAACCCATCGTCACCTTTCAGCAGGCAGGCGAGACGCTGACTGGCCATTACTCATCAACGAACCTTGGCGAAGCTGACTTGAACGGAACCGTGAAGGGCCAGGACATTGCGTTCAAGTTCGTCGGCACCTTCCAAGGGATGTCGGTCGGCGTCACGTACACCGGCACGATTGAAAGCAATGATGCGCTGAAGGGTACGCTGGATATCGCCAGTCTGGCTCAGGGCACCTTCACGGCCAAGCGGCAGTAGACGTGGTGTCCGCCTAAAGGCGTACGGACCGGTCGTTCTTGAAACGTTGAATTCCGACTGACGGGTCGATGTGCCATGGCGGCATCTGGCGACTGGCGACGCGCGCCTTGATCGATCGCGCCCAGAGGCGCGTCTCCTCGAAAGTGACGAGCGACATCGGCGCGATGTAGCCCGGCCTGTGACAGGCCTGACATTTTTCCTGGAGAATCGGAGCGATGTCCTTGGTGAAGACCGGCGTGCGTGCCGGCTCTTCCGCGGCAACCCGTCCCGCCGCGGCCAGGATTCCGGCGAGCGCCAGGACGCCCGCAGCGATACACACCGTTACCCGCCGCCTGTGGTCCGCCATCGCGTGCTCCTCATCCGGCCCTACCCCAGCCGGCCGTCACCCCAGCCGTCAACGGACTCCGTGGCAGTTTCCCAAATAGCCGTCTTGACCACCTGCAGTCGTCGAATTTGGATCGAGTCTTCCCCGGTCAAGACGGCTGCCCCGCGAAGCGGGGCAAGAAGACGCTGTGACTAGCGAGGCGGTCTGAGGCAGCGGCTCGCTAGAATTGTGCGCGGTCGCGGGCTGGACGTCAACGAACCGACCCGGCCCCGGGAACGCCCGGGTCGAATTTTGACGGTTTTTTGCCTGTGTACCGCGTGTATAGTGCTCCCAAGAAATGCCCCTTCGAAGGAGTTGGAGGAGTGTGAATCATGTGGCGACCAATGCAGCGACCCGCGCTCGTGGTAACGGCCCTCGGCACTCTGTGGCTTTCGGTGGGAACCTCCGGCCAGTCAACACCCGCGTCATCGACCAGCAACGGTGAGTGGCCGCACTACACCGGCGATCTTCGCGGCACGAAGTACTCACCCCTCGATCAAATCAACGCGAGCAACTTCAACAAGCTCGAGATCGCATGGCGTTTCAAGACCGACAGTCTCGGGACGCGGCCCGAATACAAACTGGAAGGCACGCCGTTGATGGTTAGTGGCGTGCTCTACGCGACGGGCGGCACGCGCAGAGCCGTGGTCGCTCTCGACGCGCAGAGTGGTGAACTGCTCTGGGTGCATCGCTACCCCGAGGGTCCGCGCGGAGCGAATGCGCCGCGGCAGCTCTCGGGACGCGGTCTCGCATACTGGAGCGATGGCCGGGGGGACAACCGTGTGTTGTATGTCACGCCCGGCTACCGTCTGATCGCGTTGAACGCAAAAACCGGTTTGCCGATCAAGTCATTCGGCAAAGACGGCGTCCTCGACTTGAAGGCCGGCGTTGTTTTCGGAAGCGGCCAGCAGATCGATCTCGAGACGGGTGAGATTGGCTTGCACTCCACTCCGACAGTGGTCAAGGACACCATCATCGTTGGATCGTCGATGAAGGAAGGAATGACGATCACGACGCACAACAACACCAAGGGACTCGTACGCGCCTTCGACGTGCGCACCGGGAAGCTGCAGTGGACGTTCAACACGATTCCGCGTCCGGGCGAGGTCGGTAACGATACGTGGCTGAACGGCTCGTGGGCGGTGAACGGCAATGCCGGCGTGTGGACGCAGATCACGGTCGATGAGGAACTCGGCCTCGTCTATCTGCCAGTCGAATCGCCGTCTTCCGATTACTACGGCGGCAAGCGCCCGGGGAACAACCTGTTCGGCGAGAGCCTGGTTTGCGTCGACTTGAAGACCGGTCAGAGGAAGTGGCACTTCCAGCTCGTGCACCATCCCATCTGGGACCACGACATCTCGTCGGCGCCACTACTGCTCGACGTCACCATCGATGGAAAGCCTCGCAAGCTGGTCGCGCAGCCAACGAAGCAAACGTTCTTGTATGTGTTCGACCGCGTGACGGGCGAGCCGGTATGGCCGATCGTCGAGACGAAGGTGCCGCCCGGTGACGTCCCTGGTGAGTGGTACTCGCCGACGCAACCAATCCCCAGCAAGCCTCCGGCCTACGGGCGGCCCGGTTTGCGGATTCCCGACGAGTTGATCGACTTCACCCCTGACATGCGCGCGCAAGCGGTCGAGAACATGAAGCGATACAAGTGGGGCGGCGACTACCCGTACAGCGGGACGCTTTACAATCCGCCGATCGTTGGTGACGTCAAAGGACTGCTCGGCGCGTTGAACCTGGGGAACGCCAGCGGCGGCACCAATTGGCCAGGAGCCGGTGCGGATCCCGAGACCGGAATCGTGTACGCACAGGCGAACATGTCCGCATTCACACCCGAGTCGGTGGCGCCGCCGCCGGCGGGTTTCTCGGACATCCCTTATCAGGCCGGTGTCGTTGGACAGCCGTTCCGTCTGCGTGTGGCCGCGGGGACTGGAACGTACGCCGATGTGAACCAGGCGCAGCGTGCTGCCGTCGAAGAGGCGACGTCACCCGCAGCACCTGCTGGTGCGCAGCCGGCGCGAGCGTACAACGCGGTGGAAGGCCTGTCGATGGTCAAGCCTCCGTACGGTGTGATGTCCGCGATCGATCTGCGAAGGGGCGAGCTGAAGTGGCAGGTGCCGCACGGCGATACACCAGACATCGTCCGTAACCATGCGAAGCTCAAAGGGATCAACATTCCTAAGACCGGGCAAGGTGGCAGCGTTGGCGTGCTCGTCACCAAGACACTCGTGATTGCCGGGGACCCACTGGTCACTACGACGCCAAATCACCCTCGCGGCGCGATGATGCGTGCGTACAACAAGGAGACCGGCGAGGAAGTCGGCGCTGTCTGGATGCCGGCGCAAGTGAGTGGATCACCGATGACCTACCGGATCGGCGGCCGGCAGTTCATCGTGATCGCAGTCAGCGGCGGAAACTACTCCGGCGAGTACATCGCGTTCGCGTTGCCGGCGTCGGATCTTCGCGATACGGGCGGCGGCGGGACGCAGCAGTGAGAGACGCCCGCGAGCGCGCGGCGTTGTCGGCGATTGTGATCGCGTGCGTCATGTTCGTTGTTGTCGCGTTTGCGCAATCCGCCGGGTCGTCTGTGTGGGACGGCGTGTTCACCGACGAGCAGGTCAAACGCGGCGCCGTCTCGTATCAACAAGAGTGTTCGAACTGTCACGGAGCGGCGCTCGAAGGGGGCGACATGACGCCCCCGCTCGTTGGCGGCGGCTTTACATCCAATTGGAACGATCTGACGGTGGGCGACCTGTTCGATCGGATTCGCCTCACGATGCCGCTCGACAGTCCCGGGAAGTTGTCGCGGCAGCAGAACGCTGATGTCATCGCTTTCATCCTGAAGACCAACGCGTGGCCATCAGGGACTACTGACCTACCGCCAGAGTCAGGAGCGCTGAAGCAAATCAAGATCGAGACGGCCCGGCGATAGCCGACCTCGGCCGCATCGATTGACGAAACGCCGGGGGGAAGCGTAGCCTTCCCTGCCATATCAGAATCGAACCCGGGCTCGCTGGAACCATTAACTCGGAGAAGGAGGAATCGATGCGAACGGTTACCTTCGGATTCGTGGTGGGGCTTGCGTGTGTGACGTTCTTGCCCGCGACGGCTGCCGCCCAAAGCGCCATCACGGGTGTCGTCAGGGACGCGACGGGGGCAGTACTTCCAGGGGTCACGGTGGAGGCGACAAGCGACGTGCTCATTGAGCGCGGCCGCAGCGTCGTCTCTGATGGTCAAGGGGTGTACCGAATCGTCGACTTGCGTCCGGGCGTCTACAACGTGACGTTTACGCTGACTGGCTTCAACACCTTCAAGCGCGAAGGCGTCGATCTTCCATCCGAGTTCACTGCCACGGTCAATGCCGAAATGAGGCTGGGCACCGTGGAGGAAACCGTTACCGTCACCGGTGAGTCGCCCGTCGTCGACACGACGACAGCGGTGCACACACAAGTGCTCGACCGCGAAGCGATCGACGCGATTCCAACTGGCCGGAGTATCCAGGGCCTCGGGCAGCTGATTGTTGGAATCGGCCTGAACCTGCCCGACACCGGCGGTGCGCGCGCGATGCAGCAGACCTACATGAGCACGCACGGGATGACGCTCGCCAACAACACCGTGATGGTGGACGGGATGATGGTCAACGGTCTCCAACTCGATGGCGGCGTGCAGAGCTACTTCAACGATGCGATGAACCAGGAAGTGAGCTACCAGACCAGCGGGATCGGCGCCGATACGGCGGCGGGGGGCGTGCGCCTGAACATGATCCCGCGCGAGGGCGGCAATCGCTTCAGCGGCGACTACAAGTTGTCGTTCAGGCCCGGCGACTGGCAATCCGACAATCTGACGGCTCGGCACCAGGAGAGAGGGTTGACGCTCGGGAACGCGATCGACCGGATCATCGACACGACGTTTGCGCTCGGCGGACCGCTCATGCGCAACAAGGTCTGGTTCTTCACCTCGGCGCGCTACTACTCGGTCAATAACTTCGTGGCGAACACGTTCTTCGACGATGGCAGTCCGGGCATCGACGATCAGTACATCAAGAGTGCGATGGCCCGTGTCACGTGGCAGATCAGTCCACGCAACAAGCTCGCCGCCTACTTCGACGAGATCGACAAGTATCGCGGTCACGACATGCAGAGCAACGAGGATCCCGAGACGGCGTCCCTGCGCTGGTTTTCTCCCGCATACAACACCGGGTCGCTGAAGTGGACATCGACGGTGACGAATCGGATGCTGCTCGAGTCCGGCTATTCACGAAACCTGGAGTACTACACGAACAACTACCAGGAAGGTGTCGAGAAGCCGCGCTTCACACCGGAATGGTTTGCCAACGCGTCGCGCCTCGAGAACGACCTGGGCGGCCGCATCGCCGCTGCGACCAGCCAGACTACGCAAAGCCCCGAGCGCCACAACGTCCAGGCATCTCTCTCGTATGTGACAGGCGCGCACAACTTCAAGGCGGGATTCCAGTACACGTGGGGCGACTTCTGGCACACGCTCGACGCGAACGGAGATCTCACGCAGCAGTACCGCAGCAACAGCACGGGTGTTCGCTACTCGGTGCCCGACAGCGTCGTGATTCGCAATACACCGCTTTACTACGGCGAGCGACTGAATCGCGACTTCGGCATCTACGCGCAAGACTCGTGGCGGGTGGCTCGGCTGACTGTCAACGCCGGAATCCGATGGGAAAACGTCAAGGCACAGGTACTCGCCAGCGAGTCGCCTGCCGGGCGCTTCGCCCCCACGCGAAGCACCGCCGACATCGAGAGCCTCCCCAATTGGAAGGATTGGGCGCCACGGTTTGGCGTTGTCTACGATCTCATGGGTAACGGCAGGACGGCGATCAAGTACTCATTGAATCGCTACAATCAGATCCGTACGACGGGCATCGCCGCCAACTACAACCCGTTTCTCTCACAGACGGTGCAATTGCCCTGGCGGGACATCAATCGCAACGACATCGCCGAAGGCGAGCGAGGCTGCACCGGGTACCCACGCGTCGGATGTGAGATCGACTTCACCACGCTGTCCTCGAACTTCGGAATTGCGGCGCTCAACGAGTATGGCAACTACCCACGTACGTGGAACCTCGAGAGCGCGCTCGAAGTTCAACACGAGTTGGTGCCCCGGCTGTCCGTGTCTGGCTCATGGTTCAAGGGAAACTTCCACAACCTGACGACAACGATCAACCAGAGCTGGTCGCTGGCCGACTACACGCCGTATACGTTCTATAACCCGCTGACCGGGCAGCCGTTCGAGGTCTTTGCTCGCAGCGCTGCCGCCTCGCAGCGTCCGACGCGCAACCTCGATACCTTCGATCCCGAACGCAAGCAACAGTACGAGGCGGTCAGCGCCGAGTTCCGGTGGCGACTGCCGAAAGGAGGCCAGGTCTTCGGAGGAGGCGGCATCGAGCGCGAGCGCATCAAGTCGTGCACAGCCCCGGACGACCCGAATTACCTGTCGCCGACGCCGACGATTCCGCAGAATACGACGAACTATACGGGCCGGGCGTTTTGCGATGACTTCGCGCTCGACATCCCGTGGCGGAAGGGATTGAAGCTTGCCGGCACGACTCCCGTGGTGTGGGGCATCGATTTCAGCGTTGCGCTGCAAAGCAACGAGAGCCCGACCAGCACGCGCACGATGAACGTCACGCGGGGGATCACGCGCTACGCGGCGGATTGCCCTGCGCCCTGTCCGGCGAATCAGATCATCATGCCCACGGGTGTCTTTGGCCAACCGTCGTTGATCATGTATCTGGAACCGGCCCGTGCCACGTTCGTCGAACGAATCACACAACTCGATTTCAAGGTCTCGCGCACGTTCCGGGTCGGGCGGGTCAGTGTGCTGCCGGTATTCGAGGTGTTCAACGTCAACAACTCCGACGCGATCATCAGCTACGTGACGACCAACGCCCTGGCCGCGACCTATCTGGCGCCAAACAGCATCATGCAGGGGAGGATGTTCGGGTTCGGCGTGACGACTCGCTGGTAACAGTCACAACGGCGTGGCGGCGGGTCTTTAGACCCGCCGTCCCTGCGCCGGTCGGCTAACGAACTCGCCGAGCGGCTTCCAGGTTGCTTTGCGCGTCGGCGAATCCCGGCTTCAGGCGCAGAGCATGGTCGAATTGCTCGATCGCTTCCGGCAACCGCCCCTGCGAGCCGAGCGCGATGCCGAGGTTGTTGTGCGCCTCGGCGTAATCAGGCTTCACACGAACGACGGCGCGGAACACTGACACTGCGTCGTCGATCCGCCCTTCTTGCAGCAACAAGGTGCCAAAGTCGTATCCAGCTTCTGCATCGCTCGGGTCGATGTCGAAGGCCCGCTGAAGGTGGGCAAGCGCTTCGCTCAAGTTGCCGCGAGAGGCAAGCACGTTGCCCAGATTGCGGTGTGCCTTGGCGGATTCAGGTTCGAATGCAACGGCCTGGCGAAGTTCGGCTGCCGCCTCTTCGAAACGCCCTTGCTCCGCCAGTGCCTTCCCGAGGTTGTTGTGGATGCCCGCTGAGCTCGGCAGCAAGCGGCTCGCGGCATGAAGATGATCGGCCGCCTCGCGCGCGCGGTTCTGATCCAGCAACACATTGGCCAGGTTGTAATGCGCGTCAGGGTAATCGGGCATCGCGTCGAGGGCGCGTTGGTATGCGGCGATGGCGTCATCGATGTGCCCGCTGGCGCGCAGCGCCGTCCCCATGTTGTTGTATGCGGGCGCGTAATCAGGTTTGAGCTCCGCCGAGCGGCGATAGTGTCCGATTGCTTCATCGAGCCGTCCGTCTTCCTGTAGTGCCACGGCGAGATTGTTCTCGGTCACCGCGCGCATCATCGTGGCGGAGAGGATCGGCCAGTTCACGCAGACAGCGACACCCGCCACTGCGGCTACCAGAGCCCATCGCCGTGCGGGCGAGGAAGCGCGAACGAGAGCGGGCACGCTACAGACGCCCGCTGCGGCAAACAACATCAAAAAGGGCACCAGCGGAAACCGGTAGCGAGCGAATACATAGAACGCAATGACGCTGGCCGCGTACGCGATGGTCATCGCGTAGAGAAGCCAGAGTCGCGCGCGCTCGTGCCACGTCGCTATGATGCCGAGCAGGGCCAGTGGCACGAGCAGGCCAAAGTGTCCGAACCATCCGCCGACCGCCAGCACTGTCGACCACTCGGCATGACTCTCCTGGCTTTCAGTGTCGAGCATCTCGTCCGCGTTCCAGAGCAGCGCCAGCTTCCGTCCAACGAGTCGCAGCCAGGCACCTGGCTGTGAACCGATGAAGTCCAACGCGCGGGTCGACCAGTAGTTCGAGACCTCCGATGGTGTGAGTCGCCGCCCCAGCGCGTGTTGCGCGAGTTCGGTCGCATCCTGACGTTCGTACTCGGGTGAGCCGCGACCGGGACGCAAAGACATGTACGTCCCATCCGAGCGCGGGTTGTTGCCGATGTAGAAGTTGGGGCCGAATTGAGAGGTCGTGACATAGAGTCCACCGCCGATGGCGTAGTTGCGTGCCGCGACCGGCGCGAGGACGACTGCGACCCCGAGTACCAGCCCTGCTGCTTCAATCGCGCGTGCGCGCGTGCGCGTCCAGCCTCGTCCGGCGTGCGTGCCAGCCGGTCTTTGCCGCGCAGCGATCCACACCAGAATGACGGCCACGAAGACGAGGGCATTCTCACGCACCAGGCCAAGGCCGCCGAGCACGATGCCGAGACACATCCAAACAAGGGCCCTGCCCCTGACATCGGGGCCGATCCCATGTTCGTGCGGCGAATTCACGAGGCGACTCAGGATGAAGAGGGCCAGGCACAGGAAGAAAACATCGAGGACTGTCTTCTGAATCAAGGCGTCGAAGAAGATGGCTGGCGCGTAGAGCCCGAGGCCCAATCCGGCGATGAGGCCCACGCGTCGCGAGAACAGACGTTCGGCGGCCAGGCTGAGCGTCGCACAGGAGAGAGCACCGACGATTGCCTGACAAACACGCACAATGAAGAGATCGCGCCCGAATGCCGAATAGATGAGGCCGAGGAAGTACGGATACAGCGGTGCCTGATAGAACACATCGGTGCCCAACCAGTCGCCGTCGGCGATCCGTCGCGCCCACTCGTCGTAGCTGCGACTATCGCCCATCAGCACCGAGAAGACGGGCGCATCGTGCATTTGCCAGAGGTGACAGAGTCGCACCGCGAGCGCGGTGACGAAGACGACCGTCGGCTGTTTCCACGTCGCAGGGCCGCCGGGCACGACAGACCCTACGACGCTTCGTTTCAAAGGAACGAGCCGTTCCGCTCGGTTCCGATCTGCGCGTAGCCGCGCGGTGAGGTACTCGCGCCCCGGTTCGACTCGAATGCGAAGCCGAATTCTTCACCCGAGAACGAGCCAGTGGAGACGGCCGGCGCGATCTCGCCGAGGAATGCGCCCGGGTCCGTCGCTGCTACCGCCGAACCCATCCCATGCGGGACGGCCGGGCCCGTGGCCTCCCACTCCACCCGGAAATCGACAATAGCAGGCGTGTCATTCGGACCGAAGAACTGGAATGTGTCGATCACGGGCAGATTCTGCACGTGCAGGATTGCGCTCCGGCTGTCGATCTTGAAATTGACCGCGCTCTTGCCGACGTCGAACGTCCAGAAGAGTCCGGAAGGCAGGATGCCGCCGTTGAAGTCGTGTACTTGCGACCCCGAACCGGGGTCGAACAGGTCAATTCAAACCAGGGCGAACGAGCCGCGATGGACGGCCCCGTCAACCATGTATTGCCCGTCGAAGGCGCGGATGTCGGTTTCAAGGTTGTACGTCCTGCCATCGCTGGCGCGGACGCTGCCGACGTGGAACGCGACGGCGGTCGACCCACTGAAGTTCGTAATGGTCGCCGGTTCGACGTCCAGGCCCTGCAAAGTGATTCCCGTAAACGGAAGGGTCACCGTTGGATCCCCTGGACCCCAGACATGAATGACGACGCCCGGAGCCAGCTGGATTCCTCCCGGAATGGGATTCGGCACTGGCGCGCGACGTTTCGACGAGGACGGGGTGACCGCCGCGTCGGTTGCGCGGGGCCATGTGAGGCTGGCGACGCTGCCCACTGTCCCGGCAGCCGTTAATACGAATCTGCGGCGATTGACGATGCCGCCCGCGCGAATATCGCTCATCGATCCTCCTTCGCCCGGGTACCGCCTGAGAGACGGTTTTGGCGAGCCTACACCCGGCGGGAGGAGACGTCAATCAAGCTGCGTTCAGATGTCAAAGCGAAATAGAAATGTCCCCGGTTTTAACTCAATAGAAATGTCCCCATCCTGTTGGCGAAGAAGAACGGCCTTGTGGGCGCTGTGGAAAACCGTTCTGTGGTTTTCCAAGAGCGGTGGGCGCGTGCTCTTCGCGTCCACGGCTCCGGCAGCGTCCACAGGCGCGCGTCACGGGTGTCCCCGCTCCCAGGCGCGTCGGTCTTTGGCCATTTGCCGATACGCGGCGTTATCGGCGATCACATGATCCCGCCAGGGATGATCGGCACTGGGGGCGCGGGGGCGCGGTTCGACCGTCGGCCGCGGCGACCGGGCCGCGGGTGGTATCGCGACGCGGGGTTGATGCGCCGCCGCGGTGGCGCGTTGGGCGGCGAGCCGCTCCACGGTCAGCTCGTGGTGCCGGATCACGCGGTCACGGTAGCGGAGTTCGATCTGGCCATCGGGCGCTTCGTACACGTGCACGGTCGTGCGGGCCGGCGGCCGCTGGCTCTGACGCGCGATTTGGAAATAGCGATTGTCATCGCGCACGACCCAGTCATTCGACACCGTGCGCGTCTCTTCCAGCCGAAAGACCGCGTCTAGCCGCACGCCGCGCGGGAGCGCGACGTGAAAGTCATCGGACGACGCCGACGGCCGCGCGAACCGCTGATTGTGCTCCGCCCAATAGTCCGTCTCGAGAAACGCATTCCCCGCGGCGAGGTCGGCGACCCCGCGGCGCCGCAGCTTCTTGACCCGGCGATCCTGGTGCGTCCCGTGATGCCGCTCGATGCGGCCCTTCGCTTGTGGCGAGCTCGCCGGAATGATGCGAATGCCCAGCGGGGCACACATCCGGCCGAATTGAGTCAACGGCTCGGCCTGTGTGAGCCGCTCTTCCTCGGTCGGCGGCCGCACGTACACATTCTTCCAGTCGGTATAGAGCGCCTGCGGAATCCCGAACGCCTGGATCCAATCCCGGAGCACGGCGACCGCCGCCCAGATCGTTTCCTGCGCGCTGAAGCGCCCCGTACTGCGGCCCGTCGCATCGTCGACGAGCGTCAGAAGACAACTCTCGGGGCCACGCTTCTCAAACCACGCGTGGAAACTCCCATCGAGCTGCACCAGTTCCCCAAAGTGCGCTTTGCGCTCCCGGCGCCGCCGATACGGACTCCGCTTCCGCGTGCGGCTCCACAGCCCCACCGCCAGCATCCACCGCCGTCACGTGTCGTGGTGCACATGCACCCCGTCCTCGCTGGCCAAGTGCTCCGCCGCCAGCGTCGGCCCGAACCGCTCATCGACCGTGCCGCTGTATTTCTCGCGGACCAGCCCCAGAATGTGCTCACGCTCGGCGCCGTCGCGGGCCGCATTCGACCGGCGTCCCGCACTGCGATGTTTGAGGCCCTTCGCTCCTTCAGCCCGATAGCGCCGGTACAACCGCTTCGCCTGGCGGTAGCTCACGGCCATCATCGTCGCCGCTGCTTTCAAGCCCAACGTCCCCGCCGCCACTCGCGCCAACACACCGGCCCGCGCCAGCTCCCGCGTACTCATAGCCGTCCGCCCCACTCCGCGACCTCCCGGCCGCAGCTTAGGGGGGACATTTCTATTTCGCTAATGAGGGGACACTATCACTGCGTTTCAACATCAAGCTGCGTTCAGATCAAGCTTAGGCAAAGTCTTGTGAAAACGACTAGAACAGCGTCTGCGCGATGCGTTGCGCGGCGGCGACCCACGGGCCAGGGTAGACGCCAATGCCGATCACGCCGACGAGACACACGGTGATGGCGGTCGCCAGCGGAAGATCCACCGGCACCGATCCGTTATGCGTAGGCGCTTCGATGTACATGCGCCGCGCGACCAGCAGGTAGTAGTAGAGGGCGACGACGGTGAGGACGGCGCCGACGAAGACCAGTCCGAGCAACCCCTGTTCGACGCCGGCCAGGAAGACATATAGCTTAGCCCAGAATCCCGCGACGAACGGGATGCCGCCAAGCGAAAGAAGGAACAGCAGCATCGCGAGCGCCAGCAGCGGCGATCGTTGCGCGAGACCACGATAGGCATCGATGCCGTCTGACTGCTCCGATCGCGCGACGGTCTCGACTACAAGGAAGGCGCCCATGTTGCCGAAGACATAGGCAACCAGATAGAAGAGGATCATGGCGATCCCGGTCGCCGACATCGCCGCCAGCCCGATGAGCATGTAGCCGATGTGCGCGACGCCCGAGTAGGCGAGCAGCCGCTTCACGTTCTGCTGCGGGATCGCCATCAGATTGCCCGCCACGATCGTGACGCCGGCGAGCATCGAGATGAGCGGCACCCACGCAAGGGCCGCGTTGCCCGCTCCTTCCATGTAGAGCCGGATGATCACGACGAAGCCCGCGGCTTTGGGCGCGACCGAAAGCCAGGCGATGAACGGGGTGCTGCCTGCCTCGTAGGTATCGGGTGCCCACATGTGGAACGGGAATGCGGCAATCTTGAAACCGAGACCGGCGAGCACGAGCGCCATGCCCAGTTTGATCAGCGGCGATCCTTGCGCCATCGCGGCCGGGACGGCCGATAGCATTGTCGTCCCCATCGCGCCATACATGAACGACATGCCATATGCGATGACGGCGGCGGATACCGTTCCGACAAGGAAGAACTTGAGCGCGGCTTCAGGCGCCGTGCCTTCGCGCTTGAGGAATCCCGTCAGCACGTACAACGGGATCGACATGAGCTCGAACGCCACGAACAGCAGCACCAGCTCGCGCGCCGAGACGAGAACCATCATGCCGAGGAGAGAGAAGAGCAGCGTGAAGTGATACTCGGCGGCGCGCCGCGCGAACGTGGCTTGTTTGTTGGTGAGAGACGCGAGGACACTCAACGCGCCCGCCGCCAGGACCAGGCGCTTGGCGAAGATGGCCAGTGAGTCCTGGACGTACGCCCCGTTGAAAAGCGACGCACCTTCCGCAGACGCGAACGTGAGGCCGATCACGGCGAGGAGTCCGAGGATCGTAATCCAGCCGAACACACTGGCCTGGCCATCGGCCACACGATTCGCAGGGCTCCGTACGAGTCCAAGGATCAACACCAGGACGCTCAGTGCGAAGAGCGCCAGTTCTGGCACGAGCGGGAGGCTGAGGTCGGCGGTCATCTTGGAATGGGGTCAGACCCCTTGAGCTGAGTCGACTCAAGGGGTCTGACCCTCTGTAGGAGCGGTGCCGTTGCGGTGTCGACCGGTCCGATCGCGATGCCTGGTGCAACGCCAAACAGTACCAGCACGAAGACGAGGATCCCGAGCGCCGCCCATTCCGGTCCCTTGGCGTCGGGCAGATGCTGAAAGTGAGGATCGTCGGATTTGGCGCCCCAGAAGATCTGCTTGGCAACGCGAAGGACGTAGATCGACGTCAGGAACGCGCCGATCACGCCAGGGAACAGCCACCAGGAATACGCCGATCCCCATGCACCGAGGAACGTCAAGAATTCCGCGACGAAGCCCGCGGTCGCCGGAAGTCCAAGGGACGACAGGCCTCCAATCGTGAACGCGGTCGCGATGCCCGGCATCATCGTCCCGAAACCGCCCATCTTGAAGATCTCGCGCGAATGCGCCTTCTCATAGATGAGGCCGACCAGAGCGAAGAAGAGCCCGGTCATGATTCCGTGGGCGAACATCTGAAACACCGATCCGTTCAACCCGTTCTGCGTGAGCGTCGCCGCACCGAGCATCACGACACCCATGTGTGACACGGAGGAGTACGCGATGACGTACTTCAAATCGCGCTGGGCCATCGCGCTGAGCGCGCCGTAGACGATGTTGATGCAGGCGATCGTGCCGACGAGCCACGCCCAGTCAACCGTGGCCTGCGGCAGCAGTCCCATGCCGAGCCGCACGACGCCATAGGCGCCAAGCTTCATCAGCACACCGGCATGCAGCATCGATACTGCAGTCGGCGCCGACGCATGCCCATCAGGTGACCATGTGTGCAATGGCCAGATGCCGGCCAGGATCCCGAAGCCGACGTAAAAGGCGAGGAACACCCATGTCTGCAGTGCCGGATCGAACTGCTGCGCGGCCATGGTGAGGAACGAGAACGACTTCGAGCCGGTCGCCACGAAGAGCGCCAGAATGCCGACGAGGATGAAGGCCGACCCGAACAGGAGGTACAGCGTCAGCTTCATCGCGGCGTACTCTTTCGTCCCGACGCCGGTCCGGCCCAACGCCCAGCCGAAGATCCCCTGCGGCCGCACTTCACCCGACGAACCCCAGATGCCGATGAGCAGATACATCGGCAGCACCGCGATCTCGTAGAACAGGAAGAAGACGAAGAGATC
>DASRJE010000193.1:0-113860 GCA_035649635.1 Vicinamibacterales bacterium | reverse complement strand
GATTCGCCAGAACAGAAACGTCTCGCTGAGATTCGGGAGCGTTTGCCCGTCGGCGAAATTGGTCGGGATCGGGTTCAGCGCATGCGCGAACATGCCGTTGCCCCCCAAGTTGTCGCCGTGGCAGAAGACGCAGTTCCGATAGTAGACCTGGCGCCCGTTCTCGACATGCTTGCGGAACTCTTCCGGATTCGATGTTTCGAGCTCTCGGAAGGGGTTGTTTCCAGGATCGATCTGAACCCTGTTGTCGCGGACAGTGATCTCGGTCGGCGATGCAGGATGGATCGTTCGCGGGAAGAAGGGAGGCTCGATGGGAACGTTCATCTGCACGTAAACGTTCGCGGCCGCGAGGGCGGGGATGGCGACGGCCGTTGCGACGAGGAGGGCTGTGTACCGCTTTTCAGTCATGAAGCGGATGAGCGGGCTGGAGACTTCGTCGCGGCGCTGCTCGCTGGAGGACAAGTACGCCAGGATCGCGAGCGACACGATTCCCATGTAGATCGAGATGACGGAGGCGGGAATCGGGGTCGTGAATCCAAATCGGAGCAGGATGTAGATCCCCACCCACCAGGCGCCGGCCCATAAGAGCAGATGGGCGCGACGGAAGCGGAGAAACGCGAACGCGGCAACGACGGCCAGGAGGATCGCGATGTTCATCGTGGCGCCGTTCCTGTGGCCGGCGGCTTGCCTGGAACTACCGAAGGTGTCGGTGCAGCTGGCGCTTTCTGGGCTGGCGGTGCAATGAGAGGCAGTTGCTCGCCAGGCGCGGCTTTCTGGCCTGATGGTGCCGGTGCTGCGGCAGGGGCGCCCGGGGCCCCAGCCGGCGGCGCAGCCCCCGCTGCGGCTGGTGCGGCGCCCGCTGCAGCCGGCGCGGCACCTGGTGCACCCGCTGGCGTGTAGTAGCGGTGACTGGTCTGGAGCGTGACCGTCGGCGTGCCGCCAAGGGACTGAAGGTAGGCAATCACGCAGAGGATCTCCTGATCGGTGAGGCCGACCGGAGGCCTGTTGATGACCGGCATCCCGGGATTGAATCCCGGCACGATGAAGGCCTCGGGCTCGTACATCGATTGGGCGAAGTACTCCACATCGCTAAGGCCTGGGACGCGCTCCATCGCGCGAGCGTCGACCCCCGCGAGGTCGGGAAACCGAAGCGCGCCGGAACGGCCGACCGTGTGGCACGTAAAGCAGAGCCCCTTTGTGTCCATGATCTGGCGGCCGACCCCAACCATCTGCTCCGAGGTCAGGTCCGCCGGGATCACAACGCTCAGAGGTGGAGGCTGAACTTCGTTCTGAGGCACCATCGAACCGACGTAGGCATAGAACAAGGTCGTCAGGAGGACGAGGGCGCCGATTCGCGGGATGAGCGGAACGGTCATGGCAGCTTCGTCCGTCCGTCCATGTGCGATGCGACCCCTGGCCGAGGACGCATCGCGCCACCAAGCACCACATCAGCGCCCGTGTCCGGCGCTTTCTCCTTTGCCGGCGAAGGCACGTACTCGGGCCGGTCGTGCAGGCTCGTGATCCAGAACACGAAGCCGATCAGGAGGAAGAACGCGAGGACGGTCCACGAAACGACCGACGTCGCGAAGCCCAGTGTGGGCGTGAACGCGTCAGCCGACGTGTCACGAATGACGCCGTAAACATGCCAGTGCTGCCGGAGTCCGGACCGAACGTAGCCCATGAGTCCCATGAGCCAGGTGAAGGTGACCGCGATGAAGATCAGCACGTACTGGGAGATTGCGGGCATCCTTCCCCACCGTACCTCGCCCGTCTTCGTCGCCCCGCGGAAGAGGAAGATGTCGATAGCTGTAATCGACACCATGGCGAAAAGAACCGAGCTGACTTGCGGCACGGACAGACCGATCCGGACCGTCGCCTCGACGAAGTACCCGTAAATGCCGAGGAAGATGACGAAGATCGCGGCTCCCGCAAAGATGCACAGCTGTGCCGCATGGCCCGTCTTCGCCCACGCCACCGTCGCGGTCTTCCCTGTCCGGCGGTAGAGGAGAAAGCTCATGAACGTCGTGAGGATCAGGATGTTCACGGCCGTGTTCTTGGCGGACATGACGCCAAGGAAACCGAGGACCGGATGCGCGGATCCCCCCATCGCCCGGACCTCGGAAACGGTTGCGATAATCGACCGCGGTGTCGCCCAGACTGCGAAGCAGAGCGCGATCCCGATGAGAAGGTACTTGATGAACTTCTGAAGCGGCTGCGCCCCCTCGACCCGCCCCATCCCGTGCCAGAGGTAGTAGTTGGCCGCGAGAAAGAGGTTCCCGATCAGAACCGCCTGGATGATGAAGAGCCACGAGAAGGCGCCCCCCATCATCGTGAGTCCAAGCGTCTGCGAGAACGCATAGATCTCCTTCGCGAGCCAGTAGCCGGCGAATGGAAGCGGGAGGAAGGCGCTGATCGCGACGAAGTTGCCGATGTAGCCCATCCAGTCGTAGTGCGCGCGATCCTCGTCGGTTTCCGCTTGCAGGAACTTGAAGGCCGCGTAAGCGGCGGCGACGGATCCGCCGAAGGCGACGTTCGCGATGACGCGATGGACGTTGATCGGCATCCACGTGAAGTTGTAGACGGCATCCCAGAGGGAGGTCACGGCTCCCGTGTCCGAAACCCCGCCGGGCGACATCATGAACGTGAGCCAGGAATTGGCGATGAACATGATCGCCGTGCCTACGATGTTGAGGCCGAGTCCAAGGCCAAGATGCACCAGCGGATGGAACTTCCCCCAGCCGTAATAGTAGGTGTAGAGGAAGGCGGCCTCGAAGAAGAAGAGCAGCACGTACGGGAGAAACGTGGGGGAGAACACGCTCATCAGGTAGTTCGTGAACTTCGGATACAGAGCGATGAGCATGAATGTCAGGAACGCGCCGAAAGTCGCGGTGAGCGAGAAGGACACGGAGAGGAGCTTCGTGAACTCGTGCGCGAGCCGGTCGTATCGCAGATCTCCGGTCTTGTAGCCGATCGCCTCGATGATGAACGCGAAGATGGGAACGGCCAGCACGAACGCTGCGAACAGCAGGTGGAGCTGCGCGACCGCCCAGATGGCGACGCGGCTCCCGACCACGGGGAAGGCTCGGTACTCGGCTTCTGCGTAGGGCGTCGCCCGCGCCTTCGCCTGCGCGTCGGCCTCCTCAGCGATCAGTCCTTCCACGCGCGGCGTGGCGTCAACCGTTGCGGCGGGAGCGCGATACGGCTCCTTGTACTCGCGGTTTGTCAGGAACGTGGCGATCAACACGACCGCGACGAACATCACGACACCGGTGGCGGGACCGAGCACGAACAACAGTTTGCGGTTCATCGCGCCGTTCATCAGGCCGTTCGCCACGGTGCCTCCCTTACTTGGTGTCCGCGGGCTTGTCCGCCGGCTTGCCCGCCGTAGCTTCAGCGGAGGCGGGGGCTTGAGCGGGGGCGGAAGCTTGAGCAGAGGCGGCCGCGGCGCGTGCCAGCCGGTCGCGCTGGAGCTCTCGCACGTGGGCGATGATCGCCCACCTGTCCGCAGGCGGGATCGGCCAGCGGTACGCGGGCATCAGTCCCATCCCGTTCGTGATGACGTCGAAGATTTGCCCATCCGGGTACTTCTGGATTTTCTCCTGGTGGAACGTGGCAGTAGGAACGTTGCCTCGCTGAAACAGGATCCCCCTGCCGTCCCCCCGAGCGTCGTGGCAAGGCTGGCAATAGATCTCGTAGCGCTGCCGGCCACGCTCGAGAAGCGTCTCGTCCACGGTCACCGGGATCGTCATGACGAACTGCTCGTCCGCTCCCTTCCCCGTGAAGAAGGCGGTGTCTTCCTTCAGCCCGCCGATCGGGATCGTTCCTGGAACGGGCTGGCGCATGGACGAGCCATCGTAGAAGAACGTGCTGGCCGTCTGCGTGAGTACCTTCGGCTGGTCGTCCATGCTCGGATTGAGATGGATGGGAGGACGGCTCGACGTGCAGCCGCGCGCGCAACCAGTGAAGGCGAAAAGAGAGATGGACGCGAGCGCGCCGAGCACCAGCCGTGGGCGGGCGGTCATACCTCGCCCTCGAGATCTGGATTCGGATTGCGCACCTTGGCCAGATAGGTCGTCCGGGGTTTGGTGTTCAGCTCCTCGAGCAGCGCGTAGTTGCGCGGGTCGGCCTTCGCCTTCGCGACCCGGCTCGACGCGTCCCGGATATCTCCGAACTCGATGGCCGAGGCCGGGCAGGCCTGCTGGCAGGCCGTCTTGACATCGCCGTCGCGCAGATCGCGCCCGGCGAGCTTCCCGTCGATCTTCGCCCGATTGATCCTCTGCGTGCAGTACGAGCACTTCTCCATCACGCCCCGCGCACGCACTGTGACGTCGGGGTTCATTGCAAGCTTCAGAATGTCCGGCGTGTCCTTGGTGAAGTTGAAGAAATTGAAGCGACGCACCTTGTAGGGACAGTTGTTCGAGCAGTAGCGTGTCCCGATGCACCGGTTGTAGACCATCACGTTGAGGCCTTCTTTGTCGTGCACGGTCGCGGCCACGGGGCAAACCTGCTCGCAAGGCGCATCCTCACACTGCATGCAGGGAACCGGCTGGAAGACGACCTCCGGGTTGCCGGACGGCTCGCCGGAAAAGTATCGGTCGACACGGATCCAGTGCATCTCGCGCTGTCTCGCAACCTGGATCTTCCCGACGACCGGCACGTTGTTCTCGCTCTGGCACGCCGTCATGCACGCGTTGCAGCCGATGCAGGCGTTCAAATCGATCGTCATCCCCCACTGGTGGCCCTGATCGTAGGTGTGCTCCTTCCAGAGTGAGAAGTGCTCCGGTTTCTCCTCGAAGACACCGAGAGCACCAGGCCGAGCCTCCTCCTTTTTCCCGGATTGGAGTTCGGCAACCGTGGACTCGCGGACAAGGGGCCGGCCCTCCATGCTGCCGTGGTCCTGCGTCGCCGAGAGCGGGTAGGTCCGCCCAAGCCGCGTGAGCTTGACGTCGCTGTCGAAGCCAGATGCCTGCGAAGATCGCACCGTGAACGTGTCGAACCCGACCCCGGACCCGACCCGCCCCGCGCGTTTGCGACCGTAGCCAAGGGTGAGGGCCACCACGTCGTCCGCCATGCCGGGGAGAATCCAGATGGGAAGCTCGAGCGAGCGGCCGGCGTAATCGAGTCGGACCAACTCTCCGTTCGCAAGACTCAGCGTCTCGGCGGTCTTGGGGCTCAAGAGCGCGGGGTTGTCCCACGTGAGCTTGGTCAGCGGATCGGGAAGCTCCTGCAACCACCCGTCGTTCGCGAACCGGCCGTCATGAAGTGACGGCGACGCGACGAACACGATCTCCAGACCACTCGCAGATCCGGTCGCGAGCTCTGCAAAGGTGGCCCCTTTGACATCGGGAACCACTTCTTTGAGCTCGCTGCCGGCAAGCAGTCCGTCATGTAAGACACGGTTCCACTTCCCGTCGAATCCGGCCTCTCCCAGGATCGGTTTCCAGGTGTCGCGGACGATGTCGTAGCCCGGACGATCCTTGTCCACGATCATCAGTCCCAACACTTCAACCGGAGTGCGTCCGCCGAACAAAGGAAGAATCAGCGGCTGCACGACGCTGAGCGTGCCTCCCACCGCGCGCGCGTCTCCCCATGACTCGAGGTAGTGCGCACGCGGAATCTGCCACTCCGCGTTGGATGATGTCTCGTCGACCGAGTGCCCGAGAGCGATTGTGTGAGGAACCTTCGCCATCGCCGACGCGAAGTCGAGATCGGCGGGTGTATCAAACGCGGGATTCCCGCCAAGGATGACGAGTGTCTGGACCGTGCCCCCCGTCATCGCGGACACGAGCGTCGTCAACGAGCTCGTGCTCGGAAGCGCCGCGTCCCTTGTCTCGTAGTAGCTGACCGTCTTGCTGTTATTGCCGAGAAACGCGTTGAGCGCGCACACCCCGGCATGGACACCCGCGGGCTGGCGCTCTCCCGCAATAACCAACCCCTGGCCGCGGTTCGCCAGAAGGTCCTTCGCAAGGGCGTCGAGCCAGCGAGCGTCGACACCGGGGACGTCCACTCCCGCCTTGCTGGAGGCCCCGGGCACACCGAGGCGCGCCGCAAGCGCTGCGAGAAACGCAGCGATCCGCCGGCTGTCGAGACGGAGCCGGTGGTCCGCCATCGCTCCCGTCAGCGAGTAGACACCTTCGACGGCATAGAGGCGGTTCATCGCCCTGCCGGAAGCCTGCCCTGAGCTTGTCGAAAGAGCGCCCGCACGCCTCCCGTCAGCGAAGCCGCGCGCGTGACGGATCGCCTCCGGATCAGTGAGCAGCGGATCGGCGTCGAGGGAGAGAATCACCGAGGCTCGATCGAACCGGAGCATGAGATCGACGTCGCGTCCCGTGGCCTGACGCAGACCCGCGAGCCGGTTCTCGTCGCTGACGGCGTCGTAGGTCGCCCATTGCATCTTGGGGAATCGGGTTCGGAGCTCGGAGACCAGACGCGCCTGCGTCGGCGAGGCGAAGGACTCGGACAGGACCGCAAGGCCGGCGCCGCCCTCCGCGGCATGCTCCTTGGACAGTTGTCCCCAGGCCGTCACGAAATCGTTCCACGATTTCCGCGCACCCTTCTGCGTGATCGACTGCGAGCGGTCGGGATCGTAGAGGCCGAGCACCGACGCCTGCACGCGCGAGCTCGAGGCCCCGAGCGTTGACGGGTGCGCGGGGTTTCCCTCGATCTTCGTGGGTCGCCCTTCATGGCTCTCGACGATCAGGCCGTATGCGCTCCGGCCGAACGGCATCGTCGTGGCGTAGTAGCGGGGAATTCCGGGGACGACATCCTCCGGAGCAGCGACATACGGGACGATCTCTTCGACGGGCCGCCGGCATCCCGCGAGCGTCGCGAGCGACAGTGACGCGCCGACGAGCGACATCAACTCTCGCCTGGTGATCCCCTCCGGCAGCTCCGATGCGCCCTCCGGGAACTCGCGCTCGAGAGCTGTGCGGTATTCCGGGAGATCCTCGATCTGCGCGAGGCTTCGCCAGTATGTGCGGCTCACCGGTGGCACCCCGAGCACTCAGTCGGCGGATTGACCGATCGTCCGCCAAGCTGCGCCGCAAGCACTTGAGCGTCCCGCGGCGGGGTCCACTTCATGTTCGTAACCTCCGAAACGGGGCGTCTGTTGGGGGCCGGATTGCGGTGGCAGTCGAGGCACCAGCTCATGCTGAGGGGCATCGCCTGTGTGACCTTTTCCATCTCGTCGATGCGGCCGTGGCAGCTGACACAGCCGATGCCTGCCGCCACGTGCGCGCGATGCGTGAAATAGGCGTAATCGGGAAGCTTGTGGACGCGAATCCATCGCATCGGCCGGCCGCTCTGTGCGCTGTCCCGAATCGGTGCGAGCAGCGCGCTGTCCCTCTTCACCGTCTGGTGGCAGTTCATGCACGTCTGCGTGGGCGGAATGTTGGCGACGTTGGAAATCTCGACCGAGGCGTGACAGTATCGGCAATCGAGACCAAGCTCGCCGACGTGGAGCCGGTGGCTGTACGGAACGGGCTGAGTGGGAGCGTAGCCCACGTCTGTGTACCACGGCGAAAAGTAGTACCAGACGCCCGCAGTCGCCACCGTTGGACCGAGGAGGCCTAAGACAGCGGCGACAATCGGGAGCTTGTTCCACCAGGGAGGGAATATCTGGCTCAATGGCAACGACTCCCCAGCGATGGAGACCCGGTACCGAGCCGCGAGTCCGCGATGGAACGAGGATGACTCAACGTCGTGCCCCCAAAAGAATTTGTCGCAGGGGATGGCCGAGTTCCCGGATGAGGCGCGATCTTATCTACGAACTCGGACGAGGGTCAAGCGCACTGGTCGAGATCGAATCGGCGCAGATGCTGATTCACGTCACCGCCGCGTCGGCGACAACAGCTTGGACGATACGATCCGCCGGCACGCGCGCTGGATCGACGAGCTCTTTCTGATAGGTTTCACGAAATGCGCGCGATTGTTTTGGACAATCAGGTCACCGTGGTCACTGGCCGGGCGACACCAACGCCCGCCGCTGGAGAAGTGCTGGTCAGAGTCACTCGGGCGGGGGTTTGCGAGACGGACCTCCAGTTGATCAAGGGATACATGGGTTTCCGGGGCGTGCTTGGTCATGAGTTCGTGGGCGTGGCCGAGTCGGGTCCTCTGGCGGGCCAGCGGGTCGTCGGCGAGATCAACTGCGCCTGCTGGTCATGCGAGACCTGTCGCAAAGGGTTGCCCACGCACTGTCCGAATCGAACAGTTCTCGGAATCCTGAACCACGACGGCGCCTTCGCGGATTTGATCGCTGTACCGCAAAAGAACCTCCATGCCGTCCCCGACGCGTTGTCGGATGACGTAGCAGTCTTCACTGAACCGGTGGCGGCTGCGTTCCAAATCTCGGTGCAGCTCACCGTGGGTCGGCATGATCGCATCGCGATTCTCGGAGACGGGCGCCTCGGGAATCTGTGCGCGCAGGTGTTAGCCCGGCTCTCTGACCACGTTCTCGTCATCGGCAAGCATCCTGAGAAGCTGGCGATCCTCGCATCGATGGGGATCGCGACGACTCTTCTTTCTGATTCGCTGGACGAGCGCGCCCACGACATCGTCGTCGACTGCACGGGCTCGGAGTCAGGGCTGCCCACGGCATTGAAGCTGGTCCGCCCGCGCGGCACGGTCGTGCTGAAGACCACGGTCGCCGGTCAGCAAACGCTGGCGTGGGCGCCGTTTGTCATCGATGAAATCACGCTCGTGGGATCGCGCTGCGGGCCGTTCGATCAGGCGCTCGCGGCGCTGGAGCAAGGGCACGTGCAGGTGCAGCCGCTCATCTCCGATCGGTTTGACCTGTCGCGTGGTCTCGACGCGTTGTCGCGCGCGCCGACGAAAGGGATTTTGAAGGTCTTAATTGACGTCACGTAGAAGCGCGTCTTTAGACGCGCCTGAGCCACGGCGGGTCTGCCTTCGACTGCGCTCAGGCCAGGAAAGACCCGCCGCTACAGACGACCTACTGCTGCGTAGTGGCTCCGGCCAGCTTGTTCATGAGCGCAGCGGTTTTGCCGCGCGCAAGCTCTGACGGCGTGCGACCCTGCTTGTTCTTCACATCGAACTTCGCGCCCTGGCCGGCCAGGAACTCGATGATGCGATCGGATCCGCGCTGTGCGGCGTAGTGCAGCGGCGTCATGCCGGCATCGTTGGCCGCGTTCACGTTCGCGCCCTTCGCGATCAACGCTTTCATCACGTCAATCGGATCGTTGCGATCGCCGGCCTCGGTGACCTCTTCGTCTCCACCTCGCGGTGCGCCCAGACCGGCAGCCGCCATCATCGGTGTCGATCCATCTTTGAGGGCGAGCGATGGATTCGCGCCGCGTTCGACGAGCAGCTGCACAGCGACCAGATCGATCGCGCGAACGGCGCGATAGAGCGGAGTCGCCCCGGCCGCGACGTTGATGTTGCCCTGGGCCTGGCGCGGCGGAATCGTCTTCACGTAGACCGCATTCGGGTCGGCCCCTTTGTCGAGCAAGAGCCTGGCGACATCCATATGGCTGACGCCGCGCTGTGAGTCGGGCGGGTTCGGTCGGTTGCTGTAGGTCGCGAGATTACGCATCTCCATCACGATGTAGAGCGATCCGTCGTTGGGGTTTGCCCCCTTCTCCAGCAGTTGCCGGGCAAGCGCGTAGTGGCCGTTGAAGATCGCTGTCTGCAGCGCGGTGAAGCCGTATTGCGGCTCGGTCGCATTCAAGTCGGCGCCCGCGGCAAGCAGCTGTCCCGTCGCCTCGATCGACCCCTGCCGGGCGGCGAGAATCAGTGCCGTCAAACCGCCTTGCGGCCGGTCGTGAATGATGCCGCCGGCACCGCCGGTGAGGTCCTGGAAGGTGTACTCGACGGTGCGGGCATTGACCTCCGCTCCGGCCGCGATCAAGGCCTGAACGATGGAGGCGTGGTTCTCGACTGCTGCCAGCATCACCGCCGTCTGGCCGCGGAACTTTTCCGCGGTGTTCACATTCGCGCCGGCCTCGATGAGGAGCTTCACCGCTTCGAGGTTTCCGGACCGCGCGGCCAGCATCAGCGGCGTCTCGCCCTCGCCGTAGGTCGCGTCAACACTCGCACCGGCCCGCAACAGTGCGTTCACGATCGGCGCGCTACCAATCGATGCCGCCTCGTGCAGCGGGGTCACCCCGTAGCGACTCGCGACGTTCGCCTTTGCTCGGGCCGCCAGCAGTGCTTTGACGGTGTCCAGGTCGTTCCAGTGCGCCGCCCACTGCAGCGCCGTGGTGCCGTCGACGTCGGCAGCGTTGACGTCGGCGCGCTGCCTGAGCAGCGCTTTTACGGCCGTCGCGTCCTGGTTCTTCATCGCGACGGCGAGGCGCAGGTCGGGCTGCGTCTGGGCGCTGGCGGCGCTCAGGCTCAGGGTTACCGCAACGCACGACGCAACGAGGTGCCGGCGTTGCATGCTACACATCGATCCGGCCGGAGCTCTGGCCGAACTTCTCAGTGTTGATCCCGGCCTTGTCCATGATCGACATCATCAGGTTCGACAGCGCCGTGCTCTTCGCCATCTTGAGGTGGCGATTACCCTGATGTTTGCCGGTGGCACCGCCGATGAGCAGCGTCGGCAGGTTCTCGTGATCGTGCTGGTTGCCATTGGTCATGCCGCTCCCGTACAGGAACAGCGAATGATCCAGCAGGTTGCCGTCGCCGTCGGGAGTCGCCTGCAGCTTGTCGAGGAACTGGGAGAACAGGTCGAGATGGTAGATATCGACCTTGATCTTTTTTGCGACCTGCTCCGGGATGTTGTTGTTGTGTGACACCGGGTGGTGCCCATCCGCGACGCCGATTTGCGGATAGCTCAAGGTGCTCAACTCGCGCGCCATCATGAACGAGGTCACGCGTGTCAGGTTGCCCTGATAGGCGAGGTGCATCAGGTCGAACATGAGCGTGACATGCTCTTCCCAATTCTCGGGGATGCCGACGGGTGTTGGCGGCGCCTCGATGCCGGTCTCGTCCCGCTGTTGCTCGGCGGTCACGATGCGGCGCTCGATCTCGCGCACGTTGTCCATGTAATCGCTGATGCGCACTCGATCGCGGGAACCAAGCTGCGCGGAGAGCTCGCGAGCACTCTGCGCGACAGCGTCGAGGATGCTCGTGTTCTTCTCGAGCCTGGCGCGCCGCTCTTCTGGCGTCGCACGATCACCACCGAACATCCGCTCGAACACCACGCGCGGATTGATCTCCATCGGCAGCGGTTGCGTGGCCGAAGCCCAACTGATCGTGCTCATGTACGAACAGAGAAAATCGCCGGCGCAGCTACCCAGGTGGCTGGAGTGATCCTCTGTCGCGAACTCCATCGACGGGAACGTCGAATCGCGTCCGATCTTCTGGGCAATGAGCTGATCGACCGTCGTCCCCAGCTTCAGCAGGCTGCCCTTCGACGGAAACGTTCCGCTCAACCACATCGCAGAGCTCACCGAGTGGCCGGCCTCACCGTAGTTGGAAAGGTTGGACAGCACGGTGAGGTGCTTGCGGAAGGGTTCCAGCGGCTTGAGGATCGGCGAGAACTCGAAGTTCGCGCCCTCCTGTGCCGGTGTCCACTCCCGCATGATCGAGCCATGAGGGACGTACACGAAGCCGAACCGCGACTTTGGCGCCGCCGGCGTCTGCGCCAGGGCGGTCGCGGCGGGCACCATGCTGTCGAGCAGCGGCAGCGCGACGGTCACACCAAGGCCGCGAAGGACTGTGCGGCGCGGGATGGCCTTCTTCGTGATCATCATGACTCTGATCTCCTCCGCTGAAACGCGGGACTCTTGATGATGGCGAGCACGAGAGATGAAAAACGATAGTCGGTCTTGCTGGAATCCTTCAGGATGGCGCGAACGTACGGCATGTCGTAATACTCGACGCGGTGACCGAGCGCGTAAGTCAGCAGCATCTCGGTCACATTCCGGGCGAACATCTCAGGCCGCCGCAGCAGATTCTGCCGCAGCGCGGCTGGACCGTTGACCGACGTGCCATCCGAAAGCTGGGCGGACGCATCAATCGCCGCGCCGTTGTCGACGGTCCGCCAGCGCCCGATCCCATCGAAATTCTCGAGTGAGAGACCGATCGGATCCATCAGCTTGTGGCAATTCGCGCAGGTCGGATTGCGGCGATGTTCTTCCATGCGATCGCGCATCGAGCGCGCCTTTGCCGGGGTCTCGTCGAGTGGCGGCACGTTGGCCGGAGCCTCCGGGGGAGGCGTACCGAGGATGTTGGTCAGCACGTACTTGCCGCGCAACACCGGCGATGTCCGATTGTTCTGTGACGTCAGCGCCAGGATGCTGCCGTGTCCAAGCAGGCCGCGGCGCGCGTCATCGTTCACCGTGACTTTCCTGAACTGGGATCCGTACACATTCGGGATGCCATAGTGCCGAGCGAGACGCTCGTTCACGAACGTGTAGTCGGCGTCGAGCAGTCGCAGGACGCTGCGATCTTCGAGGACGACGCTCTCGAAGAGCATTTCGGTCTCGCGCTGCATCGCTTCGCGGAGATTGTGATCGAAGTCCGGGAAGACATCGGCGTCGGGCTGCAGGCCGCGCAGATTCCGCAAGAACAGCCACTGACCGGCGAAGTTGCTTCCGAGTGCCCGCGCCCGTTCGTCTTTGAGCATCCGCCGAACCTGCTGTTCGAGCACTGCCGGCTCACGCAGTCGGCCGGCGATCGCAAGATCGAGCAGTTCGTCGTCAGGGATGCTGCTCCACAGGAAGAACGACAAGCGCGACGCCATCTCGACGTCGTTGACGCGGTAGCTGGCGCCCGCGACGACGTTGGCCGGATCGCGCTCGATCCGGTAGAGGAACCGGGGGCTGACCAGCAGGAACGTCAGCGCGCTCTCGATGCCCTGATCGAAGCTGCCGCCGCGCGCGCGTTCCTTCTCGTAAAAACTGAGAAGGCGCGTCGTCTCGGTTTCGGTGACCGGTCCTCGATACGCACGGCGCGCGACCGTAGAGAGGATCGTCCGTGCGCAGGCCGCCGCATCGCGATCGGAGGTCGGCATGCACGTGAAGATGCGCTTGCGGCTGGGGGACGTCTCGCTCTTCACCGGATTGAACGGTCCTTCGACGGTGACGCGATCGAGCTCCGGAATACCGACCGGCGTGATCGGATCGATCCGTTCACGCTCGAATGGCTGCAATAACTCCAGCGTGGTCGCGGAACTCTTCTTGATGAACGCCACGCCGACTTCATGAGGTCCCGCCGTCACCTTCAGGCGCTTTTGAAAGCGCTTCTCCATTTCGTCGCCGGCGAGCGTGGGCTGGAGGTAGTTCGCCTGTTCGTCCTTCGGACCGCCGAATCGCGCCAGGACGACGCGCTGGCCGTCCAGGGTGACCTCGAGGTCGTGTTCCAGCTCGAGGCCGCGGATGATGTTGACCGTCTCGCGGTAGAGGCGCGGGCTGATGACGTACTCGCCGTCGACGGGGAAGTAGTGGCGAATCAGGATGCCGCCGCGCGTGCCGACCGGGAGTGCAGGGACATGATCATGTTGCGACAAATCGCCGCGCACACGGAACGTTTCGAGCGAGGGCGTAATCGCCGGGCTTGCCACTGCCTGCGCCGAGATCTTCCAGGCCGCGGACAGGTAACGGTCCATCAGCGACGTGGAGACGTTGAGCACGCTCGCGTTGTTATCGAATCCAAACGCTTCCTCATCGGGAGGTAAGAGCGAGCTCACGTCGACCTGGACCGCGAACAGATCTCGGATGGCGTTCCCGTACTCGGCCCGGTTGAGCCGGTGCATCGTCGGGCCGCGAAGCGCGGGCGCGGCGAGGGACGCCTTATCGAGTGTCGTTTCCAGGTGCGTGACCAGGCTGTCGAGCGCGCCCTGGGTGGGCCGCGGCACGCCGACCGGCGGCATCATGCCTGCGCGAACCTTGCGAATGACCTTTTCCCAAACCTCAGCCCCGGCCGGAATGTTCGTGAGCGAAACGCCCTCGAGCGCAAGACCCGCGGTCTTCAGCCGCTCGTTGTGACACGTGATGCAGTACTGCTTGAGAAGGGCTGAGTGATCAGGTTCCGGTTGAGCAGCCGGCTTCGATGGGGTAACCGTCGGTTGGGCTGGAGCGGGCGACTGGGGTTGAATAGCCCGTGGCGAGGCCAAGGGATGACCCGCCGTGCTCGACAGCACAGCCACCCAGACGGCAAGGCACACAAAGACGGCTCGTCTCATCGGCGGCATTTTCCCTGAATTCCTCAGGGTTCGGGGCAAAAATTATATCAGTTCGGGCATGGGGTCGTCAGGATCCTCATCGAGGTGACATTCACCCGCTCCTCGGTTCCCGAACGCGTAAGGAAGCCCTTTGCCGCCACTTTTTGGCCGGTCCAACCGGGCGGCGCGCCGTACACCTGCTGCAGCCTGAAAGATCGCGCACCAAGTGGGGCTTGATCGAGTTGAGCGGCTTCGTCATCTGTCGCCGGTTCCGGGGCGCGGGTCCGAATCGGATCGGTGGCCTTGGCGAGCGTCCACACCCGTCCCCCCTGCGCGAGACATCCCACGACGTGTACTAGTGTGAACTCGAGGCTGCCCCCCTTTCCCGGAACCTTGATGTCCCCGAGACCTGCAACCGCGAGCTCCGTCATGCCGTCTGCATAGCCATTCAGTTTGAGCAGGTGCGCGACGACGTCGACGTATTCCCTTTCAGTGAGTGAGTTCGGGGCGTTGCGCGGCATAGTGGTCTGGATCGTGGTGAACACCGACAGCAGCGTGGCATCGGCGAATGTCGTCGTGAATCGCTCGCTCGCAAGCACCGGCGCCGTTCCGCTTTCACGATGACACGCGACGCAGTGTGCGTCGAAAACCGCGGCGCCACGTACAGCCTGAGCGCTGGTGTAGACACCCTGGTCGGCAGTCTTGTCCTGCGCTGATACGAGTGAAGTCGACAACACCAACAGCACAGTCCCAAGGAAGAGAAGGATTCGCACGACGTCAGATTGTGCCCGAAGTGTGGGAGGATCCGATAAGGATGAAACTTGTCGAGGAATACTCGGGCGTTGGGGATCTGAGCGGCCACGGCGAGGCGCTCCGGCAGGTACCCTACAAGATCGCGAGATACCAGGCATTTGCCGGCAACGGACTGCCAATTCCAGGACTGCATCGAATCGAAGGCGCAATCGATCTCCCGCCCAACGAAGACGTACGGGATTGGGTTGGGGCGCCACTCGTTCTCAGGCTCGAAGATGGTCGCGCTCTTGCGGTCACACTCGCAGACACAGCCGGCCGCGTGCTATCGGAAGGGCACGGTCCGTCCCGCTGCCTGTGTTGCTAATGCTCGTCCCGAATGTGTTTCTCCATGTAGTTGTGATCCGCCCGCAACTTTTCTTTGCGTGCCTGGGCACCCTTCGCTCTCACCGCGTTCAGGTTGGCTTTTCTGATCGTCGACGAGCTGACGGCAAAGCCTGAAGGCAACTGCTCCAAATCATCGCTTCCGCACGAGCAGGTGGCCGGACTCCCGGTGCGAACGAGTGCCTCGAATTCCTGCCCACACCGGCGGCATCTGAAGTCGAAGAGCGGCATATTGCGCGAGGATCCTGTCATTCGTGGGTGAACCCAGTCAAACGGGGTGCATGTCAGAATGTTCCGCAGTGGCCGTGAAAACGCTGCAACCGCGGAGACTGAAGCCTCCGCCCCACGTCGTTCCGATCATTGCTCTCGTGTGTCTCCTCGCGGCGACCGCGTGTGGCCGAACGTCGAATTCCAAGGCGACTCCCACTCTCGTCGAGCGTTCGCGGGTCAGCATGGGCACGGCCGTCCACATCAGCGCCTGGACGACGGACGAGACCGCGACGGTCAAGGCGCTCGACAAAGCGTTCGACGAGTTCGACCGGCTTGACGCGTTGATGAGCACATGGAAGGAGGGAAGCGACATCACGCGCCTCAATGACGCTGCTGGAAAGTCCGCAGTCAGCGTGAGCGCCGATGTGCGCGAGGTCCTCCACGCGTCGCAGGAAGTCAGTGAGTGGACCGGGGGAAAATTCGATGTGACCTTCGCGGCGCTCTCGGGCCTGTGGAAGTTCGATCACGACATCGACGGTCAGGTACCCGATCGCTCACAGATCGCCCCGAGGCTGCCGCTCATCGATTACCGAGCGCTCGCCATCGACGATCGCGCGGGCACGGCGTCACTGACGCGCGCGGGCATGAGGGTCAACCTGGGTGGCATCGGCAAGGGCTACGCCGTCGATCGCGCTGCGACGATCCTGCGTGACGCGGGACTCTCTGACTTCATGATTCAATCCGGCGGCGATCTCTTCGCCGCCGGCAAGCGTGGCGATCGACCGTGGCGCGTGGGCGTACAGGATCCGCGCGGCGAGCCCAACACTCTGTTTGCCGCACTCGAGATAACTGATGCAGCGTTCAGCACCTCAGGTGATTACGAGCGGTATTTCATGCGCGACGGCCACCGCTACCATCACATCCTCGACCCCGACACCGGCGAACCGGCTTCACGAAGCCGTAGTGTGTCCATTCTGGCGAGGAGCGCGACGGTAAGCGACGGCCTTTCGACGGGCGTCTTCATTCTGGGTGGCGAGGAGGGTATGGCGCTGATTGAGAAGCTGCCCAATGTCGAAGGCGTGATTGTGACCGCCGAGAACCGGGTGCTGGTCTCGTCGGGACTCAAGGGACGTTTGGCGCAACTGAAGGCCCCGTCTGAGTAGCGGCCCGGCGCGCGAGGATGTCGGCCTTGCGGATGATGATCAGGTGATGCGGGCACTTCTTCGTGTCCGCGTAGAGGCGTTCGCAATCGTCGCAGCGCACGCACTCGGTCATGATGATCTTCGGCCCGCGGATGGCGCCCCACTCGCACGCCTTCTCGCAAATGCGGCACGTGCGGCATTCAGACCACCGCTTGATCCGAAACACCGTCAGGTTCGACACGATCCCGAGAAACGCACCAAGCGGGCAGAGAAAACGGCAATACGCATTACGAACGAACACCGTCGTCACGAGAAGTGTGCCGAGGAGCGTCAGGAGAACCGGCGTCCGCAGATGGAGCCCGAACATCCAGAACGGCTCGACGTAGGGATAGATGAGCGGGTCGCTGGTGACCAGGAAGTACGCGACGACGCTTCCAAGGATGCCGTACTTGATCAACGCCGCGCGGCGTTCGATCGCGCGCGGGATCTTTACCTGCCACCGGCTCGGAACGATCGCATCGACCAACTGGGTGAACGCGCCGAACGCGCAGATGCGGCCGCAATACACGCGCCCCCACAAAACCGTCGACACCACGGTGATGGCAGCAAGCAGATACCACGCGAGGTTGTAGCGAAAGATCGGCAGGTTGCCGCCCATCAACCCGAACACGTTGACGATCGAGATCAGCTGGCTCTTATAGAACCCGAGATACAGGACTGCAGCGACGAGCGTGATGTACTTCAGCCTCACGCTCTTGCGAAAGAAGCTGACGAACGCCAATACCGAGAACGCCGCGACGGCCGCGATGTCGAGCGCCTGCGCGCGGATGTCGTCGGCCCATGTGGGGGCCTCCTCTTCTTCGTCCTCGAAGTCGAAACCGCCCTGGGCGGCGGGCTGTGCCGGTGCCTGAGCGACGACGTAGGCCGGGTCCTGTCCTGTGGACCCGGCTACCGCATAGCCTGCGATCGCAACGAACAAGCCAAACGCAATGAAGAAGGGAACGCGCCGGCGACTCGTCATTTAGTGGATGGCGCCGGTGGGGTCAGGAACGTCCGCGCAACGCGCCGCGCGCTGTTCCGGATGGCTCGGACCGCACTCGACATCGTGATCGTCGCGCGCGAGACGGCATCGATGTCTTCGCCGAGCTTGAACGGGTCGCGCACGTCTTTGCCCTTGAACTGGGCGGCAAACGACGGCGGGTCGATCGAGAAATCACCGTACGGTTCGTGATGCTCGCCCACATAGAGCCCGGCCAGCTTCCCGTTGGTGTCCAACCCGACCAGAATCGCGATGGGTCCGCCGTACGCCCGTTCGAGCGGCAGGATCTCCGTCGTCCAGAACAGATAGCCAACGAGGGTTTGCCCGTTGTAAGCCTTAATGTGCGGCGGATCGCCCCCCTTGGGAGAGAATGTCGTGGCGGACGGAAATAACTGCCGCATTCGTGAATCAGGCGTTTGTCCGCCGGCCATCGCCAACGCGACGCTTCCGGCCACCAGCGACAGCACCAGCCAAGGGGCTCTGCCCCCTAACACTCCTGCAGCGCCCCTTGGCTGGTGCCCAGCATCTCTTGGCGCGCTTCGCGCGCCTTGGACCGCGATGCGAGTCACAACCAGTACATAATTCACGCAACGAGCCGCATAGCGTTCCAGGACGAGGCGCTTCATGGGAATCGAAATTATAAGAGATACCGTGGTTTTCTTACTCATCCTCGGGGCCTCTGCCGGAGCCGAGGCGCAGCAGGCCGCCGCCGAACCGCCGAATCCGCTGGCGCAAATCAAGGCACTGAAGTGCCAATTCCCGTCCGCGACATCTGCCGTCTGGAAGGAAGGCGCGCCGCAAGCCCAGACCAAGACGCAGGACATGCGGTTCGAGATCAACGCAATCGACGTTGGTGACGGAACGGCCGAATTCATGGGGACCGCCGGCCGCGCCTATGTCACCGCCGTGCTGTCTGGTTGGAGTCTCTACTTTGTCGAAAGCGCCGTCGGTCAATTGAACGTGACGACCGTGTTCTCGCAGGAGGCATCGCCGAAAAAACTCAAAGCCGTCCATTCGCGCCACGGTTATCTAGAGATGAAGGTAGGCCGTTTCGTCGCCGAGCCTTCTGTGTCGCAGAACTACGGCGAGTGTGAGGTCGTCCAGTAGCCGCGCGTCAGGGTCGAGCGCTGAATGCGCCTGGTAAGTCCTTCTTGGTATCGCGCAGGATCTCGACGATCGCCTCGCGATCCGCGGCCGACAACCGCGCATATTTCGGCGAGGAATCAGTCGCAGATAGAACGCGCCATAACCGCTCGTATACCGCATCACGGATACCGCGCGGAAGCGCATCGAACGCCTCCGAGTAGATCATGTAGCTGCACGGGTAACGAAACAGCCGGTGCTGCAGATCGAGATCGCGCAGCGAGCGTCCCTTCGCGTCACGCGGACCCCGCGCGCTGAAACGCTCGGCAAACCCCGACGTTCCTCGCACCCCGTCGAGCGGCGCTTCGTCGACGAACAACATGTAGTCGACCACTTCGGACACGATGTCGTTCAGAGATGACGAGGCGGCATTTTCGTCGTACTCGAGGATTCTGCCTTCCCACCCCAGCCTGGTCAAGAGATTCATCATCCGCATCTGATGGTCGAAGACGAGCAAGGCGACGATGTCGCTGTGCGGCGAGAGGTATCGCTGCGTGTCGAATCGATTGGCGAGCGACGTCACGTTCAGATTGGCGTCGTCGATGGCAACATCCTGTATCGACCTGTCGGAGATCGGCGCGTTGCCGAGATGCCGGCCGCCTTTACCGGTGACATACCAACCGCCCCAGCGCTCAGCGAGCGGACTTCGATGATCCGTCGTGTAGTTCCCGAGCCACGGCATGATCATGCCGTTTGGTGAGCTTGGAATGCTGCGCACCAGGAAACCCGGCACCCCAAGAGTCGCCGTCGAGTAGTGGCACGCCAGGCAGCGCGTGTCGCGCGCGAGCTGACCGAGCGCAGGCGTCGTCTGCTGCGGCAGGAGATAGAAGTTCGCTCCTTGCCGCGCGTCGAGCGACGCCACCTCGATGAGACCGCCGGCCATCCATCCTACGACCGTCGAGTCATTGAAGAAGATCGTCCGCGGGTTACGCGCGTTGATCATTCGTGCCTGCAGGCTCGTGCCCGAGAAGACCGCGACTTGCGATTCGATGGGGATATTGAGCACGGCGAGCAAACTTCTGAGGTAACCCGTTCCCTCCTCAAATTCGAGGCGGGTCTCGCCGCTTTGCAGCTTGCGGTTCAGCTGCGCGACGCGATCATTGGACTCACCCGGGTACCCGATCGCCGGATGACCCGGCTCGATAATCGACTCGGCCAACTGCGCTGACGCGAGCGCGGTCAGCCACAGCAAGGCCGCCAGTGTCACGATGACCCGGGACATCTTCAAAGGATGAAATCGCGCTGGTAAGATTAGTGTATGTCCCGAAGTGCCGGGTTGTTCGCTGCGGTTTCCGCCACGGCGCTGGTGCTCGCCATTGTCACGACGAGCGCCCAGGACGCGGATCCAGGCGAGCGGATCATGAACGCCGCCTGCCAGGATTGCCACAACATCCGCGTCATTCAGACGCAAGCGATGGATGCGGATGGCTGGAACAAGCGCATCTCACAAGAAATTGAAAAGGGTGCCAAGGTCTCGAAAGAGGATGTGCCGACGCTGGTCAACTACCTTGTGAGGACGCACGGCCCGTTACCCGATGGGCCGGGTAAGGAAGTCATTCTCAACACCTGCACGCAGTGCCATGACCTCTTCCGCATCAAGGCGAACCGTCGCTCTCCCGAAGAGTGGGAAGAGACGCTCATCTCGATGCTGAACGAGGGCGCGATGCTCAACGACGAAGAGTTCGCGCGCGTGCACCAGTACCTGTCGCGAAATTTCGGAATCGAGTGATAGTGGGCGGGTCTGAAGACCCGCCCCTACGACTAGCTTGTACGGGCAGGTAGAGGCGGGTCTTTAGACCCGCCTTCGGGCTACGGCTACGGACTCGTTCCCTGGCACAGCGCGACGACGCAGACGGACAGGATCGTGCGCTCGACCGGTGGTGCCGGGATGTTGCGTTCGGCCATCAGCTTGCGAATGAGGGCGGACGCTTCAGGACGCGTGACGGCGGACTGTACACCCACACGCACGAGACCCTCGGCGTAATCGATGGCCTGCCACGTCTTGCCCGCCGCTGCCGATGAGACCTTGTCGGTATCGCGGTTGCCCTTGTCGTAAGTCGCCAGGTTCGCTCCGCGGTCAACGAGCATCTGGATCACGTCAGGTCTGCCCTTCATCGCGGCGCCCATCAGCGCAGTACGGCCCTCGTTGTTCGCGTGGTTCGGATCGAGACCCAGATCGAGCAGCATCTTCATGGCCTCGAAGTTCTCTTTTGCAGAGCGCTCGTAGGTCACACCCTCGACCCAGCCGATGCCGCCGGACGCGGTCAGCGCATTGTCCCCATTGACAGTGGTTGCCTGCGGATCCGCCTTGAATTTCAACAGCAGCTGCATCAACGCCGTGTCACTCGATTGTGCGGCCCGAATGAAAGGCGTGGCCCCATCCTCGAAGAACCACTGCATCGTGAAAATCGTGCGCGTCAGCGTGTTTTCTTTGATCTTCCCGTTGGGATTGGCGCCCTTCTCGAGCAGCTTCTGGATGATCTCGAGGTGATCCATATCGCCTCTGGGAACTGGATAGTCACCGCCCTCGATGTTGCGATTGTCGGTCGCGAGATACAGCGGCGTCCATCCACCCTTGTTAGCGATATTGGGATCAGCACCCTTATCGAGCAGGAACGAGGCGAGCTGATAGTTGCGGTTGTTCACTGCCGTGAGCAGCGCCGTCCAGCCGTACTCAGTGGTCTCGTTGATAGGCGCGCCTGCGTCGAGCAGCAGTTTCGCTGACTCAACGTCTCCTTCACGGGCCGCGAACACGAGTGGCGTGAGTCCGCCACCGCCGCTGCCGACGAGCCCGGCGACGACGACCTCGTTGTCGTCATCACTGTCGGCCGGCTGCTGCGCTCCGGCAGCAGCGGCCTGACCGCCTGCACGCCCGCGGCCTCTTGCAGCATTGCCGGGCTGCGCGGCTGCTTGCTGACCCCCGGGCGCAGCAGGTGCTGCCGCAGCAGGTGCAGGTTCGGCTGTTGGCGCTGGAGCTTGCTGCGGCTGCTCGGGCGCTGCGGCCGCACCTCCCTGTCGGCCTGGGGTTGCGGGGACTGGATTGCCATTGGAATCAAGCGCCTGACCGAGACCGCGCTGGCCACCGATCTCCGCACCTGATTTCTGATCGATCGTGAGCTGTTCCTCGTACGTGATCCCGGCAGCAGCGGCGCGTCGACGACGATCCTGGGCCAGGAGAACGGCTCGCTGGTTCAACCGCGGCGCCATGTAGTTGCGTGGCAGACCGGCACCGCCTGACTTGGCCGTCGCATCGGCGCCCGCCGCGAGCAGAACCGTAACGGCCTCCGGATGCTTCTGCTCGACCGCCCACATCAAGGCCGTTGTCCCGCGGATCGGCTCGCGCGCGTTGACCTCCGCGCCGGCTTCGAGCAGCACCGTGACGGCCTGCGGGTTGCCGTTGCGCGCGGCAAGCATCACCATGGTCTCGCCGTTTGGTCCGCGCTGTTTCGCGTCGGCGCCTGCCTTGATCAACCGGTCGATCATGGCGGCGTTGCCGAACAGCGCAGCCATCGAGAGCGGCGTCACGCCTTCGCTATTGGCTGCTTTCACGTCCGCGCCCGCGCGCACAAGCATGTCGAGAAGGTCGGCATCGTCGCGGTACACGGCCCAGTGGAGCGCCGTGGCGCCGTCGACCTGCGCGGCATTCACGTCGGCCTTCGACCGAATCAACTTCTGAACAGCGGCCTTGTCGCCGTTCTGGGCGGCGTCGGCGATCTCACTGCCGGCTCCCGACGTGATCCCGACGATGAGCATCCACAACAGCGCGGCATATCCCGCAGCACGCGTAGTACGCATGTTCGTCTTCTACCTCCGCTGCGTTAGACGAGTTTGGGAAGACGGCCCGTACTGTCGCCCTGTTTGTCTCTCTTCACGTCGAACATGTCCATCAGGCTCAGCAGCAGGTTGCCACTCGTGACGGTCTTGCGATCGTACTTGAGATGACGATTTCCTTTCAGTTGCCCGTTCGCGCCACCGACGAGCAGATGCGCCACATCGAAGTGCTGGTGCTGATTCGAGTTGCCCATGTTCGAGCCATAGAGAATCAGCGATCGATCGAGCAGGGTTCCGTCGCCATCCGGAATCGACTTCAACTTGTTCGCCAGATAAGCCATCGTCGACACGTGGTAGCGATTCAGCGTCGCATAGCGCCGGATCTGCACCGGGTCGTCCTGGTGATGAGAGCCGCCATGGAAGCTCACGCTGGTACCGCTGTCCGGGAAGAGGTCGCTCTTCGGGAACGGATATACGCGGCCGGTCAGATCGCGCGCGCCGAGCAGCGTCACGACCCGCGTGATGTCTGCCTTGAACGCCGTCGCCACCATGTCCCAGTGCAGCCGGATGTGCTCGTCGAACTGCTCCGGAATGCCGGGCGGCAAATCCAGTTCGGGCACGTCGCCGATCGACTTCGCCGCAATCTGAATACGACGCTCGATCTCTCGAATCTCGTCGGTGTACTGGTTGACCGTGCGCACGTCCGTCGGGCCGAGCTGTTTGCGCAGGGTCGCGAGTTCCTGCACCAGTGAGTCCAGGATGCTCTGGCTCTGTTTCATGCGGTGCGCGCGAACTTCCGGTGTCGAGCCGCTGCCAAACAAGCGCTCGAAGACGACCTGCGGATTGAGCTCCATCGGCAGCGGACTGGTCCGCGGCACGGTTTCGTTTTCCGGCGTCGGGAGCTCCACCCAGGAGATTGAGTTCGTGTACGAGCAGCTGTAGCCTTCGCCACAGTTGCTCGAGCTCGAGTTCGGATCCTCACACGCGAGCTGCAGCGACGGCAGCAGCGACTCCTGTCCGATCTTCTGCGCGATGAGCTGATCGATCGTCGCGCTGCCGACGGTCGCATCGGAGCCGGCCGTCTTGCGTGGCTTGATTGCGGTCAGGAACGCCGCCGCCACCCAGTGATCGGAACCCGTTGTCCCCTCGGGCGGCTCGGCCGACTGCGACCAGAGACCGTTGAGCACGACGGTCTGGTCCTTGACCTTCTCCAACGACTCGAGGATGTAGGGCAACTTGTCTGGGAGTGCTCCTTCGGCTTGTGGCTCCCAGTGCCCCGGTCCCATCCCGTGCGGGAAGAACACGCCAACAAAGCGGCTCTTCGGCTGTCCGGCGACCGTCTGCGCGAGCGCAGTACTGGCCGGGAGCATCGAATCAAGGAGTGGAAGGGCGAGCGTGACGCCGGTGCCCTTGAGGAATGTCCGCCGCGGAATGTGCCTCTTCGTGATGAACGACATGGTTCAGTTGACTCCCCTGACTTCTGTATTGGCTCGTGCAGTCGACGCGACAGGCGCGGACTGCTCGGTCACCGTATTCATCTGGAACGGACGGCTCTTGACGATGCCAAGCACCATCGACGAGAAGCGGCCCTTGTCTGCGATCACGTCATGTGCGATCTGGCGGACGAGCGGCATATCCCGATACTCGACGCCCCGGCCGAGCGCGTACGTCAGTAACTTCTCGCTGGCAACCGTCACGAACTGGTTGGAATAGTTCTTTGCCAGCCAGTTGCCGAGCTCCACGGGCGTCCCGACCTTGGTGTTGTCGAAGAGCTGAGTCGCGGTGTTGACCGCGGTTCCCTCGTCCTGCGTGCGCCAGGACCCCGTCGCGTCGAAGTTCTCGAGCGCGAAGCCGATCGGATCCATCAGGCGATGGCATTGCACGCAGTCGGGCCGCACGCGATGGTCTTCCATCTTCTTTCGCATGGTCGGCTCTTTCGCGTTCGGGTCGGCCGCACGTGGCGGCAGCGGCGGCACGTCGGGCGGCGGATTTGGCGGACTCATCCCGAGGATATTGCCCATGACCCACTTGCCCCGCGTCACGGGAGACGTGCGATCGGGTTTGGAACTCGTAGCGAGGAACGCGCCCTTACCGAGCAGCCCTCGACGCGCCTCCATGTCGGGACCGAGCGCGACCCGTCGGAACTGGCTGCCGCTGACGTTCTTGATGCCGTAATGCTTGGCCAGGCGCTCGTTGACGAAGGTGTAGTCGGCGTTGAGGATGTCGACGACGCTGCGATCTTCGCGGATGATCGTGTCGAACAGCAGCTCCACTTCCTTCCGCATCGCGTCACGGAGCGGATCGTCGAAGTTGGGATAGAGCATCGGCAGCGGCGTCGTCACGTCGAGCGCGCGCAGATTCAACCATTGGCCGGCGAAGTTGTCGGCAAGGGCGATCGCTTTCGGATGCCGCAACATGCGACGCACCTGGCGTTCGAGCATGACGGGCTCATTCAAGCGGCCCGCGGCTGCAACCTTGAGCAGCTCCTCGTCGGGTGCGGAACTCCAGAGGAAGAATGACAACCGTGACGCCAGATCGACGTCGCTGATGCGGTACGCCTGACCCGGACGGCTGCCAACCAGCTGCTCCTCGATGCGATAGATGAACTGCGGTGACGACAGCACGCGCGCGAGGACCAGCTCGATGCCCTGATCGAAGTCCTTCTCTTTCCTGCCGAATTCGTAGAAATCCATCAGCATGTTGATGTCCGCAGCCGTGGCGGGCCGGCGGAATCCGGAAGTCGCGAGCCTGGTAATGATCCGGCGCGCGCATGCAGTTTCTTCTGCCGTGGTCTTCGGCGTGCAGGCGAAGATCTTGCGCCGGCTGGGCGAGTCCTTCGCCTGTGTCGCGTCAAACGGTCCTTCGATCCTGATCGTGCCGACGTGCGGGAAGAACGTATAGCCAGGGGTCGGACCGGTTTGCACTGTCGACCGCATGAAGTGCTTGTCGAGATCGAGACCTGGGGCAAGGTTGGTTGCCGGGAACGTCGCGCCGACCATGTGCGTGCCCGCGGAGGTCTTGAAGCGAACGCGCATCGGCGGCAGATTGCGATTGAAGCCGAACCCAGCCGCGGCCGCCGTCGCCGGACCCTGCGCCGGTGGCGTGCCGGCTTGCGGGCCGGCCGCTGCAGCCGCGCCGGGCCGTCCACTGCAGTTGGTCGGCGTGTTTCGGCCACCGCCCTGCCAGTTCTGGATCGAGAGACGCTTGCCGTCGAGCAGCATCTCGATCCGTTCGCACGGTACGGAGCCAAACCCCGTCGGAGACATGTTGTCGCCGAAGATCGGCGTGACCGTCACCGTGTACTCGCCATCCGACGGGAACGTGTGAGGCACGAGCATTCCACCGCGCGTGCCGAATGGAAGTCCCTCGACGTGATAGTCCTGCGACGTGTCCTCACGCGTGCGATAGACGACGAGCGTCGGCTCTTCCGGATAGCCCATCGCCAGGCGGCTGATCTTCTGCGCTGCCGTGATGTACGCTTCGACCTGCGTCGACGAGATACCAAGCGCGCCGGCGATGTTGTCGAACCCCGAGGTCGAATCATCGGACGGCAGGTACTTCGACGCGTCGATATCGAGATCGAGCAGATCGCGCACGACGTTGGCGTATTCGGTGCGATTCAGGCGATGGAGGCCGGGCGGAGGCGTGAATGGCTTCGCGGTCCGGTCGAGCTCGTTTTCGAACGACACGACCATCGTCTCGAAGTCAGCCGGGTCGGGCCGCTTCATGCCGAGCGGAGGCATCTGCCCGGCACGGACTTTACGAACGACGAGTTCCCACTTCTCGCGATCTTTGTCGACGTTCGCCGGGTCGAGCGCGTCCATCGTCAGACGTCGCGACGAATCGAGACCTGCAGCTTTCATCTTCTCGCTGTGGCAGGCCATGCAGTACTGGTTCAGGAACGCTTTCTGCGCGTCCGCAGTTACTGCCGGGGCGGCGGGTACTGTGCTCGCGCTTGCAGGACGTGGGGCTGGTGCCGTGGGTGGCGGCGCTGGTGGTCGTGCTGGTTGCGGGAGAGCTTGAGGAGTTGTCGATGCCGGTTCAGGCCGAGTCGACTGGGCGTGGACGACGAACGCGACGAACAGCGTCGCGACGCAGGCCACGACAAGTGATCTAAATTTCATGTATCGCTCCGCGTGACCCGAACTGAATCAGGCCAAGCCGAAGTGCAGCAAAACCTGCGAGCTTAATAGGATAACGAACTTCTGAGGCCTCCAGCAAACACGGCATCAGCAGTCTGAATAAATCGCCCCTTTGCCGTAATACGGTCACCGGCTGCTACCCGTTTCTGACAGATAAGTCTTGGCCGCACAATTATTTCCCTGTCGTTCTCGGTCGCGCTTGATCAGTCGGGCTGCCGTCACGGCCGTGGCCGTTATCGCCCAGGTGGTTCTCAGCCATGTTCTTCCAAACTGACAGCGCAGTTCCCGGCGATTGAGTCGCCGCAGTCCGGTCGCGCTGGGAACTACCCGGGCGCGTTTCCAGTGCGTTTAGAACCGCGTGCCATACTCAGCGCGGATGCAGGCCCCGTCGTTGATTCACAAGTTGCTCCTGGTGGTTGGGGCGATTGTCGCGCTCGTGCTTCTCAACGCCTCACTCACGTTCGTCAACGTCTGGCCGACCCCCAAGATTCGCTGGGGCAACTCCGTATCGATCGAACTGGCGCTGTGCGTGCTGCTCTTGGCGGTCGCACATCGAGTGGCGGGGAAGCTGGCGGGAAGAGTGTTGCCAGCGCTATGGATTGTCCTGGTCGCTGGACATTATCTCGACGAGACCGCCCCTGGCTTGTACGGTCGAGAGTTCAATCTGTATTGGGACTCGCAGCACCTGGGTAACGTGACTGCGATGCTCGCGCGCGCGGCACCGGTATGGCTCATCGCCCTTGCGGCGATGTCTCTCATCGCCGCCATCGTCTTGATGTTCCTCCTCGCACGGCTGGCGCTGTGTTGGCTCGCGTCCGCGATGGAGAAACCGATCGCGCGCCGTGTTCTAGGCACGGCCGCGGCCGCGCTCATCCTGATCTTCGGAACGCAGCAGCTGTTGGCGCAACCGTCCGCCGTGGTGACGTTCGCTGACCCGGTTACGCCTGCGTACGTGCGACAGGCGCGCTTCGTGCTCGCGATGCTGGGGCCCGGCGCCGTTGCGCCACGCCTTGGACCCACTCCCAATTTGGAGAACAACCTCGCCCACCTCGAAGGTGCGGATGTGTTGCTTCTTTTCGTTGAATCGTACGGGGCGGTGACATACGAGACGCCGGCGATCGCTGACGGACTCGTGGAGAGCCGGGCGGATCTGCAGGCCGCCGTCAAGGAAACAGACCGCGAGGTCGTGACGGCTTACGTCGAGTCACCAACTTTTGGCGGGTCGTCGTGGCTCGCGCATCTGAGCCTGATCTCCGGGGTGGAGGTCCGAGATCAGTACGCCTACACATCGTTGATGGCTTCGCGTCGCGAGACCATGCTCAGCAATTTCTCGCGGCGAGGCTATAGAACCGTTGCACTGATGCCTGGGATGCGCCAGGCATGGCCCGAGGGCGCTTTTTATCACTACGACCAGATATACGGTCGCGATTTGCTCGGATACCGGGGACCCGAATTCGGGTGGTGGGCCATCCCCGATCAATACGCGCTCGCGAAGATCGATGCGCTCGAGCGGAACCGCCTGACGAGAAAGCCGCTCTTCCTCGTTTTCCCCACGAGCACGACGCACGCACCGTTCGGCCCGATCGCTCCGTACCTGCCCGACTGGTCGAGGATGCTGGCGTCCGATGCGTTTGGAAAAGGCGACATCGAGCGTATCCTGGCGACCGCACCGGATCTCACCAATCTGCGCCCGAGTTACACGCGAGCGATGGCATATGAGTACACGACGATCGCCGGATATCTTCGCCAGCATCCGCGCGACAGCATGATCCTGATCGCCATTGGCGATCATCAGCCTCCCGCCGCCGTGAGCGGTCGCGGTGCGTCATGGAGCGTGCCGATACATGTCTTCGGTCGCCGCGGGCCGATTCTGGATCGTCTTATCGAGCACGGCTTCCGTTCCGGGCTCAAACCTCGTCGTCCTCCGATCGCGCCCATGCACGCGCTGACACCGATGTTCCTGCACGCGTTCAGCACAGCCGGGTCCGATTTATCGACTGCCGTTTCAGCCAGGCAATATCAACCCCAAACGACCAGACCAGCGTGGCCAGAGTGACGCCCGCGATCGCGTTGCTCAGCGGAACTGGCACAAGTGGCGAGAGCGCGACGCCGAGTCCGATGAACTGAACGACCGCAACCGACTTGCCGCGGACTGTTGAGCGAAGAGGGCCAGCCATCCACGGCAGCACCCACCCGGCAGCGACGAAGGTGTAGCGCATCAGGCCGCAGGCGATCACCCACGGCCCAGCCTTTCCGTGCAGCCAGACGAGAATGGACAGGATCAGGATCAGCGCGGCATCGACTTCCATGTCGAACCGTGCTCCAAACGGGCTGATCTCTTTGCTTCGTCGCGCCAGCCACCCGTCTACACCGTCGAGCACAGCGACGATGACGACGGCGGCAACCGCCAGCCGTGCGATCGGTTGAGACGGCGGCTCACCAATGAGGCCGGCCACTCCGGCAACCAGCGCGACACGCAGCATCGTGACGAGGTTGGCCGATCCGAAGTGTTGAAACGGATGATGTGCCCCAACACGACCCACCGCCAGGAACGCGGCGGCAATGAAAAACATCAGGGACCGCCTGATGTAGTCGGCGCCACTCATGGTCTCGGACGCGACGATCGGAGCGTAGACGAGGATGACGAGGACGCCGGCGATCACGGCGCGGAACACACTCGAACGCAGAGGCGATCGGGGAAGTCGCCAGAGGAAGCTGGTCATTCGCCGTGCAGGACTGTGAAGGGACCTGACCCCTTCACAGGTTTTCATTGTAATGTCCGTGCATGAGCGACGAGGCTCGTCGCAAGAGCGACGAGGCGCGCGCATTCTGGGTCGTCGAACCGGGCCGCGGCGAGATCCGCCGCGAGTCTCTCCGGCCTCCTGCCGGCGACGAGGTTGTCGTCCGCGCGCTGTACAGCGGGATCAGTCGAGGCACTGAAGCCCTTGTCTTCCAGGGACGTGTGCCCGAAAGTGAGTGGGCCCGGATGCGCGCGCCCTTTCAGGAGGGCGAGTTCCCTGGGCCGGTCAAATACGGTTACACGAGCGTGGGCTTCGTCGAGTGCGGTCCAGAAGATTTGAAGGGCAAGTCAGTCTTCGCCCTGTACCCGCATCAGACGCGATACGTGGTGCCCGCATCGGCGGTCCATGTGTTGCCCGCGGAGGTTCGTCCGGCACGAGCCGTGCTCGCGGCCAATCTCGAAACTGCGTTGAACGGTGTGTGGGACGCACATCCACACGTGGGTGACCGCGTCGTCGTGATCGGCGCCGGAACGGTCGGTTGTCTCATCGCGAAGCTGGCCTCGCGCATTCGGGGCTGCGACGTGCAATTAGTGGACGTCAACCCTCAACGGCAGGCCGTCGCGCAGGCACTCGGGGTGTCATTTGCGCAACCGGACGGCGCCATGCGCGACGCGGACATCGTCATCCATGCGAGCGGATCGGCGGAGGGCCTGCAGCGGGCTCTCGATGTCGCAGGTTTCGAAGCGACCATCGTCGAGATGAGCTGGTTCGGCGATTGTCTCGTGACGCTGCCGCTCGGCGGCGCCTTTCACTCGAAGCGACTCACACTCAAGTCGTCACAAGTCGGTCATGTGGCGGCGTCTCAGCGAGCGCGATGGGACACCCGTCGACGGATGGCGTTGGCGATCTCGCTGCTCGCTGATTCGTCCCTCGACGCGCTCATCACCGGCGAGAGCCTCTTCGATGATCTGCCGGACGTGATGGCCCGACTGGCGCGCGCGTCGGGCGACACGTTGTGCCATCGAATCAGATATGAGTGAAATGCAGAAGATCACACTTCAGGGTTCTTGAAGTCAGAAGCGAGAAAAGTCGAACCGTAATCGAAGGAGCTCGGATGTTCAGCGTCACAGTTCGCGATCACGTGATGATCGCGCACAGTTTCAAGGGCGAAGTATTTGGCCCAGCGCAACGGCTGCACGGTGCAACGTACGTCGTCGACGTCGAGTTCAAGCGGAAGACGCTCGATGCAGACGGTATCGTTATCGACATCGGTCGCGCCATCGACGTGCTGCGGCAGACGCTGGCTGACTTGAATTATCGAAACCTCGACGAGGTGCCCGAGTTTGCGGGACGCAACACGACCACGGAGTTTCTGGCCCACGCGATTTTCAAGCGGTTGACGGCTGCCGCGAAGCGGGGCGATCTCGGGCCTGGCGGCCGGGCCGTCGAACAGATCCGCGTCACGCTGCACGAATCGCACGTGGCCTCCGCGTCGTTCGAGGACATGATGGACGCTGCCTCGGGATGACCAACGCCGCAACGCTCGTCCTTCCAGGGCACCTCGATTCCCGCACCGGCGGCTACATCTACGATCGTCAGATTGTCGACGGACTGCGCGCGAAGAAGTGGGCCGTGGATGTCAAGACCCTCGACGACAGCTTTCCGCGGCCGACGACGTCCGCGGTGACACACGCGGCAGAAGTATTCGCGGCTCTTCCATCGGGCACCGTCACGCTGGTCGATAGCCTTGCGCTCGGCGCGATTCCGGAGATCATCGAACGTCACGGATCGCGGCTCCGCATCGTGGCCTTGGTGCATCTGCCACTGGCCGCTGACGTTGGCATCGGCGAGGATGCGGCGGAACGAATCGCCGTCGCGGAACAGCGCGCTCTTCGGGCGGCCTCTCTCGTTGTGGTCACAGGGCGCGCGACGCTTTCGCTTCTCGCACGCTACACCCTTCCGTCATCGCGAGTAGTTGTCATCGAGCCAGGCACGACGCCGGCGGCGCTTGCGCGCGGCTCCGCGGCGGCGCAGCTCGAGCTGCTCTGTGTCGCGACACTCAATCAAGGCAAGGGACACGGAGATCTGATCGCGGCGCTTGCCGCCGTGCCCTCGCGGAACTGGCGACTCACATGCGCGGGAAGCCTGACGCGCCATCCACCGACGGTGGCACGGGTTCGAGCGATTATTCAGGAGTGCCGGCTGGACGATCGCGTGGTGCTCGCGGGAGAGCTCGGCGGCGACGCACTGGAAACGTGCTACGACCAATCCGATCTCTTCGTGCTCGCGACTCTGCGAGAGACGTACGGCATGGCCGTGGCCGAGGCCCTCGCGCATGGTCTTCCCGTGGTGAGCACCGAGACGGGGGCGATACCCGATCTCGTCGGCAGCGAGGCAGGGCTACTGGTGCCGCCGGGGAATATTGCGGCACTGACAAGTGCGCTCGCGCGATTCATGAATGACGCCGATCTTCGGGAGCGGCTGGCCGCCGGCGCCCGTCGTGTGCGTCCGAGGCTGCCAGGCTGGGAGGTTGCAGTCGAGAAAATGGCAGCCGCACTCACATCTGCCCTTTATGAGTGAATCCCTCTCCGATTGGCTCGCACTCCGCGAGGCGGCGGACTGGGCAGCTCGCTCCGAGGCACTTGTCCGGCGCGTCGCAGACGCAATCGGTACAGCGGGCACGCTGCGTGGCCTCGATCTGTGCACGGGCACGGGGTCGAACCTGCGCTACCTGCTGGACCGCCTTCCGGGGCGACAACAGTGGCTGGTCGTCGATCGAGATGCGGCACTGCTCGACGAAGTGCCGACGAGACTCGCATCATGGGCACGCGCGAAAGGGTGCACCGTCGCAACCGTCGGGCGTGTCAGTCAGCTTCAGGGCGATCACCTCGACGCCCACGTCGAAACGCGACAGATGAATCTCGATCGACTCGATGCCCCGCTCTTCGAAGGCCGCGACCTGGTCACCGCGTCGGCGCTGCTCGATCTCGTGTCGGAGTCGTGGCTGCGCCTGCTCGCGGCTCATTGCCGGGGGGCGGGTGCGGCCGCGCTTTTTTCGATCACCTACAACGGTCAGTCATCATGCGATCCCGCCGAACCGGAAGACGACATGGTAAGAGAGCTGATGAATCTGCATCAGAAGACCGACAAGGGCCTCGGTGGCCCGGCCGCGGGGCCTGACGGGTGGGCCGTTGCCGAGCGCGTCTTCGAAGAAGCCGGCTATCGAGTCGAGCGGGCGTCGAGCGATTGGTCGCTCGAACCACGGGACCGCGAGTTTCAGCGTCAGTTGATCGAGGGCTGGGCCTACGCAGCCCGTGAAATCGCGCCGCGAGAGACGAGCGTCATCGAGGGTTGGCTGAAGCGGCGCCTGGCGCACGTCGACGCAGGCGATTCGCATATTGTCGTTGGTCACGTCGACATGGCGGCGCTTGGCAGATAGGGATGACGCGCTTCGACGCGGCTGATATCCGCAGTTACTACGATCGTCACAGCGCCTCATTCGTCCGCTACGGGCAGGGTCGCGGCTCGATTCATCGCGCCGTGTGGGGCCCCGGCACTCGGACGAGAGAGGACGCGTTCCACTATGTCGACGATCAGATGGCGGCACTTGTACGACGACTCTCGTCACCGCCCAGCGAGGTTCACGTCGTCGACCTTGGATGCGGTGTGGGTGCGAGCCTCTGTTATCTCGCGGAACAATTGCCGATTCGCGGAACCGGGATCACACTGAGTCCGACACAGGCGGCGATGGCGCGTGATCGCGTCGCCGAGCGCGGTCTGTCGGGAAGAGTCGAGTGTGTCGAGGGAGATTTCTGCGAACTGCCGCCGGACATCACGGCCGCCGATCTCGCATACGCCATCGAGTCGTTCGTGCACGGACCCGATCCTGTGCGCTTCTTCGATCAGTGTCGTCACCTCATAAAACCGGGCGGCCGGCTCGCCATCTGCGACGACGTGAGGAGAGATGCGGTTTCGACCGCCGCCACCCGCGCGGTCGAGGAATTCATGAAGGGATGGCACATCAACACGCTACTCGACCGCGACACACTGGTGCGTTTGGCAGGTGAGGCGGGATTCGTGCACGAGTCCACGCTGGACCTCACTCCACTGCTCGAGATCAAGCGCATACGCGACAGGGCCATCGCCGGCGGTGTGGCGCTGCTGAAGCGCCTGCCGCTCAACATGGATCGCTTCGACTACGTCATCGGCGGTGATGCGCTCCAGACGTGCCTGGCTCGCGGGTGGATTGGTTACGAGCTGAGTGTTTTCAGGCCGGACACCACTAGCCGGCTCGACCGGCTCGATTGCTGACAATTGAGTCAAGTGTTCCCTGGTCAAGACGGCTCGCCCCGCGAAAGCGGGGCCAGAAGACGCTGCGTCTAGCGAGGCGCTCTGAGACAGCGCCTCGCTAGATGACTTGATTGACGGGCGGGACGTCAGGAGCGCCCTCGTCCGATGGAGCTGCATCCGCCTGCAGGTCGCAGTCGAACAAGACGTCGCCACCCATGCGGAACACGCGATAGCTCGGACGCCGGCAGTCACGAAGTCGCGCATGCGGCGCAAGCCGGATCGCTGGGCGGCCGTCGCCGATGATGACCGGGGCGATTGCAATCTGCAACCGATCGAGCAGGTTGGCCTGAAGAAAGGCGGAGACGGTCACTCCACCTCCTTCGACGAATACCCGCCAGCAACCGCGCGAGTGGAGAAGACGCAGCGTTGCTGCAACGCCGCCACTGGCGTCATCGCAATCGACCCCGACGACGCTGGCCGTCCCCAGTCGTGTCTCACCTGGCTCGACGAGCGTCTGCGAACAGACGTACAGCGTGGGTCCACTGTCGTCTGTGAAGACGCGATAACTGTGAGTCAGCCTTCGTCCAGGATCGAAGACGACCCTCAATGGGTTTGAGCCGGGCACGTGACGGACGGTGAGCTGCGGATCGTCTGTCGCCACCGTGCCGGCGCCGACAACGACGGCATCCGTGAGCGCGCGCATCCGATGCAGGTGCACGATGTTGTCGTCGCCGGTGACGAATTGCGAATCACCCGAGTGCGTGGCGATGAACCCGTCGAGACTCTGCCCCAGGTGGCCGATTGTCATGGGACGAAGCGACGTGGCCGAGCAAATCGGGAGATACAGGTTCAGGAGCTCCGATCGCGCGTCATTCGCGCCCAGCAACGATCGCCAACCGTGACTCGGAGACCAGGCGAGCACTGCATCCGGATCCTCGGGCTTCCCCGGCCGAAGCACTGATCGGTCGTCGAGCCCGAACGCGATCGGTCCGCCGGTTTTGTGAAGCGATTCGGCGAGCGTCGACGCAGCGCGAACGATGCTCCACGCGGTGTCTGCGGCGGATCCGAGCTGGCGATCAGAAGCTTCTACAGGCACGATCCCGCCACTATGCCACACGTCTCCACGGATGACTAAGAGGTTCCGCTCCATGCTCAACGTCAGCGCACCGAGCTCGACTGCCTGACGATCGCCGGCGATCGCAGCAGGAAACTTTTCGGCCACGGGTGCAATATGCTGAAAGGACGGCGCGCGCGCCGCGCACGGGCGTTCGATAGCACAGGAGAGATTTGTGATGACGTTCTCGAGCACACGATCCGGCATAGCCGGTCTCACTGCGGTGTTTGGTGTCCTTGCACTCGTGCTCGTCCAGGGACAAGCGAAGCCGATGTGCGATCCAGACAACGGTGGTCTCAAGCTTCCAACCGGCTTCTGTGCCCTCGTCGTTACGGACAATCTCGGGACCGCGCGCCACATGGTCGCGGCGCCCAACGGTGATCTCTATGTCGCCCTGCAAACGAGCGGGGGACGTGGTCAGCCGCAGACTGGCGGCGGCGCGGTAGCGCTACGTGACGCCAATGGCGATGGCCGATTTGAGGTGAAGGAGCCATTCGGCAGCGGCAGCACGACCGGGATCGCGCTGCGCAACGGCTATGTCTATCTCGCGCACCCGCAAACGATTGAACGGATCCGGATGACCTCCGGCACGTTGAAGCCGACCGGCATGCCGGAAACGATCGTCACCGGGTTGCCGAACGAGCGCCAGCATGAAGACAAGGGCATCGCGTTCGACGGCAACGGAGCGCTCTACATCAACGTGGGTGCGCCGTCGAACGCCTGCCAGAACCCCGATCGTCAGAAGGGCGTCAAGGGCCAGGACCCATGTCCACTGCTCGAGAAGCACGCCGGCATCTGGAAGTTCGACGAGAACAAACCAGGGCAGACGCAGGAAGCCGGCGGCGCCCGCTTTGCCACCGGTCTGCGGCAAATGCCGGCGATCACGTGGCACGAGAACGCGCTCTACATCGTGATGCACAACCGCGATCAGCTCGACGTGTTCTGGCCCGACACGTTCACCGCCAAGGACAACGCCGAACGTCCGGCCGAACCGCTGTATCGTGCGGTGCAGGGATCTGATTTCGGATGGCCGTACTGCTTCTATGACTATCCGATGAAGCGATTCCTCACGAATCCGGAATACGGTGGCGATGGAAAGGATGGCGCCCGCTGCGCGAAGTTCACGGCGCCGGTCGCGGCGTTCCCGGCGCATTGGGCACCAGTCGACGTCAAGTTCTACACCGGCGATCAATTCCCGGCGAAGTACCGCGGCGGCGCGTTCATCGCGTTCCACGGCTCCTGGAATCGCGCCCCGCTGCCACAGGCTGGTTATAACGTGACGTTCCAGCCGATGGCTGGCGGCAAGGCGACGGGCGAGTTCGAAGTCTTCGCCGATGGATTCACTGGCAAATCACCGCTGACGAATCCCAATGATGCCGTCGCGCGACCTGACGGCATCGCGCAGGCGCCGGACGGTTCGCTCTATATCGGCGAGAGTCAGAAGGGCAAGATCTGGCGCGTGATGTACACCGGTCGTTGAATTGTGGATTCTTGATCTTTGATTTTTGAAACGTTGTTGATTGTTGATTTCTGATCGTTGATTTGTTGCACTCGAGGCGATGACGCTATTCACTTACAATCAACAATCAAGAATCGATAATCACCAACGAATCAACGATCAAAGATCATCAAATCTTCAATTCACCTGGTTATCAATCCGATCTCAACGCCACCAAAGGATCCACTCGCGTGGCGCGCCGCGCCGGCCAGTAGCACGCCAGCAACGCGACCACGGCCAACAACGCCGTGGTCGTGCCCAACGTCAACGGGTCGTTCGGCGACACCTGATACAAGAGCGTGGCGACCACACGCGTGACCGCCAGCGATCCTGCCAACCCGACGAGGACACCCACCGCGACCCGCTGCGCGCCTTCGGTAAACACGAGCCTCAGGATGTCGCGCGTGCTTCCGCCAACCGCGACGCGCACGCCGATTTCGCGCGTGCGCTGGCTGGTCGCGAAACTGACGATGCCGTAAATCCCAATCGTCGCGAGCACGAAAGCGAGTCCTGCGAGAACAGTGAGCAGGCTGGTAATGAAGCGGCGAGGCGCCAGCGACTGCGCCACCAGCGCTTCAATCGTCGACGTGTCGTACAGCGGCAGGTTGGGGTCGACGTCCCAGATTTGTTTTTTCAGTATGGCGATTAGCAGCGCCGCGTCCGTGGTCGTCCGGACCACGAAGGTCATCGACCCGTACGGCAACTGCGCGAACGGAATGAATACCTCCGGGCGCGGATCCCGATCCAGACCGTCGTGGCGAAGGCGGCCCACGACGCCGACCACCTGCATCGTCCGCCATCGTCCTTGCCAATTCACCGTGATGCGCTGATCGAGCGGGCTCTCGCCCGGCCAGAAGCGATCTGCCAGCAGGTCGTTGATGATGGCGACCTGCGGCGCGTTCGGGTGATCGTCCGCAGTGAACAAGCGGCCGCGCCGCACGGGGATGCTCATTGCGGCGAAGTAGTCCGGGCTCGCGACAGTCAGCGACGTCACGGGTTGTTCGCGCTCTGGCGGTGCCGGACGGCCTTCAATCCTGATTCCCCCCTGGATGTTGATGTTGGCCGGGATGAAGGGCATCGCCGAGACGACGGCCGCCTTGTCGACACCAGATATCGCACGCATCTGGCCGAGCGTCCGGTCGACAAAAGTCCGGCGTTGTCCATCAGTGTTATAGAGGTCGCCGTACGCGAACACCTGGAGAACGGCGACGTTCGACTGAACGAATCCGGGATCGACACGCACCAGCGTCGCGAAGCTGCGAATCAACAACCCGGCAGTGACCAGCATCACGAGCGCGAGCGCGACCTCCGCAATGACCAGCGCCGAGGCGACACGCCGGCGATCGCGACTTCCGGTCGTGCTCACTGATCCCTCCGTCAATCCGTCTCGCAGGGCAGCGCGTGAGATCCGCAAAGCCGGCCAGAGAGCAACGAGCATCGAGGTCAGCGCGGACGTCACGAGCGCAAAGACGACGAGGCGGCCATCCAGCGCGAGCTCTGAGAGCTGCGGTACCGTCGTCGAGCCAATCACGACGAAAGCATCGATCGCGGTTCGCGCGATTGCGAGTCCAGCCAGGCACGCGAGCATCGAGAGGACGAGACTTTCGACCAGAGTCTGTCGAACGAGCCGCCAGCGATTTGCGCCAATCGCGGCGCGCACCGCAAACTCGCGCTGGCGAGCCGCGGCGCTGCTCAGCAGCAGGCTCGCGACGTTTGCGCATCCGAGCAGGAGCACCAGCAAGACTGCTCCCAGGAGGACACGCAACGGATCGCGAATGGGGCCAGCGAGGTGATCGCGGAAGGGGACGACGGTAGCGGTCATCGCACCGAGCACAATCGGGTATTCACGCGAAAGCTGCTCGGAGATGATCGAGAGTTCCGCGCGGGCGCTGTCGATGTCGACGCCCGGCGCCAGCCGCGCGACAGAGCCCCAGTAACGTGTGCGTCTGTTCGCGAACTCCGGATTTTTCAGCGTTCCGGGAACCCAGACCTCTTCCTGCCGAAGGCGCCCGAGGACTGACGGATGAAACCATCTCGGCAGCACACCCACAACTTCGAGTGGCTCCCCTTCGAGTACGACCTTGCGGCCGACGATAGCCGGGTCTCCGGCGAACATCCGCTGCCAGGCACCGTGGCTGATCACGACGACGCTCGATGGAAAGACGGTGTATTCGCGCGGGACGAACAGCCGCCCCAGCGCGGGTTGGACGCCAAGCGCGTCGAAGAATCCTTCTGTGACTCGAGCGCCAATGACGGTCTCCGGCTCGGTGCCGTCGAAGTAGTCGAAGCTCTCCGGGCTTGCCGCCGCAATATGGCTGAAGGACTTCGATCGGTCGTGCCAATCGAGAAACGCGCCGGGCGCAACCCCTTCACGGTCCTCGGGATGATCGCGTTGCGTGAGCCACAGCGTCACGATCCGCTCGGGGTCTCGATACGGCAGTTCCCGAAGAAGCAGGGTGTCGACGACGGAGAAGACGGCCACTGTGCCGCCGATGCCGATCGCCAGAACAACCACGGCAAGCGTCGAGATCAGCGGCCGGCGACTGAGCATGCGCATGGCGTAGTGCACATCGCGCATGATGTCGTGGTCGGCGGTGAACTGCTGTCGCAGCCAGGCCGCATCGCTGATCGCACCGGTCGATCGACGGACGACGTCGGCCTGATCCTGCCAGCGCACCTCGCGCCCTCGCGCCACGGTCGTCCAGCGGTGACGAACCTCCGCTTCCCACTCGCGTAGCCAATCGTGGCGAATGGCCGACGGCACGAGAACTTTGATGGCCCGGAACAGCGCCATTGATACTCGAACAGCAAGAGGATCGCGTCGTGGGTTGGCCATAGTCAGCCTCGTCCCCGCGCGGGACGCAGTCCGCGCGCACTTCGTGGCGCAATCGCGCCAGCGGCCCGATAGCGTTCCGCTGTCCCTTCGAAAACCTTCTGCCCCTCGGCCGTGAGCGCGTAGTACCGTCGCGGGGGACGCTGCTCGGATTGCGCGACGCCATCGGCTTCCCATTCCGAGGTCACCATGTTTTCCCGTTCGAGCCGGCGAAGGATGGGATAGACGGTGCCACTGGGCAGGTTCGTCGCGTCCATGATGTCGAACCCGTAGTGGTAGCCACGGGCCAGCGCTTCGAGTACCAGCGTCGTGGAGTAGGTGATTTTCATGTCAGTCGAACCGGAGTGCCTTCGAGGGATCAAGGCTGACCGCCCGCTGGGCCGGCACATAGCAGGCGGCTGCTGCAATCGCGACAAACCCGATCACGACGGAGAGGAACGTCAAGGGGTCGAGCGGCGTGACGCCGAAGAGGAACGCCTGTAACAGCCGCGTCAACGGCAAGGCGAGAAGGATCCCGATGATGACGCCGACACTCGCCAGCGTTACTCCTTCGCCAACCACCATGCGCATGATGTCGCGACCCTTGGCGCCGAGTGTCATGCGCACGCCGAACTCGCGCGTGCGCTGTCCGGTCGTGAAGCTCGTCACGCCGTATACGCCGGCTGCGGCAAGCACGAGCGTCGCAAAGGCAAAGCCGCCGAGCAGGAACAAACTGAAACGGCGATTGTCCAGGCTCCGCGAAATCCAGTCTTCCACCGCGGCAGTGCGAACGATCGTCTGGAGCGGATCGAGAGCCCAGATCTGCTGCTTGAGCGTTTGCAGCGTCAGCGGCGATTCAGGCGTGGCCTGCACCACAACCGTCAACGCGTAGAAGCCCGATTGTGCGTGAGGGAGAAACAGTTCGGCGGCAGCGGGCTGATCCAGCGCCTCATGATGCAGGTCGCCAACGACTCCAACGACTTCCGCCTCGTAGTCCGCTCCGGACAGCCGGAACCGCACGCGCGATCCGATAGGGTCGGCGCCTGGCCACAGCGTGTGCGCGGCTTTTCGTGACACGAGGACGACGTTGCGCGAGTCTGCCGTATCAGACACCTCGAACAGCCGTCCTTTGAGCAGCGGCACACCCATCACGCGGAAATAGTCGCCGGCCACGCTGGTCGTGAGGATGAGTGCGTCTTCTCCAGTCGCAGGCGGCCGTCCATCGATGGCCAGCGGCGAGCGCGCCGTCACTCGTGCAAAGCCGAACGGCATCGCCGAGACGGCGCCCGCCGCAAGGACACCGGGCAGCGCGCGCATGCGATCGATTGCCTGCTCGAAGAAGAGGATCCGTTTTTGAGGCGTGTCATAGCGCGGCGAGGGAAAGATCTGAAGCGCTGCCACGCGGGAGGGTCGGAATCCGGGATCCACGCGCTGGACCGTGACGAAGCTGCGCACCAGCAATCCGGCGCCAACGGCGAGGACAACTGCCGCCGCCACTTCCACGACGACGAGGGCGCCGCGCACTCCTCTGCGGGAGCTCGTTAATCCATCTCTCAGGGCGCTGGCGGACACTGGCCGCGAAAGCTGAATCGATGGAACCAGTCCGGCGATGATCGCCGCAACGACCGCGACGCCGAAGGCGATGGCGGCAGCGCGCATGTCGATCGGGATCTGATCGACCCGTGCCACATCCATCGGTCGCAGCCGCGCGATCACGTCGAGCGTCCAGCGCGCGAGTGCCAGTCCCAGCGTCCCGCCCACGATGGCAAGCACGAGGCTTTCGACCAACATTTGTTGGGCCAGCCTGAAGCGGCTCGCACCCAGTGCCTGCCGTACTCCGAACTCCCGTCCGCGTGCGACACCACGCGCCAGCAACAGGTTCGCGACGTTCGCGCACGCCACGATCAGGAGCACCACCGCAGCGCCAAGCAGCAACGGCAGCACGGCCCGAAAGCTGCCAACCAGATGCGTGCGCAACGGCAGGACATGCGCGGTCGTGCTCTTGTTGGTTTGCGGGTACTCACGTGCCAGTTGGTCTGAGAGTACGTCGAGCTCGGCGTTGGCTTCGGCGATCGAAGCCCCTGGCCGAAGCCGGCCGAGCACGTTCCAGTACCCTGAACCGCGGAGTCTCGGCTCGAACTCCTCGAAGCCCTGTTTCGGCAGCCACAACCACGGTTCTGGCCGCCTCTCGCTGCCATCGAAGAGCCGCAACTCGAACCCTTGTGGCAGCACGCCGACGATCGTGTACGCCCCACGCTGATCGAGCTGCACGGCGCGGCCGACAACGGATGGATCGGCGCCAAACCGGTCGCGCCACATGGGAAAGCTCAGGATCGCGAAGCGGCCGGCCCCGCGAAGGTACTCCTGTGGAAGAAATGCGCGCCCGTGAAGCATCGGCGTGCCGAGCAGCGCGAAAAACTGTTCGCTCACGCGTGCGGCCTCGAAGTACTCGGGCTCGTGTCCGGGAATGAGTGAATTGACGCCCCACGGTTCCATGAGGGCCATGGCCTCAAACGCGCGCGACGAGCCGGAGCGCTCGACCCAGTCGATGGCATTGGCTGGCGACACGTCCTGCTAACCGGTGCCCGTGTCACGGTTGTACTGCCAGAGCGTCATAACCCGTTCGGGCTGCGACACCGGCAGCGCGCGAAGAAACAAGGCGTCGGCGATGCTTACCATCGCCGTTGTCGATCCAATTCCGATAGCGAAAACGAACAGAACGATCGCGGGTGAAGGCGGGCGCCTTGACGAGCATTCGGACGGCGTGCATCGCGTCGTGCACCGCATCTGCATCGAGAGTGAGCTGGCGTCTGATCCGGGAGAGAAGCGGAGGCGAGTTGGTCGCGCCGCGAATCAGAGCCATGATTTCCTCCCTGTCGACACAGGCTATGTAGAGTTAAGCATATATAGAGTTATATGTGCAAGCGCGCAGAATTATTGAGCATTCTGCGGATTTATCTGCCGGCGGGAGCATCCACCTTCGCCGAAGGCTACGGTGGACAAGAAAGCCCCGCTCTACTTCGTCGCGCTGTTTTGAGATGAGGAACCGGCGAAGAGACGCGTGCCGTTCTCGAAGGTGATGCTCGTCGCGTTGGCGGTCTTGGATCCGTTGCGCGCCTGGTAGCCGTCGATCACCAGCACGGTCCCTGCGACCAGATCTTCCTTTCTCCAGCCGCGTCGATACAGCGCGTTGGCCCCGCCAGTTTCCCACGCCCATTTCTCGACCTTGCCGTCTTTGCCGGCGACGTCGATGTAGATCCAGGCGTGCGGATTCGCCCACTTCATCTCGACGACCTTGCCTTTGAGCTTGAGCGGTTTGTTGAAGTCGTACTCAGCCGAGAACGAATGATGAGCGACGACGGGTGATGCCGCCATCGTCACCAGGAGAATCGCCACCAACCGGAATGTCTTCATCGAACGCGCCTCCCTAGCTCTGGCTCTTCGCCTTTGCGCGAGCTTCGTCTCGGATGTCCTTCAAGTGTTGCAGATCCTGGTTGTCCTCGTGGCACGCGACTTCCAGGAGTTCATCCTTCTGCCGGTTTATCGGGAAGGCAATCGTCCATGGACGCGTGTAGACGAGCGGATCGGAGACAGTCGCCTCGTACTGAATCGTATCGGCGTCGATCGGCGTCAGCCGTTCGATGACGCGCTGGGTGTGACTCACGATCTCGCCTACTTCGTTCAACCACGCTTTCCCATTCAGGTTCGTGGTCTCGATGACGAGCGTATCGCCTTCCCAGCGGCCGATCGAATCGCCTTGCCACAATCGTAAATGGTCTGGCAGGTGAGCGCGCCCATCCATTGGGATCGTTCGCCATGACATTCGCTCGTGCAGGATGACGATGTAGCCCGGCGGCTGGAGAATCTGCAAGGGAGACGGCACGTACATCGATCGCGGAACTCCGGCGACGAAACAGTGGGCTGTTGGATCGTCGTACCCGCGCTCGGGTGTTTTGCGATCCTCGGCCTCGGCCTTCGCCCACGCTTGCATCGGAAGATTGCCGTCGGGAGGATCGACGATCACACCGCGCCCGCCCGGCGTGAGGAAGTCCTGTTCGTGCTTGCCAAGTCCGTAGTTGCCACCGCCGCCGTCGGGCATGAAGTAACCCTGCAGGTCAGGCTTGCCGTCCGGCATGCGCTTGATTTCGCCCTTGCGCTCCGGCGCCTTCCAGGCCGTCGGCACGTCTTTCCATTCCGCTGGTGTCTGGACGGTCACTGAAGGTCCCGGGTACCACGTCTTCGGATCCGGTTCGAACGCGCCGCTGGCTTCCTCGGCCTCGGCCTGGCACTGATATTCGAAGATGCGATCTGCATCGGTCTGGCGATGCAGCGGCATCTTGATCGTCCACGTTCGGGTGAAGACCTTCGCATCGTCGATGGTCACCTCGTAGTCGATCGTGTTGGCGTCACGCATCGTATAGCGCTCGACCAGGTGCAGCGCCTCGCTGTGAAAATTGCCAGCCATGTCGAACCACGTGCGATCGTTGTGGTTCTTTACGTCCACGACCAGTGTGTCTCCCTCCCAGCGCCCACGCGAGTCGCCCATCCAGAAGTCGATGCCTTCGGGAGCCGGAGCACCGTTGGTGTAGATCGTCCGATGGACCTGCGACCACTCGAACGTCATGGCGATGTGATCGGATGTTTGGAAGATCTGGAACGGGAACTCCATGTACATGATGCGGGGCACGCCCGGCATGTAGCACGTTGCTAACGGATCGGCAGTCGCCCGATTCCTGGCGTTCTCGATCTTCTTCGCGGCCGCCCACGGCTGATACGGAATCGGTCCGCCCTGGACGACGCCCTTACCCGCCGGGGCCTGGTGACGGGCGACGTGATCCTCGAGGTCGGCCGCGGCGCGGTTGCGAACCTGCCAGATCCCGGACAAGTCAGGTTTGCCGGCCGCGGTTCTTGGAATTGAGCCCGCTGAGGAAGCCGGCGAACGAGAGCAAGAGATGAGAGCGGCTGAAATCAGGAAGAAGCCGACAAGAATGGCGGTCTGGCGACGCAAGAGCATTCCGCATTGTAAGTCGAGCCCTCGCTTTCAGTGGGTGCTTGGTTCACTGGAGGTTTCAACGCGGAGAGCGCAGGGGTGCAGAGGGAATCAGGTGACTCGAAGCAAACCACGGTCAGTCGCGCGGGCCGCGCTGTGCGCGGCACCTCGTGGAGCGTCGGGCGCTGCTCCATGCGTTGCCGGCCAATGCAGCCATGGGCCGGCACCCGCGCGACTGATCCTGAGCCCTTCGAACTGCCCCACTCTCTCTGCTCCTTTGCGATCCCCGCGTTGACGTTTTTCTCTGCGTCCTCGGCTTCCTCCGCGCGCAGTACACTGTCCGCATGACGAAGCCGATCGTTGCCGCAGAGTCATTGGTGGCACTTGGTGCCACCGATCGTCGGCTCGATGAGTATCCGAACTATGAGATCAACCTTGGCACCCTTCGTATTTCGCGGGCGCTCCCGGTCAGAGGGCGGCGCATGATCGGGCCGTGGTGTTTTCTCGATCGGTTCGGTCCGCTGTCGTTCACCGAGGGAATGCCAATGGACGTGGCGCCTCACCCGCACATGGGCCTGCAGACGGTGACGTGGCTGCTCGAAGGAGAAGTCGTGCACGACGACAGCCTCGGGGAGGAAGCCGTGCTGCGCCCCGGCGGAGTGAACGTGATGACCTCCGGCCATGCCATCGCGCATGCGGAGCGAACACCTGTTGACAACAGCGGCCGGCTGAACGGAGTACAGCTCTGGACGGCGCTGCCGGATCGCGACCGGCACGGCGAGCCCTCGTTTCAGCATGTGCAGTCGGTCCCGATCCTCGAACAGCCAGGTGGAATCGTGCGCGTGTTTTCCGGCAACGTCGATCGAGCTGCGTCGCCGGCGCTGCACTTCGCGGATTTAGTCGGAGCCGATCTTCAGGTGCATCGAGGTGAATCGCTCGCCGTCCCACTACGTCAGGACTTCGAGTACGCGGTACTCGTGTTGACGGGCGATTGCGTGCTGGATGGACAGCCGCTCCACGAGCGCATGCTCTATTACCTGGGAATGCAACGCACGCAAGCTGCGTTCGCAAGTCAGAGCGGTGCGCGCGTGCTGCTCGTCGGTGGTCCGCCTTTCCCGGAAACGATTCTGATGTGGTGGAACTTCGTGGCGCGGACTCCTGAGGAGATCCGCGATGCGCGCGACGATTGGGAAAGCGGCCGCCGCTTTGGCATCGTCACGGCCTACAAGGGGCAGCGCCTTCACGCGCCCGAGCTCGTGCGACTGGCGCGCCCCAATCCGGTGAGCTGACGTCGCGCGGGCTTCCTTCTTTGCGCCCCGCGCTATGACGAGACCGCCGCCCTACTTGGCGCGGCCCGTGAATCCTGAAGCAAGCATTGGAAGCCGATAGATCGTCTTCGCGTTGTTCCTCACGCCGTCTGGCGTCCTGAACTCCTGTCCATCTGCTCCGAGAGCACCACTGCCAACGATGTAGAGTGTCTGTTTGCGAGGGCCGGAGAAGGCGACACTGATCGCGCTTCGCGGCGTCGGGATGAGACCGAGATACGTGCCGTCCACAGCAAAGACCTGAACGCCCGGCGGCGATGTGACATACAGGCGACCCGCGTTATCGATGGCCATCCCGTCACCGTTGCCACCAGCTTCGAGCGTCGCGAAGTCGCGCCTGTTGGTCACACTGCCATCGGGCAGGATGTCGAACGCCAGGATCGTATTGCCGTTGGTGATGTAGACGATCTTTTCATCGCGGTTCAACATGATGCCGTTGGCGCGGATGTTCTCGCCAAGACTCTTCACGGTGCCATTTGCGCCAACGTAGTACGCGCCGCCGACGGTGAAGTAAGTCGTGCCCTTGCGGTCGACGACGAGATCGTTGAGCCGCCCCAACGGCTTGCCTTCGAATCGATCCGCCAGAATCGAGCGCGTAGGAGTGAGCACGCTCACCGCTGGTGACTCGGTGCACTGATCGGGCCGTCCGCCAGGATCGGTGCATGTGCGCTCCACGCCGAGGATCCGTCCCTTGGAGTCGACGGCGATCGATCCGACGCCGTGTGTCTCGGCGAGAGCCACCGACACGCGGTCCATTGAATCCAACTTGCGGATGCGCCGGGGTTGCTCCTGCGCAAAGAGCAGACCGCCATCGGCCGTGCCGACGATGCCGTCGGCGTTGTCGGTCCCTTGCCAGGCCACCTTCCACGTTGCTCCTTCGGCAACGATACCGGCGATCGCGGTGACCTTTACTTCTCGTGCTCCCTGAGGTCCTCCTCCCCGTTGGGCGAGAGCGGATGTCGTCACGAATAGGAGTACGAGAGCAATCGTCGAAGCATGCAGATTCATGTCAGGAGAAGAAGAAAAGATTATGGCGCCTATCGCCTGTTTTGCATCAGTCCGAAAGGACCGTAGAGGCGGCGTAAAGTGACCGTTCGCTGCACGGGACTCTGATGATTGGCAGGACCATCGGCAAATACCGAATCGTTGGCCAACTCGGGCGAGGTGGCGCGGGCGTCGTCTACAAGGCCGTCGACGAAACGCTGCATCGCGACGTCGCCGTCAAGACGTTGAACCCCGACCTTGCCAATACCGAGGTCATGTCACGCTTCCGCGCCGAAGCGACGATCCTGGCGCGGCTCAATCACCCGCAGATCGCGACCATTTTCGAATTGTTCCGCGCCGATGGCGACCTCCTGATGGTGATGGAGTTCGTTCGCGGCGAATCGCTCGACAAGCTGTCCGAGCGGCTCGGTGCGCTGTCGCCAGAACGCGCCGCCTACGTCATCGACCTGATCCTGTCGGCGCTCGAGCACGCTCACCGCGCCGGCGTCGTACATCGCGACGTCAAGCCGGCCAACGTCATGGTGACCGACGAGGGCTCGATCAAGATCATGGACTTCGGTATCGCTCGCGTCCTCGGCGCCGAGCAGAAGACCGTCGACTTCCGCTTGATGGGCACACCGGCGTACATGTCACCAGAGCAGGTCCTCGGCGAGGAGGTCGATGGGCGCTCGGACCTCTATTCTGTTGGCGTGCTGTTCTATCGCCTGCTGACCGGCGCGTTGCCGTTTGCCGCTGACACCGCGCTCGGGATGTTGCAACGCCAGCTTCGCGATGCGCCGATCCCGCTCTGCGCGCATCGCAGTGGTCTTCCCGATTGGTGCGAAGCGATCGTTCAGCGAGCGCTCGCAAAAACTCAGGCCGACCGGTTCCAGTCCGCCGAAGAATTCCGAGAGGAGTTGTCTCGCGCCACAGGGCCGCTCCCGGCGGCCGATCTCGCGAGGACGTTCGCCGCCAGCAATCGTGAAGGCATGGTGCTGGCGCAACCGGTGATGGACACGATCGACTTGGCACAGCCGCGGCCTGCGAGCGCGGTCGCAGCTGTGGTCGCCGAGCGTCCAACAGTCGCACCGCGAGCTCGCTATCGGTGGGCGCAAGCGGCAGCGGTGGTCCTGGCGATCGGCGCGTTCGCCGCCGCCTACGTGATGCTGCGCGGCGACGAAACGCAAGACGCAATCGCTCCCACGCCGTCTTCTGTCGTGGAGCCCGTCGTCACCGAAACCGCAACGACGACATCGATTCCAGCGACTGCGCCGCCCCCGGTCGAGGACGTTGTCGTCGAGACTCCGCACGAAGAGGCTCGCGCTGTGAAGGCTGTTCCGCCTCCAGCGACCGAACCGGCACCCGCGGTGGCGGCGGCACCTGTGGCGGCGCGTCGAGTGGCGAGCCGTGCTCCGGTCGTTGCGACTCCCGCGCCGCCGCCGGAGCCGGTTGCGGTCGTCGAGCCGCCTGCCCCTGCACCTGTCGAAGCGCCCGCACCCGTGCCTGTGGAGCGGCGAGCCGCGCGGCCCGCGATCGAAGACCCGATCCTGGTGTTCGAGACGAGGGCCTTGGTCGGTACGCGCAAGTCAAAGGAGCAGGGCGCGCAGCTCCTCATGGGCGACGGGAAGATCACCATCATCCCGACCAACAACCCGGCGTCGCCATTGTGCTCGTTCCCGTACGGACGTGTCATCGCCATCAACGTGTCGCGCGGACGCGATCCGCTGTGGGATTCGCCACAAGGGCCGTCGCCTGTCGCGCGCGCCGGTGGAACGCTGAGCAAGTTTGGTATACAGGTCTCGCGCGATTGGGTCGCGTTGCGAACGAGCACCGAAGAACAGTTTGTCTCGATGCGCTTCGACGAGGTCCTGTTGAAGCGTGTCCTGCTGGCGCTCGAAGAGCGAACCGGTCATCAACCGCGCTTCATCGAATTGCCCAGGGAAAAAGACTGACGCTTCTGTAACCATCGTTCAAAAACCGCTCACGATCACCCTCGCGCGCGTGTCCGAAACCTACCTAAGCTCGGCCGTATCTCTCTCGTAGGTCGCTACTTTCACCCTCAGGACCATCCCGGCGTACGGCTTGTAATCACCATCACTGATGCGGCTGCGAGTCGGAGCGCGCACCGATACCGGACGGGTTCGTCCTCAGAACGAGGACGCGTTCATGTCGCGGGCCGAGGAAGGCCTGTTCGTAGTCTGCGACGGTATGGGCGGCGCACCGGCTGGAGAAGTGGCGAGTGAATTGGCCATCCAGGCCATTGCGCGTCGACTGACTGGCGACGAAAGCGGCGAGGGTTCGACGTCATCGCCGTTTCTGCCGCACACGACGCGTCTTCTGGATGCCGTTCGTCAGTCGAACGAGTTCATCTACGGCCAGGCGCAGAAGGATCCGCGTCAGGCCGGGATGGGAACAACTGTGGTCAGCGCGTGGATCCGCGAACAGATTGCTGGCGTCGCTCACGTCGGAGACAGCCGGGCATATCTGTGGCACAACGAGCGGCTCGAGCCGCTCACGCGCGATCACTCGTTGATGGAAGCGCATATCGAGGCGGGGCTCGCTGACGAAGGCAAGAAGCTCCCGGTCGAGCAGCAAAACCTGCTCGTGCGTGTGCTGGGTCGCGAGCCTGCTGTCGAAGTCGACGTCACCGAAGTGCCGGTGCAGTCGGGAGATTACGTGCTGCTGTGCAGCGACGGTTTGACCCGGATGGTGTCCGAGGAGGAGTTGGCGAAGGCGATTCAGACGTTCCAGGAGCCCCAGCAGATCTGCGATCACCTGATCGCGACGGCCAACCACAACGGGGGCGCGGACAACATCACGGTCGTGGTCGTGGAAGTAACAGGGCGATGGTGGCACCAGTTGATAAAAGGGGTCGGGAGTCATTTAAGAAGGACACTCCCGACCCCATTGACGAGGGCAGGATGTCGAAACTTACGCTGCAGTATGAAGGTATCGTCCTCAAGGACTACGCTCTTGGATCAGGCGTGACGATCGGGCGTCTTCCGGACAACGCGATGATCATCGACAACCCCGCGGTGTCTGGTCATCATGCGCGGGTGTTGCTCGAGGGACAGCAGGTCATCCTTGAAGACCTGCGCAGCACGAACGGCACGTTCGTCAACGGCCGCCCGATCACGCGACATGTCCTCCAGCACGGCGACGAAGTGCTCGTGGGCAAGCACTCCATCGTGTTCGATCAGAATGCCGTCGAACCGCAGCCTGTGGCCGGTGCACCACTCGAAAGTCTCGGTGACACGGTCTATCTCGACACCAAGCAGCACCGCGCGCTGCGCGCCACGCTCGAATCGGCTCGTGCCGACGCAGCCAAGTCGGTCAACGCGCGTCCGGCGACGCCGGTCGCAACGGCACCGCGCCGCGTTGGAGTCCTTCGCGTCATCGCGGGACGCTCCGAGCAGGATCAATACGATCTCGGGGCGCATACGTCACTGATCGGGCGCTCCGATACGGCGCTCGTCCGGCTGCGCGGCTGGTTCAAACCGTCGGTCGCGGTCGCGATTGCCCGGAGCGGCAACAGCTACGTTGCAACGCCGCTCGGCGGCAAGACGCTCATCAACGACGAGCGCCTCGAAGGACGTCGCATCCTGCAGGACGGCGACATGCTGAACGTCAGCGGCCTCATCCTCGAATTCTGCTGGAAAGACGACGTACAGGCCGAATCTGCGGCCTGAGCTTCGTAGGCCGGGTCCTGCTCTGTGGACCCGGTGGGTCATGGTCGCTTCGGACCGGCGGGTCTATTAAAGCCGGACCCGCCCTACGGCGCGGGCGATTGGAGTAATCTCTCGCCCATGCAGACAGCTGCCACTCATACCGCCGGGGTCTCGGACACAACCCGCGAGTCGATTGCCGCGCGCCCACCCCTCATCAGCGAGGACTGGCTCTCGGTCCTGGTAGGCGGGTCGCTCATCGCCCTTGCCCTTGCGGGCGTGCGATCGACAGATCCGATACGAGTCGGGCTGCAGGTGCTGGTGCCGCTGACGATCGGCGCCGTCGTGCTCGGCGCGCGGTTGATGCGATTTGTCCCCGGCGTGCTCCTCGTATCAGCGCTGGCATGGCTGGCGCAGGCGATTGCCGCGCTCCCCGCGGTCGCCGCGTGGAGCCTCGAGTACGTGGTGTTCGCGTTGGCCATCGGCTTGGTCGTCAATCACGTCGTCACCGTGCCAACGTGGCTTCGTGAAGCGGTCCGCACCGAGTTCTACATCAAGACCGGGCTCGTCGTCCTTGGCGCCGGCATTCTGATCGACGACATTGCCCGCGCCGGGTTTCTCGGTATCGCTCAGGCGCTCGTCGTGGTGTTGAGCGTGTGGACGTTCGCGTTCTGGCTGGCGCGACGCCTTCGTGTCGACGATGAGTTTGCGACGATGCTGGCGAGCGCGGTGTCGATCTGTGGTGTATCGGCTGCGATTGCGACGTGCGGCGCCATTCAAGGCGATCGCAAGAAGCTGTCGTATGTGACATCACTCGTGCTCGTCGTCGCAATGCCGATGATGGTCCTCATGCCGTGGGTGGCGAAAGCGATGGGCATGCCTGACGTGGTCGCGGGCTCTTGGCTCGGCGGGACGCTCGATACGAGTGCGGCGGTCGTTGCCGGCGGCGAGTTGATCAGCGATGCGGCGCGCGATGCGGCCGTCGTCGTGAAGCTGTCGCAGAACGCGCTGATTGGTGTCGCCGCGTTTCTGCTGACGGTCTGGTGGGCGATGAAACGCAAGGGGAGCACGCCTGACGGATCGGAGACGCCGCGAACGAGCCTCGCCGTGATCTGGGAACGCTTTCCGAAATTCGTGTTTGGATTCCTCGTTGCGTCGATCGTCTTTTCGTGGCTGGTTGGCGATGCCACGGTCGCCGAAACGCGCGGCCCATTGACGGCAATTCGTACGGCGCTGTTTGCGATGGCGTTCGTGTCGATCGGCCTGGAAACCTCTTTGCCGAGTCTCGTGACGACCGATGGCGGTCGCCCGGCGGTCGCATTTCTTGGCGCCCAGGCGTTCAATCTGTTAGTGACGCTCGCAGCCGCTTACGTATTCTTCGGCGGCTTCCCATTCGCACCGTAAGGCGACAGGGGAAGGCCGAACCCCACGGTGTCGAACGGATAGGTCCGCGGATCGAGTATCCCGTCTGCGCCAAACATCAGCGACGGCTCGCACACGTCGCGCTCGAGCAGGAACGTCCCGAAGGCCCCTTCCTGCGCGAGCAGGTCAGCGCCTGCCGCTTGCGCGACAACGAGCGCCGCGCGGGTCAACAGGCTCGTTTCGCCGACTTGGGCGCCCACGATAAGGGGAATGCCGCGGGCGCGGGCGGCCGAGACGACTTCAAGTGATCGCAGGAGCCCGCCCATCTTGGACACTCGTACGTTGATCACCCAGCGATCGGCCGTGCCCTCGAGGAAGCGGAGCTGGTCGCTGGCGGTGAGACTCTCGTCGAGGATGATCGGGCATCCGAGCGCCTCAGAAAGCTGGCCAAGCTCCGCGTAGCGTCTCGAGATCAGCGGTTCCTCGAGTCCAACGAACGATCTTCCCAGGTTTCGCAAATACATTTCGGCGACGTGGACATCCGCCCACAGATTGTTGGCGTCAACGCGCACTCGAAACGTGGAGTCCGCCGAATCGAGGAGTGCGAGCTTCCGTGTGTCTCGTTCGAGGTCGCCCGACAGTTTCAGTTTGAAGTCTCGAAAGCCCAGGCGCTGATAGGCGTGGGCCGTTGCGGCGAAAGCCGCCTCGCTGGAGTCGCCGAGCACCGCAGTGTAGCGAAAGGGGCCCGACAAGACAGGCAGCGACAGCAGCGTTTCAACTGTCTCGCCCGTGATCTTGGCGAGCAGATCGAGAAGCGCGAGCTCGACGGCGCACCAGGCCGCCGGGTTGGTGTCGATGGCATCGGCGTGCGTGGTCATCCACTTTCGGAGTGAATCGAGGTTCACGATGTCCTGCCGTAACGACTCGTGGAAGTCGGCGAAGAACGCGCGAGCCGACTCGGTGGTCTCACCCGTGACGTAGGGACGAGGACACGACTCTCCATAGCCAACGAAGCCCTCCGAGCGTGCCTCGACCCAGATGCTGGCGGTCTCGCTACGCTCGGCAGACGCGTGCCGAAACGTCGTTCTGAAGGGGATGTGGAGTTCGCTGAGGGCGAGTTGCTCGAGACGCATTATGCGACGAACTGGTCCAGCGGTATGAGCAGGTCTTTACGATGTTGCAGGACCGCAGGCTTCAGTTGCCCCTCTCGCTGACCGGCACTGACAGCGGCAGCCTTGTACGCCTCGCCCGCACCGGGCCGGAGCCACGCGAGCGTCAACGGTGCGAGGCGGCCGCTGTCACGTTTCGCGCGGTATTCGATATTCAGTTCCGCGAGACGGCGGTCGACCGCCTGCCCCACCGCGCTTGACTCAGGCAGGCCAGCCTGCCCCTCGACCAGCAGTCGATACGACATCTTCTCATCGTCAGCGATCATGACGAAGAACGTTGGAATGACTCCGCATCGAGGGAGCTCGTTTTGAACCGCGTCGATGACCTGGGCTTCGTACAGCTTCTCGCCGGTCAGGCTCGTGACGCCCTTGCCCTTCTGGACGAACCGCAGGAGTGGCGTTTTTCGAAAGAAGCCTGTGACCTCAACGAGATCGTTCATGAAGTAGCGATACAACCCGGCCGGCGTCGTGATCAGAACGTAGTACTGAAATCCCTGCTCCAGCTGATCGACGGTGAGGTAGTCGGGTCGCTCACGGTCCCATGCCGAGCGCTCGACGAACTCGAAGAACGTGTGCCCCAGGGGTGGCAGCCCGCCGGGCGTTTCGGCCTCGAGCGGAATCGTCCCGCGAACTTCGGTTGCCTGGTAGCCAAGTTCCATGACGAGGGTCTGGACAGGAAGCGTCTTTCGAAGCGCACCCAGAGCAATGCCACAACTCCCACCCGTCCACGTCGTGAGTAGCTTCACGTCGGGCCAGACGTTGGCGTAAGTGAGCTCAGGCAGTTTGTTCAGCAGCGCAGCGCGATCCGGCATCGCCGGCATACGACTCGCGACGAGCTGCTGCAGCGACGGATCGAGCGCTGCAGTCACGCTGGACAGGCCTGTAGCCAGCGAGCGCAGCAGCATCTCGCGCTCGATCTTCAACACATGGAGAAGCCGGAGAAATGTCGACGGGTTTGGCGATCCGATATACGTGATGCGAGGTTGTGCGAGCGCGAGGTGGAGGATGACCCGGTATTTCAGGTCATAGTCCGCGATCGTCGACACAGCGGGCGGCACGACGAACCTGGACTGAATGAATCGGGGGAGCGACGCATACAGATGACCGGATACCGATCCCACCGAGTGACCCGAGTCGAGCCGGCCCTCGACGGCAGCGCCCATAATGCCCATCGCCATCCCGTCGAATGCCGACGGACACGCCCTGAACTGCAGATAAGAGAAGAGCGCCTGCTCCGCTCGATGCATCGCCAGTGATGTTCTGGTGATCGGGATGTACTTGGGTGTGCCGGTCGTTCCACTGGTCTGTGCGTAGAAGAGCGGCGCCTCGGCGGTCAGCTCGGTCTGACCAGTTCGCCGTTGTCGCTCGATGTAAGGCCGCAGCGTCTCGTACTGTTGCACGGGCACCCGCTCGCCGAATATCCGAGCGCAGTCGATCTCGGCAAACCCGTGTTCCCGTCCAAAGGTCGTAGCGCTGTTGGCGGACACAATCGCGCGTAGCACCTCGCGTTGCGCGATGTCCGGTCGCGATGCGTTTCTTTCGAGCGGCAGCCAATGGCGATGCCGGTAGATGCGCATCGCCGCTCGTCTCAGAAATGCGTGCATGAGTGGTTCTGCAATTACTTGTTGAACGGCGCGCGCATCAGCCCGAGGAAAGCCTTCGGATAGGCCGGGTCTTTGAGTCCGAGCGAGTCGACAGCCCGGTCGGTTGGCAGGAACCACGTGCCGAAGATCAGGTCCCACACGATTACGGTGTTGCCGTAGTTCGCGTTGGACTCGCGCGGCTCGCGCGAATGATGCCAGCGATGCGTTTCGGCGCTGCCGACGATGTAATTGAGAAAGCCGTAGCGCAAGCGGATGTTGCAGTGCTGGAAGAAACCGTTGGACGCGTAGGCCAGGTAGTACAGCGCGAGCACGGTGGCATCGACTCCCATGAGCAGGAACGGGAGACTGTCGAGGCACATCTGCAGCGCCTTCTCGATCGGGTGGAAGCGCGCGGTGTTGAGCCAGTACAGCTGATCGACGGAGTGATGCACGGCGTGGAGGCGCCATAACGTGTCGCTCTCGTGCGCGGCACGGTGCAGCCAATAGCGCATGAAGTCGACCGCCAGCACCATGAGGATCGCCTGCGTCCATATCGGCCAGCTGTGGGGCCACGCGCGTGCGATTGGAAGATTCAGCGATCGTGCGGGCTCGACCAGCGCGTTCGCGAAGAGGAACCCGACCAGCGGCGGCATCGCCAACTGCACCACGATCATAAAGACCAGGTCCGTCCTGATCTCGCGTGCGGGCGGACGCCAGGTCTCGCGGTTTGGCTGTCGTAACTCGAGCCACGTCACGATGGCCGCGACCGACAACGCGGGAAGGTATGTGCTGACGATGAGGGGCATTCCGGCCGCTCGCAGCATGGCGAACAACGCAAATGCCCCGACCATGGTGGCCGGGTAGTGAATCGACGGCAGCAACCTAGCCATGGCGCGTATGCAGGTGGCCGAATACGAACAGGTAGCTCGCCAGGCCAAGGTGAAAGACAGTCGGCACCGGGCTCCCGAACCACCGCTCGTCGCGCAGCACGGTTGCGCCGAGAATCAACCGCGTCAGCATCGTCGCCGCGTACAGCCCCGCAATCGTGAGTAGGAATCTGCCAGCCTTGCGGTTCGGTGTCACCGTATCGTGCGAGACACGCCAGGCGGTGAGCGCGAGCCAGGCCACGATGAAAAGCTGGGCGACGACGAGCAATGGATACGGCAGCAGACCGCTATGCCACGACTCGAACGGCGGCAACAGCGGCGAATCGATCACGAGCGCGAGTGGCTGCGCAATGATGCGAAATACGAAGAGCGCCGTCAGAGCCCAGAGCCATCGACCGTAGGTCTGCACGTCTTCACTTATCGGCAGGATTTGGAAGCGACGTAAGACGAGTGGCGCGCAGCCAAGGTCCGGCTAAAGCCGGACACTACGCCTGCGTCCGCAACCGTAGGGCGGTGTTGCTGTGGAGACCCGCCGGGACGTTGGCGGAGGCGGTCGGACCGGCATTCCCGGCAGATCTACCAACCCAGACGCGCCCTGCGGAGTCGCCGTTCGGCTACTCCGGGCGAAGCGCGTCGATGACATCCACACGAGATGCGCGCGCTGCTGGCACGAGCGACGCGACCAGCGCCGCAATAACGAGAACCAGCGCGGCGCCGAGCGTCGGTACGAATCCAGGTAAGCTGACTTCGTTGATGTAACTTGCGACCGCGCGTGTCAGTGCGAGCCCTCCGACAACCCCAGCCACGACTCCCACGGCCGCGATCGTCGCGCCCTCTTTCACGACCCCTTGCAAGAGATCCTTGGGCGCGGATCCGATCGCGAGCCGAATGCCGAACTCGCGCGTGCGTGCGCTCACCGAGAAGGCCAGCACACCTGCCACACCCACGATCGCGATGAGGAGTGCTACCCCGGCAAAGCCGCCAAAGACCAACGCATTGAGCCGGTTCGGCGCCAGTACCTCCGCGCGCACGTCGTCGAGCGTCGCCGCTTTTTCAACCGGTTGATCCGCCGAGAGCTCCCTGATGATGCGCGTAATCGGCGGCACGAGCGCGTACGGATCGGTCCGCGCGTGCACGAACAGCCTTCCGCCGCCTAGAGCCTGGCCCAGAGGGTGATAGATGGTCACCGCCGGGCCGGGGACGACATTCTCATCATCGATGTCCGCAACGACGCCGACGATCCGTCTGGGTTCCGGGCTGACGTCGATGAACTTCATGACCGGATCGGTCCAGCTGACGTGACGGTTCACCGCGTCCTGATTGGGAAACATTCGTTGCGCCAGGCTCTGGCTGACGATGACGACTTTCTCCGAGTCACGTCGATCCGCGTCGTTGAAATCGCGCCCGGCAATGAGCGGAGCTCCGAGGGCCGCGAAGAAGCCGGGTGAGACGGTCCGGAATCGTCCGCGAGGATCATCCTCGCCGTCGACCTTGGCGTAGCCCTCGGCGGAGAACTGGAAGCCCGGGCCGAACCCGCCGGCTTCCCGCCACGGCACCAGCGTCCCCACGGCGACCCGCTCAACCCCCGGGAGCGCCGAAATACGACGCAGCACTTCCTGGTAGAACGCCGTGACCTGTCCCGGTTCGCGGCCCGAGATGACCGGCACGTGTAGTGCCAGCACATTGCTCGTGTTGAGCTTCAACTGCGCTGACTGCAGCTCCAGAAGCGTCGTCAACAACATTCCGGCGCCTGCGAGAAGCACGAACGACGCCGCGATTTGCAACACGGCGAACACGCGCAGGCGTCGGTTCGTTCCGGTCGTCAAGCGGGCGCTGCCGTTGGACAGGCCGAAGCCGCTCGACGCCTCGGCCGATGGTAGCCTGGGGACGAACGCCAGGAGAGTTGCGGCAACCAGCGCGAGCCCCACGCCGATCCACAAAAGGCTGGAATCGACGGTGACGTCGAGCGCGCGCACCGAGAATCGCGCTGCGTAGCGCGATAGCACGGCGACCATCGGTCGTGCCATCAGCACACCAAGTACGGCGCCGGTGCCGCACAGCAGCAGACTCTCCGCAAGCAGCGTTCGACGAAGCGCGCTCGCGCGCGCGCCGAGCGCCGCGCGCACCGCCAGCTCACCCTCGCGTCGTACCGATCGCGCGAGGATGAGATTGGCGACGTTCGAGCACGCGATCACGAACACGAGAGCGGAAGCGGCAAGCAGCACCCACAGCACCGTCCTGGCCGGAGAAGTGATCTGATCGCGCAGCCGCACCGCATCGATGCGGAAGTCAGCCTTCGCTGAATACACGTCGGGATATTCACCGCGGATGGCGTCGTGCGCCGTGCGGAGCTCTGCGCGCGCGGCGTCGAGGTCGGCGCCAGGGGCAAGGCGTCCGAACAGCTCGGTCATACGATGAACGCGGCCGGTGACCATCGTCGCTGAGAGATGGTGCGGACTGGTCACGACGTTGGCGATGATCTCCGTTTCCTGTGGATAGGGCACCGAGGGCTCGAGGACACCGATGACGGTGGCCGCCCGCGAGTCGAGCCTGACGGTCTTGCCGATCACCGACGGATCGCTCTTGAACTCCGTCGTCCAGAAACGATGGGTCAGCACCACCACGCCCGCGGCCTGCGGCCCATCGTCTGACGCATTGATCAATCGGCCCAGCACCGGGCGCAGCCCCATGACCTCGAAATACGATCCGCCGACGACACCGGCACTGACGACGCGAGGCTCGCCGAGTCCGATCATCGTGAACCCGATGGTCGAGAAATCGCCGAAGGCGGACACTGACTTGACCCGTGCCTTGAGGTCGTCGATCTCCGGGACGGAGAACGCCGCGTTTGGGGCGCCGAGCCCGGGCGCGCTCTGCCGGATGTAGATCAATCGATTTTCATCACGGTTGGTCAGAGGCTTGAGCAGGACGCCGCGAACCACGCTGAAAATGGCGGCATTGGCGCCGATACCAAGCGCCAGGGTGATCACGACAGTGATGGTCAACCCTCTCGCCCGGAGCAGCGAGCGCAACGCAAACCTGAGATCTGTAACGAAACTCATGAATCCTCCGCCTGGCGCCTCTACTTATAGTCGAAACGACCCCCGCCAGATCGACACCGCCCACAGGCAAATTGGGACGAATGGCTACTTCTTGGGGTGGCTTGCTCACTTACCTCTATGCTGGCGTCGAATGAAGGCGGCCGGAATCGACACCTCCAACTCCGAAAGAGCTTGTTGCCGTTCGGAGTTGGAGGAATCTGGGAGGTTATCTTCTTACAGAGTCTTCAGGTATGCGAGCAACGCACCGACTGGCGATTGCAGCAGCCGCGATTCGATTTCCTTGCGATCGTTGACGGGATCGAGACCGCTGGTGTCGGGACAGAGGCTCGAGCCGAAAGTGTGACCGGCGTTGGACTTACCCGGAACCGTCGTGTCGTACTCCTTCACGAGGAGCGTCTCGTTGGGACCGTAACGCATCGACGGCCGAGTCGCCCATTCAAATCCGACCAGCGCTTCGTCGTAGTTCAAGTTGCCGCGCAGGAACTTCTGCGGGCGGGTGGATGGGCAGACCAGCTGGCCCAGTGTTGGAACCGAGCCATTGTGCAGGTAGGGCGCCTGGGCCCAGATGCCGTGCAGCACGTCCGCCTTGTAGCCGTTGGTGCCTTCCGCCAAGCGGCGCGGCGTGTCTCGGAAGTACTCATCGAGCCTCGCCTGCCAGTCGCCTTGCGGTACGCACCAGTCCGCACCTGGTTGACCCTTGTTATTCTCGCCATAGATGCTGCAGGCCTCGGTCACCAGTGCAGCAAGCCCGTAGCGAGACACGCTCGTGTTCACCATCGTGCGGTTCACGTCGACGCCGAGTTTCAGCGCCGGATAAATCATTTGATTCCGGGGCATGTGGCAATTGGCGCACGTCGATTTGAACAGTGCCTTGCCTTCTTTTGCGCGCACCAGATCGACGCTCGTAAAGGGGTACGGCGGTGGTGGTAGATTGTCGATGAACGGGTTGAGCGGTTCGTGAATGCGAACGTTCACCATCCGCGGATCGCCAGTGGCTGACGAGCCCGAGGCGAGTGTTCGCGACGACGCCCCCTGATTGCCATCCCAGTTGGCGTGATAGCGTTCAACCGCCCAATTGACGCTCTTGACGTCGATCGGCGCCGGTACGGGCGGGGCCCAGGCCGGGATGTTCTTGAAGACGCGGTCGCCGGCGACTTTCGGATCGGTGACCGCATCGGTCATCCCTGGAGTGTCCGTGGGCAGTCCGTTGGCCTTCGAGAACCCGGTAAAGATTGGGCTCTTCGGGTTATCGCTCTTCACGAATTCCAGGAACGTATTCTTGGTTCGCCGCGTGTGGATCGCCACGAGACCCGACGCGATGCCGAACGCATCCATCTGCCCGGGCCGATCTTCGAGCACGTCGGGAAGCGGCTGCTTGTAGCCGTTGTTCTTGGCGACGACATAGTAGATGAAGTGGGTCTTTACCCCGATGGCAATGACATCCTTCATGACATCCGGGAATTTGTCGGCCACCGCGAGCGTCTGAATCTTCGCCCGGGCGATCTGTCCGGGTGACGAACCGTACATCGTCTCGGGGTCGTCGAGCGCCTTCTTCAGCATCGCCCCATAGAGCGCGCGGATAGCATTCCTGTTGGGGGAGATGTTGGCAGGGTTCACCGGTGTCGTCGATGTGGGATCGAATCCAGACTCGACCAGCGCCGCTGCGGTCAGCATCAGCAGCTTCGAGTAGTACTGCGCTTCGACTTCGGTGTTCGGCATCCCGGGCAGGAATTTCATCTTCCCGCCGACGACGACGCGACCGACGTGGCACGCCGCGCACGAGAAGAACACTCGATCCATGGATCCCGGAGTGCCAAAGCCCTTCCGATCGTCTTCCCAGGTCTCCTCCTGATCGGCCGTTCTGAGCTTGGCGAGCAGCAGGCTCGTGATCTGAAACACGCTCTTCAGGCGCAGTTGCGTGTCATACCGCTTCATCTCGATTTCTGAGAGCGGCTCGAACGATCGCGGGTTCTCGTAGGCGAACCCAAACGGCAATGCAGCCTGGCGCTCACTGACCGGCCGGGCCACTCCGTCGACGTAGTCAGACGGGTTCGGTCCTACGCCGATGTGATCGAACGTCCACGCAGCAGACGGCCCCGATCCGATCGGCATTGTCGACTGGTGCTTCCAAATCCGGGCAATCCTCTGGAGCGTGGGATCCGGGTCATTTGGATCGAGATCCAGGATCGTCTTGAACAGCACGTACGGAACGCCATTGAATCCGACCGGGTAGTCGCGGAACCAACTCCACGCCAACTGCGGATTCTGCCCGCTGCGAAAGCCATACTTCTCCGATCGTGCCGGATCGGTATCGTTCAAATACCCGTCGATCGCGTTGTCGCGCTTCTTGATTTCCGCTCCCCAGTCGCTCACGACCTGTCCGTCCACCCACGAGACGATGTCGTCGCTGTTGTCGTTCGTCAACGGTCCGACAAGCCCCGCGGTCCCCTTTGCCACAGCCGTCGTTGTCGCCGCGGCCTCGTTGTTGGCGGCCCCGCGACCGCAGCCACAGACGAGCAGAGTTAACAAGACATAGGAGGCGACCGCTCTGCACTTCGTTGTGGAATTTCTGGACTCGCTCTCCCCGCATAGCGGTCGCAGGCGCGCGAAGCGCGCCAAGAAACACCGGCGACCAGACAAGGGCTCTGCGGGGATATTCAGGGCAGAGCCCTTGACTGGTCGGATCCTGTTGATCGGCATCTCAAATCACCTCGACTTTGCCGGCCGCCGCGTGCGGCCAGAACAGACGGGTGCTACCCGCGTCGGCAAATCGGAGAGAGAACGTGGTGGCATAAAGGTTTTGATCGTCGAGCTGAAGCCGTCCGAACCGCCGTTCGAACGGGAACGACGATTCGCCGGGTGCGGGGTCAGGCCGCGAAAGATCCTGAAGGCCGAGCACGGCAATCATCGACTCGACGATGATGACGGGTGAGACGTGCTGCCCGAGGCACGTGTGCCGGCTCCAGCCGTACTGCAGATAGTGCTGACGGGGCCTGTCCAGGATGAAGGCATCTGGATCGGGGATGTCCCTCATCGCCGACCCGTGTGCGGCGAAGACGAGCGTGCCGGCCAAAAGTGGCCGGCTTTCCGCAATGCGTGCTCCGTCGCTGACGCACTTTCTGAGCAGGACTTCTCCCTGCGGCTGCAGACGCAGAGCCTCCAGGAAGTATTTGTACAGGTCGCGCCGGCTTTCAGCGACGCGAGTTCCACTCAAGACATTGACGGCGAGCGCGGTGACCTCGGAAAAGCTGCCATATCTCGCCGGCGCGGATCCGGTGGTTCGATACTCGCTTTCCTTCAATCGCATCAGCGAGTCGATCACGCGGCACGTGGCCTCTTCCTGGCCGGCGATGGCGCCGACGATCGTGCCCATGACGTTCTCGGCGATGCGAAGGTCGCTGACCAGGCGTGGGTCGAGATTCGCGGGGTGCGCGACGGTGGGCGCCGAGCGGCCATGCTGAAAGAGCACAAGCCTGGTCAACATCGTGTCGTCCACCGGCTGACCGCTCAGCACACGCTCGCGCTGGATGGCGACCTCGCGCAGCAGGTAAGCCAGCAGCAGGCGGCACGAGCGCAATCCGTCCTTCTGTACCTGCGGGTCTTTCTGCACGTTGTTGAAGAAGTGCCGGAAGGCCGCCTTGATCCACAGGTACATCTGCTTCTCGTCGGGGATCACGCCATCTTCTTTGTTCAGCCCGGTCTCGATTTGCCCGTCAATCGGCGACCCGTAATAGGTCAGCATTTCCGGAGTCAATTCGAAAGTGCCGGGCTTCGCAGCTACCGGGACGCCGAGATACTTGTGCCCAAGCGTGACCGGGACGTAGCGCGCGAGCGTCTGCACGACGTCGATCGTCGATGATCCGCTGGATCGCGCCGCCGCAAGGGCAGCTCCCACTCGGCGAACGCAATCGCGGTGGATAATCTCAGTGATCCGCGCTGCGTCCTCGCGGTTGCACACCGTCGAAAGCAGGCGCTTGTCCGGCTCGTAAGCGGCGTTGTCGTCGGTGCTCAGGATGAAAGTCGTGAACCCGCCGTTGTGCGCCGGGCTCATCGCTTTCACCATCTCGACGCCGTAGGGATCAACCGTAAAATCCTGGTCTCGCTCGAGCACATCCCGAACGGCATTTCCCTCGACGACCAACACCGGGCCGAAGACCGCCTGAAACAGCTTTGCCTTCTTCCTGACCTCGTCGAGCATCGGGTACGGCTTCAGCTTGAGGAAGAAGCCGATAACGGCGGCGACAGCCTTGCCCTGCCGAACAGCGTGGACCTTCAGTCCCTGCAGTTCCTGCAATTCCGGCGGAGTGATCTGACCGAGGCGGGCCTTCCCGGCGAGCTCCTGGAGCCTGGCGATTGGAACGGGGTTGTCAGCCGTAATCCGATCGATGGTCGCGTAGAAGGACTGAAGCGCGGCTGCGGTCTCCTTCGTAAGAAACGTGATGTCCGGCGCTGTGGGATCGGCCGGGACGACGGGCGCGGCCGGCGCCGCAGCGGCAGCCGGCGGCAGGTATACATGGTCATCAATGGAGAGGCGCATGGGTAAAACCTCAGCCAGTAGGGGTGGCTCATTCTCACTGGCCGTTCTTGTCGAAACAAGAACAAATCCGCGAGCAATGGATGAGATTAGACGCGCGCGCAGGCGACCGCGCGGACGCCCTTTCTCGCGCTCAAAGAAAAAACGACGACACCCCCCATTTCGAACGATCCATGCACGCATACGTCATATCGTGTTCAAGCGCGCGACGCCGGTCGTTTAGCTCTTGACTAATTCTGTTGGCCGGAGGCTCACGATGGAGACCAATGTCCTGCTCACGGGTGCGACCGGGTTCCTTGGGTACCATGTCGCCAAGAGGCTGAACGAGGTCGGAGTCCGTCCCCGCGTGCTCGAGTTGCGCGACGGCCGTCCCGATGTGCTCAAGGGACTGAATGTTGAGCGCTGTCCCGGGTACGTGGACGATGCCACCTCAGTGCGCTCCGCCTGCTCGGGTGTCGGCACCTTGCTACATCTTGCTTTCAAGGTGAGCGTTGGGGGCGGCGCTCAGCTCCTCGATGACATGCAACGGATCAACATCGCTGGCACCCGGCAGCTCCTGGAAACCGCTGCAGCGTGCGGCGTCAAGCGCGCCGTCGTCGCGGGGAGCGCGCTCGCCGTTGGTGTGAACAGGAATCCGAAACCGCTCGATGAATCGGCCAACTGGGAGGAGCATTCGTTCGATCTTCCATACGCCAACATGCGGCGTCAGGCGGAATTGAATGCTCTGGCGTACGCCTCGTCGAACTTCGCCGTCATGACGGTGTGCCCGGCATTTACATTCGGCCCGGACGATCCTGTGGGCGCACCAGCGAACAAACTGGTGCAGTCGGTGATCACGAAAAAACTGCGGTTCACCCTGCCGATCGGGTTCGGAGCCCTCGATGTGCGGGACTTTGCGACTGGTGTCGTGCTCGCCGCCGAACGAGGCCGTTCCGGGCAGCGATATCTCCTCAGTGGCGACAACGTCTCGGTCAACCAACTGCTCGAACAGGTGGCCGAGATCGCGGGGGTTCGAGCCCCCCGCTTTGTGCCTCCGACGCCGATCCTGCGTGGACTGGTCGGCCTTCTCGAGCTGATCAGCTCGATTCGCGGCAAACCAGCTCCCTTGACTCGCGATGTGCTCCAAATCATCGGGCGTTATGCGTGGTACGACACGTCGAAAGCGCGAGCTGAGCTCGGATGGTCGACGCGGCCGCTGCGCGAAACGTTGATGGACACGATTCGCTGGCTGCAGAACCCGTCATCAAGCCCCGCCGAGTCAGCCGCGCAGGGTCATGGCGCGGGCGTGCGATGACTCGCGTCGTCACCGTCGTCGTGCTGGCGTTGCTGGTCGCTGGCTGGTGGGTGATGGCGGCGCCGCGAGCCGAGATTCAGATCGCCGACTCGATCGCAATCGATCGAGCGACCGAGGCGGCGATTCAATCGGTCGATCGGTCGGCTGAGTTTGCGGAAGCCCTCGAGCGATTTCCATCGAAGGTGCCCGCCTTCGATGACGCGGTGTTCCTGCAGGACGGAACCACCGCGCTCGTCACGGCCACCGACGGGCAGATATGGCGGCTGAATCTCGGAAACCACTCCGGGGAACCGCTCGTGGATCCGCCCTTGATGGCTTACGGGATTCACGATGCACCGGGTGACCCGAATCACATTTACTTCTGCGCATCGCGATCGTACTCGGCGGCGGCGCCAAACGAACGGGTTGGGTTGTACCGGCTTTCTCTCGACACGCGTAAAGTTGACCCGCTCGTTGTGGACGTGCCTGCGACCGATCTGATGAACGAACGTTCGATCGTTTACGCGGACAACGATAGCGGCGCCCCCGAGCTCGGCCCGGGGATAACGGCTCCCAAACGGCCGCTCATCGTGTGCGACAACCTGGAAGTGTCGGAGGACGGGAAGCGCATCTACTTCTCGGAGCCCTTCGACTACAGCGGTGCGTCGGTTGACGACGCGCTGGATGAAGCGCTTGCGCTGTCGCCGAACGGACGCCTGTGGCGCTACGACCTGGAGACGCGTACGACGCGTCTCATCGCAGAAGGATTCCACTTCATCAACGGCGTGCTCTACGACCTTCATCCCGGGCAACCGCGTGAGGAGTCTGTGCTGGTTACGCAGACTTCGCTGTTTCGCCTGACGCGCCTCTATCTGAGAGGGCCGAAAGCGGGGCAGGATGAAATCGTCCTCGACGGCATCATCGGGCTGGATGACGGGATGGATCGAGATTCCGCGGGGCGTATCTGGCTCGCGCTGTTCTCGAATCGCACTCGGCTCCTCACTTGGGTGCACGAACACGCGTGGGTCAAACCGTTGCTCATGAGAGTGCCGGCGCGGCTGCTCATGGCGCTGCCGCAGAAAACGGGAGTGCTGGTCGTCAGTCCGGATGGCCGCACGCCGCTGTATTCCGCGCTCTATGAAGGGGATGCGCTCGCGTCGGTTGCGTCCGCCGTCCCATCCGCCGCCGGTGTGTATCTCGCGAATGAGGCGCTGGGTCCTGAGGGTCAGGAGGCAACCAGGGTCGTCCGCCTCAAGTGGCCTGCGTCCATGCGGGCTGCCTCACGATAGACGTGAGTTTCGGCGGGCGCCCGCGTCAGACCTCGGGCGACCGAATGCCAAACACGTTACCTTCCGGGTCGATCCCATCCCATGCGCCCCATGGCCGCTGCACCATCGTGATCCCCAGTGACTCCAACCGCACGCGCTCCGCATCGACATCTTCGACTTCGAAAATCAGCTTCACGGGGTTCTGTCCGCGCGGGCGAGGCGGCGAGGTGATCTCGATCTGGCTGGCAATCTCGGGAGGAATTGCGTGCAAAGCGAACCGAACACCGCCCGCGTCGAATTCGGTCCACGAGTCGGTCCAGGTGTCGTTGCTGGGCTTGACGCCAAGCATCTCGCCATAGAACGCCCGCATGCGAGGAAGATCCTTCACGTACACCATCGCACTGCTCAATCGCATAGGGAGACGATACTCGAAATCGGGTTTCTCCTAAGTGCCGGCGCTCACGCCAAGCCGTGGCACCAGCAAACCGCGGCCGGCGAACGATGCGAACTGATCGAGGTGCGCAAGGTAGTCTCTCTGCAGGTGCGGTGTGGAACGAAGTTGCCAGAGGACTTCGCCGTTCGTCCATGCGGCGTCGCGCGCCTGGCGGATGTTCCACATCATCACGACGCTGTCGACGTCGCCAAGTGAGCGATCGATCTCGCCAGCAAGACCAGTGGTCAGTTGCTCGCGTAGCCGCGCCTCCATGCGCTCGAGGACGTCGTTCACTTTTCGGAAATCAGTGAAGCGGGCGCCATCGCGTGAAGGATAACGGCCGTCGAGTCCCGCCATGCGGTCGAGCGCGATCGCGAGATCGTGGTTGATGTGCGCATTCATGCCGGCGAGCGCGAACTGTATTGGTGCGCGCCCGGACTGATAGCGGGCCCTCAGCAGCGGCCGCCACGCGTGCGGTGTCCTCGCGCGGTCCTGTTCCCAGTTCACGATGGCGTCGAAGTAGAGGATCGCAAAGGTGACGTCGAAACGCTGAAGGAACGGCCAGTCCTCCCACACGCTCGTGTCAGCCAGCACGGCCTCTGTCACGTTGAGGTAGAGAAAATTGAACCATTTCACGCCGTCGGTGTCCGGCAGCGTTTCGTGAATGGCGCGCATCGTAGCGATGACATCCTCGGTGGTCCGCACGGTGCCGATCAGACGAGCCAGCATTGACGACCTCGCTTGTGATTGCTGTTGGGCTGTACTTTGGCAGCGTTCTTCCTTGAAGAAACAAGCAAATGAATCTCAAGGATGGACATATGTTGAAGGACGCGCGAATCGTGCCGTACATCCCGGTGGCCAACGTCCGGCGCGCACGAAAATTCTACGAAGAAATAGTCGGCCTGATACCCATCGAAGAATACGCCGGCGGCGTGTTCTACGAGTGCGGCGGGGCGCGCGTGTTCATGTATCCATCTGCAGGCGCCGGCACATCTAAAGCGAGCACGGCTTTCTGGAGCGTCGACGACGTCGCCAGCGAGGTCGCTGAACTGAAATCTCGCGGCGTGGTATTCGAAGAGTACGACCTGCCCAGCATCAAGACCGTGAACGGCATTGCGACCGGAGGCGGTGCCAAGACTGCGTGGTTCAAAGACACCGAGGGAAACATCCTCGCCGTGAGCGAACGATTGTAAGGAATTCAGTCTCGCTGGACCTCCACTGTCCTATGCTAGGACGTGAGCACCTTCTGGAGGTTATGGCTGGTCGAGAGTGTTACCACTGCAAACAGTGGGTCGAGGAAGGCGAGGTCCACGACTGCTGGACGACGACTGAAGCGGCGCTCACGCAGGACCTAACGGAAGACCTGCGCGACGCGTGGGGACGGCTGCGCGACACTGCCGCCGAATTTGGTGAGCAGAGGATCTACGCTTCCCACAACTCGATCATGTTCTCGCGGAAGTCGTGTTACTTCTTCGTGCGCCCGAAGAAAGGCTTTCTCGAGGTCTGCGTGTTCCTTGGGCGCATGGTGAAGGCGCCGCAGGTGCGCCGTGCCGAGCGCACATCGAAGTCGAAGGTCGCCCACGTCATGCAGATTCGTCATCGCGATGAGGTCGAACCACCCATCACCGATTGGCTTCACGAAGCGTACGACTTCTCAGCGGCGAGCGAGGTCAACGCGGGGAGCACGCGCGGCACGAAGAAGACGAAGCCGGCCACGACCAAGAAAGTGAAGCGCACCCGGACGAGCAGCGCCGCAACAACACGTCGATCTAACAAAGCACGGGCTTGATGTCGACGACGGGCGTCCCGTCGATCGCTTCGATGGGGCCGATGCGCAGCCGACGTCCGTCGATTTCGCGCACGACGACGGGGTGCAGGCCAAGCGGATTGGGCCGATCGGGCGACCGCGTCGCGAAGACACCGGTGAGTGGATTGGTCGGATTACCGCGTGGGTGGACCTGGAGCACGTCGCGGCGTCCCTGGTGTAACCACGTGATGACGATGAGCTCGTCGCCGACCGAAACCCCGAGCAACCCGTCGGACACCGATGGATGGACTTCGAGCCAGGCGTCGGGCGCGCCTTCCGATCCCTGTTTCGGCGCGCCATGACGTTCGGTCAGCACTGATCGAATCACGCCGATCGACCACAAGGTCCCTGCGGCGGCATGCGCTCCCTTGACGCTCATGTATCTGCTCCAGCGCTCTCATGCTGAACTGAAGCGGGACTCTTGACAAGGCGCTCTCGCCGCGACCTGCGGGTTGGCGGCGCCTGGCGCTTCGCTCTACGGTTGTTTGACAGTGATTCGACCCGTGCGTAGAGCGCAGGCTTTTATCCTGCGCGGTTTTGCGCCTACGTGTCCGCCGCGGCCCTTCCAAGGAAGCGCAGTGCCGTGAGGCTCGGAAGGAACAAGTATGCGCCGGCTTTAACCGTGACGAATCGTGGCAACACCTGTGTGCGCAGTGCGCCTGCGCCCGCTCCCGCGGGCGCGCCTCGACGCGCGATCGTCATGCGGCTTGCGGTTTTTTCGTCACATGGACTGCTCGTCAGCGGATCCATGTTGTCGTTCAATCCGCCAAACCGCGGGTTGTTGGCCCACGTTTGTTGCACGAACTCGAACTGACTTTTCAAACTGGCGTTGACGCAGAAGAAATGCACGCCCCGGGCCTGGCCATCGTCCCGCATCTCGGGCAGTGTCTCTCGCGCGTCTATCGACGCGCGACGAAGCACGCCGGGATCGAATAGAGGCGGGCCGAAGACGCGCCCCCGCCGGATCAACCGATGGGCATCGGTCATGCTGAGCGATTGCCGCGGCGGATACGGCTTGAGCGCGTCGCGCGGGTTGGTGCGGCGGACATGCGCCCCGACCGGGCATCGCAGCCCGTCAGGATCATCTGAATAAAAGAAGTCGTCCCGTTCAGACAGGTCGGGCGCATCGCGGTCGGGTGCTAACGCGAGAGGCGCCCCCGAGGGCCAGCGTCCCACACACTTCGATGCGAGCCAGATGATGGTGGTCGGGTCGGTGCGACCGCCGCGTGCGGCCTCCCTGGCCATGAACTGCCAGAACCCCGCGACGTCCTGCTGGAGCTTGCGATACACGAGATAGGAGCCGTTCTTGCCAAGGTCGGCCAGAGACTCCATCGAGTGGTACGGGTTTGAGAGCGGCGGAAGGATCTCCGACGGATCCAGATCGCGGGGCACGACTGGCGTCGGCGGAATGAGCCCGTAGTGATTCTCGTAACCGAGGATGAACTCACCGGTCGCTACACCACGGCCGTCGACCCCTCTGATTCGTGGTTGCGCGAGGCCGTCGTGGAAACCGAAGGGCTCCGACTCCGTTTCTGGTCTGTAGCCACGTTGCATGCTGTCGCGCAACTCGACGACACCATCGCACAACTCGAGAATCGCGCGCTGGGCCGCGCAGAGTGCATTGAGGTTGGTCTCGTCAGACGCGAAGAGGAGCAGGAGAGCATGCACCGGATCGGAACGCAGTCCACCGATTTCCCACCGCTCCGGAGCGCTCTCGCCGGTGTCGCCAAGAATACGCGATCGCTCCGGGGACGTGATGCCGTCCTGGAACTCCGAAGGGAAGGTGCACAGTACACGAGAGGGCAGTCCGCACGCGCGCAGCCCTGCTGCTGTGATCCCGACGTTAATCGCCGATTGCGGTTTCACGTTCGCCGATGCGCGTTCGACAGGCCATCGTCTCGAAGTAGTGATCGAAGCCGATATGCGTGAAAGCCAACGGCGCGCACCGGTCAGGTCTGTCATCCTGACGAAGAGGTACGCGGCCTGCGGCAGATGTCGATAGCCGCTCGTGATGACGCCCTGGATATCGGCAAGGGCTTCGTCTGTCAGCCGCAACGTGTGATGAACCCCTTTGGCTAGTGCGCCCGGTCCGAGATGATGTTCAGAACCGTAGCATCCGGGTACGCGGCAAAGAAAATGTCAGACGGCACCTGATGGCTGCGAAGAAAGCGCTTGAACGCGGGGAAATCCCGCGCGCCGTCAGGAGGCATTCCGTATGAGGTCTCCCAGATCGCGTCGAGACCGGACAAGATCATTTCGGCGAATTCATCGATGTAGCTTTCCCAGCTTCCATCGTAGTCGCTGATGAATAGTAACCGGCGGCCGCGATCGATCAACAGCCATCGCACGAAATGGATCGTGCTGATCCCAATCAACGAGCCCGGGGGCGAAAGACGCCGCGCGTACGAATCAATCGCCGCCAGAACTGCCCGCACACGGCCGACAGAGGCCGGATCGACAACGGTCAGCAGGGTGAGCTGATTCTGCGCGACGGCGTCCTCCCGGAACTCAGGGGCGATGGCCGTCCATTCGGCTGGGATTTCGTCGCCGGTCACCAGGGGGGCAAACGCGCTGCGCTGGTCGATGGGAACGCTGCTGAACGCAGACTTCCTTGGTGGAGTGCGGTTTCTCGTGATCCAGTTGAGAACGCGGAATACGCGGTATCGATCGAGGCTCGCCGTGATCCGCAGCGTGCCGTGGTAGACGTTGCCAAAGCCGTTCTGCACGACTGCGCGAACGACATCCGTTACAACAGGCGCGGCGCGCACGACACGCCGTGTGGCCGCAACTAACGAACGAAAAAGGGAAGGGGAATCAATAGCAGCACGCGCGTTCGTGCGCTCGTCCCTGCTCGGTGTGTGTGAATCCTGGAGTGCGTGCCGACGACGGCGCGCGTCGATAGCGCTCGTGATGGATGACGCGGACTCGTCGCGAAAGGCGACGTAATACGCGTTTGCATCGCAGGCGTGGGCCTGGATGAACGACTGAAATCGGTTGACGCCGGTGTAGCCCTCGCACGCTCCCCAAATCGCGTCGACATCGGACGTAATCGCGACGAGCTCATCGAGGTGTTCATCGAGGGGGCCGTCATAGACCGACGCAAACAGCAGGCGGGTGCGTCCAGGTCCACGATCGGGATCGTTCAGGATGGCGAATCGCGCGAAATGAATACGCCGACTACGAACGAACGCAATGTCGGGACGAGTCCCTGCGGAGACTTTCTTGCCGTTGATGTCATCGCCGATCGCGCGCAGCCGCGCGCGCAGAGCGGCGTCTTTGCCGGGCAGTATCGGCGTGAGGACGGTCAGACAGCGCGGCGTCTTATCCACGCGCAAGGAGTGTACGCGTTTAGCAGCTCACGCGCGCGTAGACCTTGTCCCACAGGAGGTGACTTTGATGCAACTGTCCACGACTGCCGGGAAAGTTCTTTTCGAGGACGAGGCACTCGTCGATTTGCGAGATATCGAGAAGCCTCCAACCCGTCGCGCTGTGGTTCTGCGCGTGGACGGAGTCGCGCAGTTGGAACACCAGTAGCCGCTCGATTCCCTTGTGAACGCCGTAGTCGTGCGGCTCGGCGACGCGCATGCTCCCGTGGTAACTGATCTCGATCAGGTGCTTGTGCTCGATCGCATATCGCAGTCGGTCGTTCAAAGGCGGTGAGGGGCTGGTCACATCGGCAAACGTTGGACTGAGGGGTGCCTACATGTTACGGGCGGCGGGCCCGGAAGTGGCCTCAGCCATTCCGGGCCGCGCCGGACAGGGGCAGAAGCGATTTACGGCTTGTAATCAGCGCTCGCTTCTGATGTTTTGACGACGTCTCGGCCACCGGTGGTCTCGAGAATTTCTTCCGCCCGCTTCGCCCATTTGCGATCGTCGCAGTGCACGGAAACGAGGTACGCGCCCTCGCGAATCCGTCCCGCATATCTCTTGGCTTCGATCTCCGGAATGCCGGCGCCGATCAGGCCTCCCACGAGTCCGCCGGTCGCTCCGGCAGCGCCCGCCCCGGCAAGAGCCGCGACGACCGGGCCGGCGGCCACGATCGGTCCAATGCCAGGAATGATGATCGCGCCAATTCCGACCAGCCATCCGAGTACGCCGCCGATGGCCGCACCGGTGCTTGCCCCTGTTGTAAACCCTTCTGGTGCTTTGGTGTTGATCTCCGCCGCGAGGTCTCTCGTCGTCCCATCTCGATCGGGCAGAATCGCTGAGATGTCGCTGTTGCGAAACCCGGCCGCGCGCAGCGCCTCGAGGGCGCGTTCAAATGCAAGCCGATCCGGGTAGATGCCATACGCGACGATGTCTGAGGCCATAGGTTCCCTCCTTCATGGGTCTCCTTGATGGGCTTACAACCCATCCGATTCCTGTTCTCATACGCCTCATGACGAGAGCAGTACGCATGCCGAGCATGCGTAGGTGAACTATTGAAGTCGGTTGTGGTGACTCATCCGATTAGAGATTTTTCATAGCGCCAGACCTCGAGCAGAAACAGTCCTTCGATTGTTTCCAGTTCGTTGATCATCGTTCCCATCCGGCGCCATCCACACTTCTCATAGAAGCGTGCTGCGCGATCATTTCCAATCGCGCACGCCAGCCACGCAGTGACGACACCGTTTGCCGAGAGCCGCGCTTCGCCGTCGGCCAGCAATGCGGCCGCGACACCCGAGCCTCTCGCGTGCCGCGACACGAACAGTTGATAGAGCTCGTCGTCCTTCACGACGCAGAAACCCGCCGGCGAACCGGGCTCACCGACGACACGAATATCCGGGAGCGCGGCACGAAGCCTTTCTCGAAAATTCGCCAGCGTGCGAACGCGCGTGAGTGGCGGCGGAACCAGATGGGCATGTGCTTCATGCCAGCCGTCGAACCAGAGTTGTGCGAGTGGATCGATCTCGGTGGGTTCCGCAGCTCTGACGTGCATTTCTGAGGTGGGGTCTGACCCCGTCCTATTTCGCCACAGTTTGAAAATACGGCGGCAGGTCCTTCTTGGTGTCTCGCAGAATCTCCGCGATCGCTTGACGGTCGGCGAGCGAGAGGGCGGAGCGGTACCGCTCGCCCTGTTCTTCTCCTGACAAGACTTCCCACAGTCGTTTGTAAATCGGATCCTTCGCGCTCGGCGGTAACGCGTCGAATGCGGATGAGTAGATTAAGTAACTGCAGGGGTACTTCATCAAGCGGCGATTCAGATCGAGCTCGTGGAGCGAGCGTCCTCTCCGGTCTCGCGGGCCGACGGACGAGAAGCGTTCTGCGAAGCCCGACTGGCCACGTACTTGGTCGGTCAGTTTTGTTTCATCGATAAACAGCAAGTAGTCGACCACTTCGCTCGCGACGCCACTCATCATGACGGCGATGCGAGTCTCTTCACCTGGCGTCGCAGTATATGGTGGGTGGAGCAACGGATCGGCGGCGCGCGCCTGCCAGCTCGCGCGCGTGAGCAGATTGGCCATGCCGATCTGATGCGTGAAGACAAGGTGAGCGACGATGTCGCTCGAGAGGGCGCGATACCCATCGGCGTCGAACAATCCCTCGACCGACGTGAGCTCGCGGCTCGCGCGCCCATCCAACGAAGGCGTGTCGTTTCCCATGTGCGAAGCGGAACCGGTGCTACCGGTGACGAACCAGCCGCCAAAACGACGGCTCAAAGCATCGCTGTGATCGACTGCACGCGGAAGGCTGAACTCCTGCGATTGGGCGGGACGCGTCGAGCTGAACATCAAGAAGCCGGGTACGCCGAGCGTGTCCCCGGCCAGGTGACATCCCAGGCATTCGAAGGCTCGCTTGAATTGTTGCGAGCCTGACGCGTCGCGCTGGTCGAGGGTGTAGAAGACGACGCCCGCAGATTCGTCGTGAGCGGCCACCTCGATGATCTCACCGCCGCGCACCCAGCCGAGGGCGACACGATCGTTGAAGAACAGCGCGCGCGGATTGCGCTCGTTGATCAGTTTTCCCTGCAGGCTCGCTCGCGAGAAGACAAGCAGTTGTGAATCCACCGGAATCTGCAGGGCGTCGAGGGCTGAACGCAAGAACCCGCTCGTGCCTTCCAAGCTGAGCCGAAGCGACCCATCTTGAATCTTCCGATTCGCTTCGACGACGGCGTTATTCAGCGGCGTGCTCGAATACTTGATCGCCGGATCCTCGGTCGAGCCTCTGAATGCGCCGGCACGCTGGGCAACGATGGGCGCCGAGAGACCACCAAGAACATACAGACAGATTGCCGCCGCAAGAAGCAGTCTGAAGTGCATCGGGAACCACCCGATCTTGTGTGCAGAGCTTCCTGCCGTCAAGGGACGCGTAGAGTCTCGAGGCCGCGATACGGATCAGGAGGTGATGTGAGCGCACGGCATCCTTGATCACGAGCGTTTCGACATCCACGTTCGTCTGCGGCGTCCACGTGGTAGCCGCGATATTGGCCGGGCGCTGGGCGAAGGCGGTTCCCGCCATCAGCAACCTGATGGCAATGGCAGCGGATGTGACAGTCTTGAGTGATTTCATGATGATAGGTTCTCCTGGCAGTTGAGTTCCGTTTCTGAGCACTGTTGCGCCCGCGGGCGCGCCCTCTGCTTTGTCTCTACGCAGGAGGGTGGAGAACCCGGACAGCGCCCCAGGCCGGGTCTTGCTTTGTAGAGACCCGTCATATGAGGCGGTTCATCAAACAGGACCCGCCCTACTCGACTATCGAGAGAACGACTGTGCACACGCAGAAGCGCCCGCTCAAGACACTCGAACGAGTACTCTCGAAGGCCGGCATCGGCTCGCGCGTCGAGGCGCGCAGTTGGATTCACGCGGGGCGCGTGCAGGTGAACGGGAAGGTCATTCGGAATCCCGATCACTGGGTCGACATGCAACGCGATCGAGTTCGCTTCGATGGGAAGCCGCTCGTGGCTCGAGAGCGCCTCTACGTTCTGCTCTACAAACCAACCGGTTACCTGACGACGTACACAAAGACCCGGAAGGGCGCCCGACGGTCTATGACTTGATCGCCAACGTTGGGACGTTTCTTTCCCCGGTGGGGAGGCTCGACCTCGATACCTCAGGGCTGTTGCTGATGACCAACGACAATCGGTTCGCCGAGCGTGTGACGAATCCGGACTCACACGTGCCCAAGACCTATCTCGTCAAGGCGTCGACGCGGCTCACCGACCTGCAGCTCCAGCAACTCCGTCACGGCATCGAGCTCGCCGACGGGACAACGCGGCCCGCCATCGTGAAGCGAGTACGCGATTCGGCGAAATACACGCACTTCGAGATCACGCTCACCGAAGGGCGCAACCGGCAGGTTCGCCGGATGGTGGAAGCTCTCGGCGCAAAAGTCCTGAAGCTGGTTCGTGTGAAGGTCGGGCCCATTGGTATCGGCACGCTGCCGATCGGAAAGTGGAGACTGCTCACGCCCGGCGAAGTTGCGGCGTTCAAGTGAACTCCACGGGACCGGAAATCTTCTGCATGCTCTGGAGAGCCGCACCCTTGCTATTACCTGGCGAAACGAGGAGGGTGCAGCCGAGTATTGTTCGCGGCGCGAACAGAGAGTACGCTGCCACGAATGCGAAGCCCACGACGCACGCCTCTCCGCTCCGAGCTCACCCTGTCTACTATCCTGGTCGCTCTCGCCGCATGCTCGGCCGTCGCGTGCCGGTCGACGCCAGCTGCGGCGCCGGCCGCTTCGCCAGATGCGTGGGCCGTGGTCGACGGCCGCGAGATCAAACGCGACGACGTCGAAAAGGCCTTTCGGCGGGTGCGGGACTCGTCGCAGGCCATGTCAGCAGAAGAAGAGATGACGGCCAAGCTTGGACTGCTGAACGATCTGATCGTCCAGGACCTGCTGTTGGCCAAGGCCGCGGCGCTCAAACTCGAAGTTCCCGAGAGTGAGCTCGAAACCGCATACGGGAACGCAAAGAAGAACATCACCGACACCGAATTTCAGCAGGAAGTGAGCCGGCGTGGTCTCACGCCCGCGGACATTCGCGAAGGACTGCGACGCGAGCTGCTCACGGAGAAGGTCGTCAATCAAGAGGTCGGGACGAAGGTCACGGTCACCGATCAGGAGGTGAGCGATTTCTTCAACGCCAATCGCGCACAGTTCAATGTAGCCGAAGAGTCGTATCACGTGGCGCAAATCGTGGTGACGCCCGTACGCGACGCCCGCGTCACCAACCGGACCGGTGATGACGCGACGACGCCACAAGCGGCGGTCGCAAAGATTCAGATGTTGATGGAACGTCTCAAGGCCGGCGCCGACTTCCGCGACCTTGCGCTCGGGTATTCGGAGGATCCTGACTCAGCGCCACGCGGCGGCGACCTGGGCCTCGTGCCGTTGTCGCAGCTCAAACAGGCTCCGCCGCCGCTGCGCGATGCCGTGCTGAACAAGGAAGCGGGCGCCGTGAACGTGGCGCAGTCGAACGGCGCGTACGCACTGGTGCTCGTCGTCGCCCACGAACAAGCCGGCCAACGTGATTTATCGATGCCACCGGTGCGCGACGGTATCACGCAGACGCTGCGTGGGCGCAAGGAGCAGCTTCTCCGAACCGCCTACCTCACCGCCGTGCGGACAGATGCGCAGGTCACGAACTACCTGGCGCGTCGCCTGGTCGAAGCAAAGGGAGCGGTGCCGGCCGGCCCGCTCACGTCGCCAGGGACGAAGTAGCCCAATCGGCTGCAGGAGCGCTTCATCCGCGAGTCAGCAGAACGGCCGAATGGGTTGAACGCAGGGATTCGATGAAGCTGAATACGAACATCTCGCTTTCCTTCAACGGTCAGTGCGAGGCTGCGTTCAAGCGCTACGAGCGGTCCCTGGACGGAACGATCAGCTACATGCTCAAGTGGGGTGACTCGCCGATGGCGGCCGAGGCACCTGACGGCTGGGGCGCCAAGGTCTATCACGCCACGCTCAAGATCGGCGATACCGTGATCAACGGCGGGGACACGCTTCCGCACCAGTACGAGAAACCGAAGGGTTTTTCGCTGATACTCGAGATGGACGACCCAGTCGCTGCAGACCGGATATTTCAGGCGCTTGCAGAAAACGCCACGATAGGGATGCCGCTCCAGGAAACATTCTGGGCCAGGCGGTTTGGCGTTCTCGTCGACGAGTTCGGAATCCCATGGTCCATCAACTGCGAGTGAAGGCTGACCGGCTAAACTGATACCTCCCAACTACCAATTTCCAACTTCCAAGCAAGCAATCAGGCTGCTTTGGGAGTTGGAGGTTGGGTGTTGACAATAACCTGCTACAGCGTCGCTTCGTCGTCGAGGAGCGCACCCAGGCGATATCGATCGTACGCGAACACGCCGATGTCGATCGTGCGCGACGTTCCAGTCATGACGATCTCGGCGACCGCCTTGCCGGTCGCGGGCGCCATCATGAGCCCGTGACCGCTGAATCCGTTCGCGAGGAAGAACCCGGGTGCCTCGGGATGTTCGCCGATGATGGGGTTGTGATCGGGGGTCATCTCGTAGAGACCGGCCCATCCTTCGACGAGCGTGAGTCCGGTAAAAGGCGGCATGCGACGGACGAGAGTCGGAAAGAAATCGCTCAGCCATCGGCCGTCGTCGCACGTGAAGTTCTCGCCGGGCACCTCGTGATGTTTCGTTTTGGCCACCACGATCCGATCGGGTCGATCTGCGGTGGGCGCATCATCGTGCCGCCAGTGTACGCCGTCGGGGTCGATCACCATCGGAAACCGGTACTCCCAATGACGTGGCAGATCGCAGCGGAACAACTGCTGACGCACTGGCGACACCGGCAGCGATACGCCGGCGAGCTCGGCGACCCGCCCAGCGAAGGCGCCTGCGGCGTTCACGACAACTGACGTATCGATCGAATCAGCGCCGAACGCGACCCCTGTCACTTTGTTGTTCGTCCGCTCGATCGCGTGGACCTCGGCGCGCACGTATTCCGCGCCCGCATCTTCGGCGATCGTCTTCATCGCGAAGAGCACAGCTTTGGGATTGGCGTAGCCGTCCTCAGGACCGAACACTCCGAACTCGATGTCGTCGAGTGAAGCATCCGGCAGTCTGCGCCGAATCTCGTCTCGGCTGAGCCACGCGACGTGAGCGCCGGCCGAACGCATCGCCTCGTATCGTCGCGTGAGTCGCGCGGCGCTGTCGGTGTCGGCGAGAAAGAGATACCCACGCTGGCGGAAATTCACGCCGGCAACGGGAACGCGTCGATCCAGGTCCTGATAGAAGCCGACGCTGTATTGGACCATCCGGACGCTGGCTTCGAGCGTGAACTGTTGTCGAATGCCGCCCATTGCCAGATTGGACGAGGCGCGTGAATAGCTGTCGTCGCGTTCGATGACGACAATCCGGCCCCGGCACCCGGCTTCACGCAGATGGTAGGCGACGGCCGACCCGACGACACCTCCGCCAATGATGACGACGTCGGCAGACGAAGGCATGATGGCGGAGCATAGCAAATGTGATCCGCGTGGAATCAGCGGGCCGTCGATTGAATCCAGTAACGCGGACCGGCGCCGCGTCGCGCCGCGCGATCGCCGGGGTTCGCAAACTGGCAGCGGTCGAGTGAAAGGCATCCGCAGCCGATACACTCGGTGAGCGTCGTCTTCATTCGTTCCAATTCCGCGATCCGCTCCTCGATCCGTTTCGTCCAGCTCCCCGACAATTTGGCCCAGTCCGCGCGTTCCGGCGCGCGGTTGCGCGGCAGCCGTGCGAGCTCCCCGCGGATTTCCTCCAACGACAAGCCAACCTTCTGTGCGAACACGATGAAGGCGACGAGACGAAGAACCGTGCGCGGGTACCTGCGGTGCCCGGAATCGGTCCGTTCCGAGGCGATCAAGCGCTGTTCCTCATAGAAGCGCAGCGCGGATGTTGCCACGCCGCTGCGACTGGCCACTTCGCCGATCGTCAACGCATCACCCACGGTAACCAGTGTGCGCCGCTTTTCGCTTGACTTCAAGTGCACTTGAAGTTCGATGCTTGATCCGTGCTGGTTGGAGGTGAGAAACACTCATGACTGAATCGACTCGTATCGCCCTGATCACCGGCGCCAGTCGCGGGCTCGGGCGTGTCATTGCCGGCGTCCTGGGAAGGCGTGGATACGGCCTCGTGATCGGCGGCCGCGATCGGGATGCCCTGACGGCTGCCGCCGCGGAACTTTCGGCGCAGGCGCCCGATGTGCTGCCGATAGCAGGCGACATTACGGATGCGCAGGTACGCGTCAACCTGATTGACGCGGCTCGGCGGTTGGGTGGGCTGAACCTGCTCGTCAACAACGCCTCCGAGCTCGGCCCGATCGGACCGCTATCGACGTTCGATGTACCGCGTTTCGGCCGTTTGTTCCCGGTGAACGTCGGGGCGCCATTGGTGTTAATGCAATTGGCCCTGCCGCTGCTGGCCGAAAGGCGCGGACTGATTGTCAACATCACCAGCGATGCCGCCACGGCGGCCTATCCCGGGTGGGGACCTTACGGCGCCACCAAGGCCGCGCTGGAGCTGGTGACGAGGACGCTGGCCTCCGAACTGCGTGAACAAGGCGTATCCGCCGTTCTGGTGGATCCGGGCGATATGCGGACGCGGATGCACCAGGAGGCGTTTCCCAACGACGACATCTCCGACCGACCACTGCCAGAGATCACGGCGCCATTCTGGAACTGGCTGTTCGACCAGGATCCGGACGCTGTTCGTGGCCAGCGGTTCGCAGCCCAACACGAGGACGCGCGATGGCTCCAGCAGGCGTGATCGACGCCCTCACGTTGCCGGCGCGTCTCGAGGCAACCGAACCGCCCGAGGCGCGCGGGCTGAGGAGAGACGAGGTCCGCCTGCTCGTCTCACATGTCGACACTGACTCAGTTGCTCATTCGAGGTTCCGAGAGTTGCCGCAGTGGCTGGCCCCGGGCGATCTTCTGGTCGTCAACACCAGCGGCACGTTGAAAGCAGCGCTGACGGGAAGAACCCGCGACGACGATCGATTCGAGTTGCATCTTTCGACACGCCTGCCGGGAAACTTCTGGGTGATCGAGGTTCGACGTCCGGGGCCGGTCGCTTCGCTTCCCTGTCGCGACATGCGCGCGGGAACGCTGTTTGAACTCGAAGGTGGCGGCCGCATGACTCTCCTCGCGCCCTACCCGTTCGTCGGCGGACTGGAAGCGCAGTCGCGATTGTGGATGGCGGCGCTTGATCTTGCAGAACCGGTGCTGTCGTATCTCGAACGATTTGGCAACCCGATTCGATACAACTACGTCCCGCTACCCTGGCCGGAATCGATGTACCAGACCGTCTTCGCAACTGAGCCCGGAAGCGCGGAGATGCCGTCGGCGGCGCGGCCGTTCACTCCCGAGCTGGTGACGCGGCTCGTGGCGAGCGGCATTCAGGTCGCGCCGCTGTTGCTGCACACGGGCGTGGCGAGCCTCGAAGATCACGAGCCACCGTATGAGGAGTTCTATCGCGTGCCGCCGGAGACGGCCGACCGCGTCAACGCCGCGAAGAGCGCGGGTCATCGAGTCGTTGCCGTCGGTACGACAGTCGTGCGCGCGCTCGAGACCGTCACCGACATCCGGGGACGGGTCTCCCCGGGCGAGGGATGGACCAATCTCGTGATTGGTCCCGGACGACCGCTGCGCTCGGTGAACGGCATGATCACTGGCTTCCACGAACCGCAGGCAACGCACCTCGCGATGGTTGAACAAGTGATTGTGGCCGCGGGCGGGCGATCGTTGTTCCACCTCCTTCGCGCCTACCGCGAGGCGCAGGAGGCCGGGTACCTGTGGCACGAGTTCGGTGACTCACACCTGATCATTGGCGGTTGAGGCGGATCCTAAAACCCGCCTCTGTCCACTTCAGGTTCTGCTATTTCCCAGCCGCCTTCCACAGTTCGGCCTTCGTCTGCGGAGCCGCGGACGTGTGGACGTTGATGTAGCGATCGAAGTCGACCAGCTTCAGCTTTTCGAGCGCCGGCACGAGGGCTTTGACATGATCGTTGCCCGGCTGCCCTGGAGCAGGCAGCGAGAAATCGCCCTGGAAGAGCACCTTCTCCTTCGGGATGTACGCGACCATCAGGCCATTCGAGTGAGGCGCCGGGTAGATGTGGTACATCTCGACGGTCCGCGTGCCATCCGAGTAGACCTTCTTCTCGGCAACGGCCTCGACCTTCGCCTTCTTCGGATTCTTTGCCAGCGTGTCGTTGAGAAGCGTTCTCGGCGTGTTGAGTGCCTTGTCGAAGAATGCCTCGTTGTTCTTCTGCGTGATGATCGTTGCGCCTTCGGCCACGAGCGCCGGCAGACCTCCGGTGTGATCGGAATGCGGATGCGTGTTCATCACGTAGCGAATCGGCTTGTTGGGAATGAGCTTCTTCGTCTCAGCGATATACGCCAAGCCACGCGCCTCGGACTGCCCGGCCTCGAGCATCATCACGTAGTCCCTGAACTCCACGATCACTGAGTCGTAGCTGCCGGGTCCGGTGGTCAACCTGTAGAGCCCTTCGCCGAGTTTTTCAGACGTCACGGTGAGCGCCGGTGCGCCGCCCGGACCTCCGCCCGCGGGTGGGCCGCCGCCACGGCCGGCCGGTGGCGCCGGTGCCGGAGCCAGCGCCGCCACGTCAGGCGGGTTGACTTTCGCGCCCGTGACATCGACTTCGAAGAACGGCAATCCACCGCGCGTCTGCACGATCTTCGCTGGCGCCATCGCGCCGCCGAAATCCTTCCACCCGGTGTAAGTGGAGACGATGTGCATGTCGCCCATGATGTTCTCACCGAGCCACGTCTCGACGTGGTCGATCATGTTCTTTTCGTCAACGTAGCCGTTGATGACATACGGCTTGCCGGACGGCGCCATCACTTTCGGGCTCCACGACACGACCGTGAACTTGCCACTGCGGCGTGCCATCGCGTTGTTGTCGGCCGCGCCTTTCAGGAACCCCCACGGCGTGATGTAGAGCTCGAGCGAGCCGCCCCAGGGCTGCGCGACGTCGGCCTGCTGCGGCGTGACCTGCTGGAAGAAGGTTCCAGGCGTCACCGTCGTCGAGCCGCCGGCTCCGATGTTGTTGGTCCCGCCCGTATGACGCGAGGCCGGCGCCGCGAGATCGATCACGCGGACGTAGTTGGTGATCGGCCGCATCGGATCGTGCGTTCCCTGGCAGTTCATCGCGGCGGCATTGGCTCCGCACTGCTGGAACGCGACGTCCTTCGCCGATCCCGAGTAGGTGATGGATTTGGGATCGCCCAATGCTTTCTGCGCGTTGGCGATGACGGCCTTGGCGTCCTGCGCCAGCGCGTTCCCAGTCAGGTACGAAAAGCAAATTGCGACTAGAGCCAGTCGTTTCACCACAGCTCATCCTCCTTTACGGCCAGGTAGAACAGACGTTATCAAAATGCGGATTGTACCGTGATGTGCAAGCGTAGAGGGGGAATTGCGTGTGCGCGAGGGGGGGGTCCGCCGGCCAGCCAGATCCCCGACGTGGCCTATTCGGATTGAATCGCAATCACCGGGTCCACGCTCGCTGCGCGGAACGCCGGGCGGACACTCCCGCCCAGCGTCATCAGAATCGCCAACAGCGCCGCCGCCCCGTAAATGACAGGGTCGCCGGGCGTAACGCCGAAGAGAAGTGACGTCATCCCACGGCCGGCTGCGTACGCCAGCGGCGCGCCGATGATGATGCCAGCCGAACCAAGCACTATCCCCTGGCGAAGGAACATGGTCAGAACATCCCGGCGGCCGGCACCAAGGGCCATACGCACACCGACCTCTCGCGTCCGCATCGAGACGGCGAACGAGAGCAAGCCGTAGATGCCGACCGCGGCGAGCAGCACCGCGACGGCAGCAAACGCGGCGAGCACCGTGAACTGAACGCGACGTGATGCTGTCTGAGCGCCGACGACGTCTTCAAGTGTGCGCACGTCAGAGACTGACTGCTCGGGATCGATCGCGTGAACGATCCTGCGTAGCGCCGGCGCGAGCGCGATCGGAGAACCTGACGTTCGTACCACCAGGTCCTTGGGAGCGTAGAAACTCAATCCGGGCGGCACCTTGCTCGCTGGGAAATAGGCCTGTGGAATGGCGACCTGCTCCAGGCCGTGAACCGCGACGTCGCCTACGACTCCGACAACTTGCCAGTCGACTTCTGCGAGCGTCATCGTTTGTCCGATGGCGTCCTGAAGCGGCCACAAGCGGTCAGCGAGGGAGCGGCCGATGACGACCACCGGCGGCGATGTCGGTTGATCATCTCGTTCATCCAGGTCACGGCCGCGCAACATCGGGATCCCGAGCGTCTGGAAAAAGTCAGGCGTGACGAAGCGCGTATGTGCTTGTGCCTCCGTCAGTGCACCGGGAACCGTCACGACAAAGTTGCCCGACGCAAATGTCATTGGCACGAAGGTGATGTACGCAGCCGAGGTGACGCCCGGCAGCGCCCGAGCGTCAGCGAGCACGCGCGAATAGAACGTCTGCCGCGACGCTGCTGGCGCGGAGATGGGAAGTACTGTCTTCAGTGTCAGCACGCCCTCCGGGCGGAACCCGGTGTCGACCGCCTGAACACGCCACATCGCCTTGAGCAGCAAGCCTGCGGCGACCAGTAATACGACGGTTCCGATCACCTCGCTCAGCACGAGCGCGGCGCGCAAGCGCGTTGAGCGACCGCCATCGGCGGATCGAGTACGCAGCCAGCTCAGATCGACGCCCCTCGATAAGCGCAGCGCTGGTCCGACGCCGAACGCGATGGTCGTGACGAGCGTGAGCGCGCCGGCGAATGCAAACACACGCCAGTCGATTTCAGGGACTGCGCCGATTGGAAGACCCTCCGGCACCATCCGCGTCAACCACGGCGTCACGACGACGGCCAGCAGCAACCCGATGACGCCACCGGTAATGGCGAGGACGAAGCTCTCGGTCAACAACTGCCGCGCAATCCGCTCGCGCGAGGCCCCGACGGCGACCCGGACGGCCATTTCCTGCCGTCGTCCAGTCGCGCGCGCAAACAGCAGGCTCGCGAGGTTCGTGCAGCCGATCAACGTCAGGCAGAACGCGGCGCCGAGTACGGCCAGCGGTAGCATCCGCGTCCGCGGGGACATGCGGTCGCGGATACGCTGGATGCCAATTCCGACGCCGGCGTTCTCCTTCGGGTAGGCTCGTTCGAGTTGCGCGGCGACGACGTTCATATCGGCGCGCGCCTGGTCGAGAGAAACACCGGGACGCAGGCGAGCCACGACACCGAGCATGTGGTTGCTGCGACTCGAGCCCCAGGTGCGTCGAGGGATCCACACGTCGGCGTCACGGAACGGGAACACGAAGGTTGCCGGCATCACGCCCACGATGTCGCGCGGACGGCCGTCGAGTCGAATCGTGCGACCGATGGCGGCAGTCGGGTTGCCGAAGAGCGCGTTCGCCAGCGGTGTGCTGAGAAGTGCCACGGGTGACGAATCGTCGCGGTCGTCGTCTGCGGTCAGGGGTCGTCCTGCGACTGGACCGATCTCGAGCGTCTTGAAGACATCAGCGCTGGCGACGATGACGTTCGGACGGAGCGGTTCACCGCCGCCGGAGAGGTTCATCGGGAGGGACGCTCCGATGTAGGCGCCGACGGAACTGAAGCTCGTGTTCATGGCGCGCCAGTCGTCGAAGCCTGGCGGTGTCGCAGGCTCGAACGAACCATCGCGCTCGATCTCGTTCAAGGTGACGAGCTGCTCGGGATGGGGAAATGGGAGCGGTCTCAAGAGGACGTGATCGACCAGCGTGAACGCGGCCGTCGTTGCGCCCATGCCCAGGCTCGCGACGAGTACTGCCGTCAGCGTGAACCCGGGCGACTTCCACAGGACGCGCGCGGCCCAGCGAAGATCGTCTTGTAACAGGCTGAGATGGACGCGAACCGCGTTGATGATCACGTCGGTAATGGCATCAGCCCAGAGCGCGATTGGATTCACTTCACGACGTCGTGCCGCGAAGACCGCACACATCTCGTCGCCGTACTCGGCGCGGAACGAGGCTGGATACAAACGCAGGAGAAGGCGGTAGAAACGCATCACGCCCTCCCAGGCGCGAAGCCACTCTGCCGGGCAAGCTTGACTAATTGCTCGAGACGACGCGATTCAGCCTTGGCCGCCTCGATTCCGAACTTGGTGATTTGATAGTAGCGCCGACGCTCGTCGTCCTCCTCCGGCGCGGGTCGCTCACGCAACTCCACCACGAGCCCCTGTTCGAGCATGCGGTGAATCGAGCGGTAGAGCGTGCCGGCACTGAGTGTCAGCTCGCCGCGCGTGCGCAGCGAGACCTCCTTGATGATTGCGTAACCGTGGCGGTCCTCGTCGGCAAGCGCCAAGAGGATATGAAAGGTCACAGGTGGGAGTGGGAGCAGCTGCGCGACGTCGTCCACGCGCCCAGACTATAGCCACTATGCGTATATTGTCAATGGATAGATTCCCGGCGTGTAGAGATGATTCTCAGTGCCATGAAGCCGCTATTCCCTATTGGGAGCTCGGATATGACGGATCAGCCTGGCCGCAGATGATCCAGCAAGCGGCAACAACGCGGACTTCATCTCCGTGAACATAGGGATCAAAAGCCGGGCGGATCGCGTCGATGACCCGGGCGCGCGTCTGGGCGTCTGCGTCTTGCAGGATGCGGCCAACCGGACCGAAGCGCGTCACATATCGGACCAGCTCTTTCTCGGGTAGCGCGCTGGCAACGTCGATCGGCCGGATATCAATCTCAGCCCAGCCGCTCTTCTCCAGGATGCTGCGCACGCGATCGCGGTTGCCGAAGGCGAACTGTCCCGGCGCATCAGGCCGGCGGACGGGAAGATTCGGCAGCAGCGGTGCGGCGGCGCGCTCAGCCGCCGTCATGAACGGATTCTCTGCGGCACTCCGCCATGCGATGCACCGCATCTCGGCATCGCCAGTCGCGGCGCGCCGCAGATTAGCGAAGGCGCGTACCGAGTCGTCGAAGAACATCACGCCGAATCGCGAAATGATCATGTCAGCGCTCGCGGGATCGAACGCGTGGTCCTCTGCGTTGGCGCAGATGAAGCGGGCCTGGGAGCCCTCGCGTTCGGCGCGTGCGCGCGCGGCCGCGATCATCGGGGCCGAAATGTCGACGCCGATGCAACGACCCTGTGCTCCGAGCAAGCGCGCGGCGGCGAGCGTCGTGCTGCCCGTGCCGCAGCCGACGTCGAGCAGCTGTTTTGGGGAGCGCGCCGCAACGGCTTCGATGAGCAGCGTTTCGAATGGCTTGAGCAACCGATCGAGTAACTCCTGCTCGTCGACCCAGGCGTCTCCGCCCGGTCCGTTCCAAAGCCTGGTCTGGTCGTCACCGGTCTCGTGCGTCATATCAATGTCGTACAGTGCCAGCATCATCCGTGCGATTCAAACCGCTGACCGATGATTCGCACCGAGATCGCCGGTCTAATGTTCAGAATAAACGGCACCAGGGTGCCATTGAGGAGCAGGTCATGCCGTACACGGTTCAGTTTCATCGAGTGCTGCGGGCGACGCCCGAGAGAGTCTACCGAGCGTTCATCGATCCCGATGCCATGGTCAAGTGGCTGCCACCAAACGGATTCACCGGCAAGGTTCATCACATGGATCCTCGTGTGGGCGGCACATACAAGATGTCGTTTACCAATTTCACCTCGGGCAAGAGCCATTCCTTCGGCGGCGAGTACCTCGAGTTGGTCCCGAACGAACGCATCCGCTGGACGGACCGGTTCGACGACCCGAACCTGCCGGGTGAGATGAAGGTCACGGTGAGCCTGAAGAAGGTGGTCGTCGGCACCGAGGTGAACATCGTGCAGGACGGACTCCCCGATGTCATACCTCCGGAGGCCTGCACCCTGGGCTGGCAGGAGTCACTCACCTTGCTGGCGAAGCTTGTCGAGGCCGAGATTCCCGACTAGTCAAGGGTTCCGTCCTTGATATCCCGGCGAAGCCCTCGACTAGTCGACAGCGTCTCTTTGGCGCGCTCTGCGCGCCTAGGCCGTTATGCCGTCGCACGAGTACAAGATTCGGGCTTGAGCCTGCATAACGGGCTAACCGAGGTGCATCGCAGGTTCGCGAGGCGGTCGCATCGGTTCACGTATGATGCGACCCGCTTCTGCCGCCTATGCAAACGCAGCGAAGATCTGTGGCAGGATCCGGGACGCCATCGACGATCGAAGGAGCCAGACGTGAGCAGACGCGTGATCGCCTCCGTTCTTTCAGCGCTTGTGGTGAGCTTCACCCTGGGCGACGTGCCGGGAGTCTCGGCGCAGTCCGGCGAGAAGTACAAGGTCGATGCGAACTGGGCTCGACTTCCAGCCGGCACGACCTGGAATGGGAATACGTCGTGGATCACGGCGGACGGAAAGGGACAGGTCGTGGTGCTGGTGCGAACCGCGCCGTACTTTCGAGTGCTGACCCGCGATGGCGCCTGGGTGAAAGCCTTCGGAGACGACGGGCTGTTCGACAGCGCACATAGCGTGACGATCGATGCGCAGGGGGCTTTGTGGGTGACAGACTCCGCGGCTCATGTCGTCCACAAGTTCAGCGCGGACGGACGCATGCTGATGACGCTGGGCAAAAAGGGTGTCGCCGGCGACAACACATCCGGAGATCTGTTCAATCAGCCTAACCACGTCGCCGTTGCGCCGAACGGCGACATCTACGTGTCCGATGGGTACGTGAATGCGCGGGTGGTGCAGTACTCCGCGAGCGGACAATTTGTCCGCAACATTGGCGGGGTGAAGGGTTCCCAGCCGGGACAGCTGCAGCTCCCGCACGGCGTCGCTCTGGACTCGAAGGGCCGCATCCTGATCAACGACAGCGACAACCAGCGTGTGTCCGTGTTCGACAAGGATGGGAAATTCGTGGAGTCGTGGCCGTTTCCCTCCCGCGGTGGGATCGCCGTTGCCGCCGACGATACGGTCTACATCAGCGATGTGAATGCCGGCATCGTCAACATCGTGAAGAACGGGAAGCGGATCGACAGCGTCTCCGCGGATCGCGCGCATGGGATGGGTATCGATACCGACGGGTCGATCTACGTCTCCGGCGCGTCACGGATGACGGTCATGAAAATCACGAGGCGCTAGCTGCCCGTGATGAAAGCTACTCTTGCCAGCGCCGATCGGGGCGCAGTTATCTCGGGTGATCGAGGTGCTCTCGGGCGTGGAAAAACGTCGCCGTGAGGGCCAGTCACGCCTATGGTGACGGCGGTTAGCCAGGGCATAGGGCTATCAACCTCAGGGAGAGAATTGCGAATGAACACACACGACCCGAACGCCCGCCGAAACAGGGTGTCCTGGCCGGGTGTCGCCCTTGCGGCATTCGTCAGTCTGGCCGCTGGTGCCGATCTCGATGCGCAGACTCCCGCTCCGCAGGAACCGCGTTTCGAAGTCGTGTCCATCAAGCGCAGTACCGGCGGTGGCGCGAGGTCGATGATGGCCGTCCAGCCTGGCGGCCGAGTGTCGGTCCGCAACCTGCCCGTGCAGGAGGTCATCCGGCGGGCGTATGGGATCCTCTCCTTCCAGCTCACCGGCGGATCCGACTGGCTGCAGGGCGAGCCGTATGACATCGAGGCGAAGGCGCCCGATGGCGCAGTCGTGACGGCTGACGCGATCAACATCATGCTGCGGGCGATGCTCTCGGATCGGTTCAAACTGAAGACGCGGCGCGAGACGCGCGAGAGCGCGATCTATGAGCTGGTGTTGGCGCGCAGCGATCGCCACGGGGATCAGCGAGCTTTGGCCCATGCGGCGAATGTCTTGGGCGCGTCCATTGTCTTGATCTCCTTCCATGCTCGGACGGCGTCTGCTTGCGACGCGTTCTTGTTCGCCCGCATGAAGTCGGAGATGAAGTTGATGTAACGCCCGTGCTCGATGCGAAGCGGACCCTGCTTCGTCTTATTGAGCCGGATGGCTTCCTTGACCAGATCGCCGTACGTGATCCGTCGACCACTACTGATCTGCGCCTCACGCCAGCGGTTGAGCAAGTAGCGCGTACCCGAGGCGCGCTTGAACCCGGGCTCGATCCTGGAGGCCTCCCGCTGGATGAAATCTTTCGTCTCTCTGTTGCTCGTGTAGTGAACGACGGGGAGATCGAGACGGAGACCCATGTCGACATCACGCGGACCTGATTTCAGGAGCCCGCGCTTGACCAGGTTCCTGGATTCACCTGTTCGGATGAAGTGTTTGAGCGCCCGCTCGAGCTCGTCCTTCCGCAGCTTGTTGGCCGACGGAATTCCGATCTTCATCGCGAACTCTCTCAGCTCGGTCGCATACCAATAACCGTTCTCGAACTGCCTCTCGGTCATTGTCTTCGTCAACCTGGTCCGCTTGGCCATGTGGCTCCTGGTTCATGAGGATGCGCGCTGATCACCTTGCCAGCGACTCTGCCTGGTGCGATATCCACGCACTTTGGGTGTGGTCATCGTTTCAGTTCCCGCTGCCGCCCCGCCGCCTCCAGCCATTGAGCCATCGTCTCGTCGTTGTTGCCGTGGCGCGCCCAACCGACTGCGTTACTGTTCCAACGGTAGTCCCTGATGGTCAGGTCGATGCCGCGATCGATGAGGAATTGCATCGACTCGTAAGGGTTCGGCAAGAAAACCAGATGGTGCAGGATGCTCGCCGGCTCGTGCGAGTTCCAGTTGGTGTTGATGTTTGCGCCGTGCTCGAGCAGGAAGTCCGCCACGTCGAAGTGACGGTTGATGACGGACCATGCGAGCGCCGTATCTACCACATGCTGCGCATCGGGCGGGCCCCAGTGGAGGTCATCGTACTTCCGCGCGTGCACGCTGTTGCAGGGATAGTGATTGTCGAGATCGCCCAGCGCGGGCGCGCCGGACTCGTCGAACCAGCGCTTCACCCGGGCGAGGTCGCCCATGCCTGCCGCATGCGGCAGATCGTCCGGCACCGGCCGGAGGCGGGTGAGCAGTGGGATGAGGTGTGCCTTCGCATAGGTGAACGCAAATTCGAACGGTTGCCATTCGGTTGGCCGTTGCCGCCGGAGGAGTGCCGGATCCAGATCGAGGAGGGCAATAATGATTCCCCCGCGATCGTTCAGCGTTGCCGCCCCGATGAGCCCAGCCTGAAACTCCACGTGCGCTTCACCGAGCAGCCACCGCTCATGCTGCAACGTGCTGACGAATGCCGTCACATCGCCATCGTGGGCCGCGCGGCTGACCTGCTCCATGACAAACGCCTTCCACGGTCCGAGGGCTGCCGTCGCGTGCGCGACGCGCGTGTCGATGAAGTACTTGACGAAGGCGGGGCGACCCAGGCTTCCATCCACCTGCTTGCCGAGCTCGGGATCGAGCGAGATGGATCGCTCCAGCAAAAGTGAGGCGACGGCCTCGTGGCCGAAGCGGCAGGCGCAGATGAACACATCGTTGACCATCGCGAGATCGTGCCCGTCATCGTCCAGAGCGTCGCGAACAGCATCGAGTTCACCAAGCGCGGCAAAGAACTTGAGTGTGCGCGGAAGCAGGCCCTTGCGGTGAAACAACTGCAGCAGGCCCTTTGCACGGGATTCGATGAGGCCCTCGCATACCGATGGCGGCACGATGGCGCCGGCGTCGATCAACAGTTCGGCGCACGCCCCGCGCGTGAACCACTGTTCTCTCTGCGGGTCTCCTGCGTCGGCATAGGCGCCCGTCGCGATTCCCAGCAGGCCGCCTTTACCGTCCCATTCGGTGCCTTGCCAGGACAGCAACGCCGGATATTCAGCCAACAGTTGCTTCAGGCGCTCGACGTCGTTGTCGTGAATGGCGCGTCGAGCCTGCGCTGCCGCCCACTCGAGACCGCGGCCAAGACGTTTGCTCACCTCGGCGATGAGGTCCTGCCAGCCGGCAAAGCCGTACTCACGCGCGATCACGAGTTGCGCGTTGCGCTGGGTGATGGGTTGGTCGACGTGGGGGAGGTGCAGTCTTGCACGGGCGATCGCGTCTGCATGACCGGCGGCGACGTCGCGCGCCAGTTTCTTTGCCTGTTTGCGGAGAGACTCGAGGGACGGACGAGTCGGGAGGGACTTCGAAGTGGTCATGGCGACCTCCTTTCATGAATCGCCTGTGCCCCGCTGAAACCAGGCTGAAAGAAGGTGCACACGCACACGACTTTGGACCAAACAGGTGGGAGTATTCCCTTGCCGCGGGTTGGTGGCGCCCTGTCAGCGCGCTCCCGGCAGTATCCAGGGACGGCCGCGTCGATGTCAAACGCGGACCAGGGACTCAGGCCGAAGGACCAAGGACCTTGCTTAGATGGCGCGCACCACGAGCAGGGTCATGTCGTCGTGCTGTGGGGCGCCGGCGACGAACGTGTCGGCCGTCGTCATCACCCGGTCGATGAGCGTGCGCGCAGCGGTGGCGCGATTGGGCCCTACAGCATCCATCAAGCGCTCTTCGCCCCACTCCTCATCCGACGCGTTCATCGCCTCGCTGATACCGTCGGGTATAGCGTCGTCGAAGCGCATGAGCGCATGCTGCTGCTTGCGCAGCCGAGTCACTGTTACGCTTTCGGTCGGAATGGCCTTCCGTGCTGCAGCTGAGCGATGCTGTCGGATATGTCGCGTGCGATTGCCGTTACTGAAACCACGAACAGCGCGGCAAGACCAAAGTAGGCCCAGGTGTGCGCGTGGATTTGGGTAGGTCAGGTTGGCGCCAGGCACAGTCGTCAGAGGTCGCGGGGAAGCATGTTGGACTTCCCGTCGATTCAGAAGAAGTAAAGGGCGGCCACCCGTTTGTGGAAAACTAGAACAGCCGAGCATCGAGGAGACCAAATGCCTTTGTTCATCGTCCGGCATCAGCACCCGGCCGACGGCTGTCCTGCGCAGGATCCGTTCATGGGTGCCAGCCTTCTCAATCACCTGAGTCGCCCGAACGTCAGGAAGTTCGGACTGCAGATCCAGGGTGAAGCCGTCGTCCAAGGCGAGCACACCATGTACATGATCGTCGAAGCTGCCGACGAGAGCCGCCTTCGCGAGTTCATGCAACCGTTCCAGCAGGCTGGCACGCTCGACATCTACCCGGCTTCGACGTGCGTGCGCACAGTCGCGAGCGGTGGGTGTGGGGCGCCTCTGCCGGCGAGCGCAGAAGTGCCGACGCTGGATCCCGAAGAAGCCTGCCAGCAGGCGATCGACGCCGGCATGGTCGTGCACCGGGCGCATCCTCTCAACTGCGAGACGTCTCTTGCGGCGCTCGTTGGCGGCGTCGTCATGCCGAATGCGCGCTTCTATATGCGCAACAACTTCCGTATGCCCAGTCTCGACGCGGCGTCATTTCGGCTCGCGATCGGCGGCCTCGTCGAGCGGTCACAGAGTTTCACGGTTCGTGATCTCCAGAACATGCGATCGAAAACGCAGGTCGTCACGTTGGAGTGCGCCGGCAATGGACGGGCGCTGTTCGATCGGCCCACCGAGGGGGAGAAATGGGGGCTGGGCGCCGTCAGCACGGCGGAATGGACCGGGGTGCCGCTCGTCGAGATCCTGGATCGCGCCGGCGTGCGGCAGGATGCGCAGGACGTGCTGTTTCGTGGCGCTGATGGCGGTGCCGTGGACGGCCGATCGGAATCCATTCGCTTCGAGCGCAGTCTGCGGATCGACGACGCGCGCGACAGCGATGTGCTCCTGGCCTACGCGATGAACGGCGAGCCACTGCCGATCGAACACGGATATCCACTGCGTCTCATCGTTCCACGCTGGTACGCGGTCGCGTCGGTCAAGTGGTTGACCGAGATCGAGGTCATTGACCGGGCATTCACTGGACACTACCAGGGGGACAAGTACCGGTATCAATGGGAGCGCGACGGTCGAGTCGTCAGCGAGCCCGTGACGTTGCAACGGGTCCGCGCGCTGATCACCGAGCCCTTACCGGATACAGAGGTGGGCCCGGGCGAATTGGCCATCCGCGGCGTCGCATGGTCCGGTGCGGCGCCGATTGCGCGCGTCGAGGTAAGCCTGAATGGCCGCGACTGGCAAGACGCGCGTCTCGTGAGCGAACGCAATCGCTACAGCTGGCAGTGGTGGGAATTGATTACGCGCGTGGAAAAAGCCAGTGACCTCATCCTCCGTGCACGGGCGACCGATCTTGCCGGTCGTTCTCAGCCCGATCGTGCCGAGTGGAACCGGCTCGGATACGGCAACAACGCAATCCAGGAAGTCCCGATTCGCGTGTCGTGATCGAACGGATTGGTGCCTTTCGCGTCCTCGAGAAGCTTGGCGAAGGCGGAATGGGCGAGGTGTACCGCGCCCTGGACACGCGGCTTGGCCGCGACGTTGCCATCAAGATGCTCCCGGCGGCATTTACCGGTGATGCCGATCGTGTCGCGCGCTTCGAACGCGAGGCGCGCGTGCTGGCGTCGCTCAACCATCCTGCCATCGCCACGATCTACGGTATCGAAGAGGCCGCGAGCCTGCGCGCGCTGGTCCTGGAGTTCATCGATGGCGGGACACTCGCCGATCTCCTGACCGGTGCAGGTCATGGACTTGCGGTGAACACCGTGCTCGGCCTCGCCCGGCAAATCGCGGAAGCCCTCGACGCAGCGCACGAGCGGGGGATCGTGCATCGCGACCTGAAGCCGAGCAACATCGGCCTGACGCGCACGGGCGCGGTGAAGCTGCTCGACTTCGGTCTGGCCAAGCCCGATGCTGCCGATCCGCTCACCGCCTCCTCATCGCTGGGCGTCACACTGCTGTCTCGACCATCGCCGACATGACCGGCGCGACGGTGCTTGGCACGCTCGCCTACATGAGTCCCGAGCAGCTTCACGATGGCCGCGACGCAGCGGCCGCCGTTCGGGAGCGCGCGGCCACAATCGCCTGCTTCAGTTCCGCCTCGCAGGCCGCGAGTTGTTTCTCTGCTTCGACCCGCTGGCGTTTGCCTTCAGCGGCAATGCGAACCGCGTCATCGATGGTTGCGATGAGCGCATCGTTGGCCTTCTTCAGCGCGGCGATGTCGACAATGCCGCGCTCCACCTGGGTGCGTATTGTCTGAGTCGACGTACGCAGAGCCTCGGCGTTGGCGGTCAACAGCTCGTTGGTCAAATCGGTGGCCCTCTGCAGGGTCTCGCCGGCTTCCGCCGAACGGGCGACGGTAACCGCAATCGCGAACTGTTGCCGCCACAGCGGAATCGTGTTCGCGATCGTCGACTCGATTTTCGCGACCAGTGCCGAATCGTTCTGCTGCACGATCCGGATCGAGGGCAGGCTCTGCATCGTGACCTGTCTCGTCAGCTTGAGATCGTGCACGCGCCGCTCGAGATCGTCGCGTTTGGCACGCAGATCGGCGAGCCGCTGCGCCTTCACCACGTCTTTGCTCGATTCGGCCTCGCGTGCGAGCGCGGGCAACTCCTGCGTGTCGAGGCGGCGCAGGCGCTCATCGCCGGCGGCGATGTAGATCTCGAGGCGACGAAAGTAGTCGAGAGTGCGCTCGTACAAGCGGTCCAGCATGCCGATGTCCTTCATCAACGTGCTCGTGTGTGCGTCGAGACGATTGCTGATCGCATCGATCTGCGAGCGGACCTGTTCGTACTGCTGCAGCACTTTTGCAAGCGGCCGGGCGCGGCCGAGCAGCCGCGACATCACACCGGACTTTCGGTTCGGATCGAGCTCCTGCGCCGAGAATCCTCGTAAGGTAGAAACCATCTCGTTCAAGGTTTGGCCGGCAGCGCCAGTCTCCTTGTTGCGGACGCCCTCCAGCATCTCATCGGCGACAGACGTGACTTCTTCCTGCGCGTTCGTGCCAAAGAACAGGATGGTATTGCTGTCGTTGATGTCGAGCTCGGAGAGGACGCGATCGATGTCCGCCCGGTGCTCGGGCGGCTCCGCGTCGTACGACTGGATCTCCTTGGCCGGTAGCTGAGGAGCAGCTGCGGGTGCACCGGGGCGCGGTGCGGTCGTCGGATTCGTATCGCTCATATTCGTTTCTCCACGTATTCGATTACGCCTTCCTGCTTCAGGCGCGCATTCAGCACTTCCATCTCGACATCGAGCGACACGGCATCGCTCTCAAGGAGCTTGCGCTGCTGCCGGGAGAATGTCTGCTCCATGTCGAGAAGCAGCTTTCGGAAGTTCTCCTCGAGCGGACGGCTCCTGATGCCAGGGTGCGTGCGGGCGTATTCGGCGGTGACCCGCTCGGTGCTGTCGAGAAACAGGTTGAGAAAGCGTCGTGCCCCGCTGGCCTTGCGTGGATCGCGTGCGATCTCGGTGAGGATATCGCGGCCGGCCGCGGTGATTCGCGCGAGGCGGCTGCGAAACTCGGGGACTGCAATGGCGATCGCCGCGGCATCGATGCGTCGCAGGCGCAGATGGGCCTGCTCGAGCTGATCGGCGATGCTGCCGACGTCCAGCCCGTCCACTGGTGTAACGGTCACCCGACGCACGCGCATGTCCAACCCGTAGAAACAGAGATGGCCGACGCCGCCAAGTGCAGCGAACGTCGCCGCACCAACCACGCTGTGGTTCGCGGTCAAAGCCGCCAGTGCCGCACCGCCGGCCGTGAGCAGGGCGCCCAGGAACTTGCGAGGGATCCGATCGAGGTCGATTTCCTCGCCGAGTACGTAACCCATCTCGCTGGCCAGGCCGCGCCACGTCAGGACCCCGGCGATCCAGAAACAGGCAAGTGCGCTTGCCGCCAGCGTGAGCCGCTCGATATCGTCGGCAATGAGTGCACCGGCAATGACGATCAACAGGGGCAGTGGAAGCAGGAACAGCGCAGCGGACGTGGCCACCTTCAGGCGCGCTCGGAACCTCGCCAGCGATGCTTTCGCCGCCGCCACGGCGCCAATTCGAACGTTCACAGGGGCCACGCCTCTGGGGTCACCGGTCATGCTGGAACGACGCCGGGCTCAGCTGTTGCGGCGCATTCTTCGACGGTCCCCCTTGGAACACGGCCTGGCAACTCGAGGCAGAGATGGCGAACGTCAGGAGCAACAGCCCGAATAGCCGCATGAGGAAGGTGGTCATCGCATCAGGTAAATGCGAATGCTGAACGGTGTGCACCGCGCGCCGCCCACTATAAGGAGGAACGAAATTCGCGCCTGCGGGGTTCCAGTTCCGCAGTATCTATTGCCGCGCTTCGCGTGGCTGCTGCGGTTGTGAGAACGAGTATAAATCGCCTTGGCCCGAATAACGGGCTAACGAGGGTTGCTGCGCGCTGCCGTCGTCATCTCGATGAACAGCGTCACGTCGAACGCCTCGCGCGCGCGCAGATCGATCCAGAAGGCCTCGGGCGCACTCTCGAAATAGGTGGAGCCGACCCAGCGCGTCTTCTTCTGTTCGTTGATCCACGGGCCAACGACAACGCCACGTCCGGCGAACGGTGCGCGCCGCCAGTCCAACGCGAACGCCGGAATGCGGGCCGAAGAGAGTGTTGCGTCCAGACTACCGGCCGGCGCCGGAGCGACCGTAAATGTGCTCAGACCGATCGGCCGTCCCATCGCCTGGAATGCTCCCTGGTTGAACGCAAATCCGAACACGACCATCTCGCTGCCGTACAACTTCCGGAGTGTCGCGCCCATCGGCTCGAAGCCCCCGAAGCCTCCGGCGGCGACGTGCCCGTTGTGCGCCCACAGCACGATCTTCTCCTTCGGCGACTGGTCGAGAATCCACTTGATGTTTTCCGCCATGCTCTGATCGCGGCTGACCTCGTTCGTACGCATTTGCACGCCCTGCAACACGACGATGGCATTCCGAGTGGCCCACTCGATTTCCTGTTCGGTCGCGCCGCGCGACCGGTACGCCGCTCGATTGGCCTCGAGAGTGCGGACGACGTCCTTCCATGTCGCCGTCACACGCGCCGCATCGATCTGTCCCGGCGCCGCAGAGCGATACGTCATGCGCAGGCTCTGATTCCCGTTGCGCACGGTCTGCCGATCGAGCTGAACCTCATAGCCCGCGCCCCCCACGGCGAAGCCTCGTGGGGTCGTTGACTCGAAGTCGAGGTCGAAGAAGCTCTGATTGGTGTACGGGACGCCATCGAGCTCGATCGTCAGGCCGTCGAACCACGCCGTGCCATCGCCGGTGTGCAGGGCGCCGAAGTTGATGTTCCGTGCATTGGCTGCGACCGGCAGATCGATCTCGTATCTCGCCCACTCACTCGTTCCCGTCACGCCACGGTTCGACATGTTGTCGAACGCGAGGATCCCGCTCTCACCGTCAACGCGCCACCAGAGCCCGGCGTATCCGCGCGTCACGCCCGTCGTCTTGATGAAGCCGCTGTAGCGGACGCGTTTGCCGGCCGCAAACGCGATAGGGAACGTACTCGTCGCTACACCAAAGCTCGATGGGAGGCTCAGGGACAGTATGTCGGCGTTTGCGCGGGCGATCGCCGTGACGGAAGCCGGATCGTATCGGGCAACGAACCCGCGCACGATCTCCATCGCGACCGTTGGTGTTTGCATGTCGAATCCGGTGAACTGCACGCGGCCCCTGCCCGAGGCGTTGAACGCGCGCATCCACAGGATCATGTCGAGCACTTCTTCGGTGTCCCACGTCCAGAAGTACATACCGCGCAGGAGTTGTCTGGGGTCACCGACGCCATTCAGGACGTAGTCGTTGAGTCGATACGCCTCCGGCAGATTCGCCTCGATGGAGAAGATCGTGAACCCCATCTCGGTGGCCAGGAACTCGAGCAAGCGATGCTTGAGCTGAAAGAACTCTCGCGTGCCGTGGGTGGCCTCTCCCAGCGCGACGATCCGGGCGTTGCCGACCACTCGCTTGAGCGGCTGCAGGTCGGCGAACCCGTGGCCCGCTTCAACTGTCTGCAGCCGGATAGCCGTCGATCGGACCCATTCCGCAACCGCCGCTTCCTGTTGCCTCTGCGCAGAGAGGGCAACGACAGCGCCCACGACAAAAAGACCGACGAGAGTTCGACGCATTCCTCGTGACTCCCGACAGGGCTGGCGCCCGGATTCTACCAGCGCCCGAGGCGGCGGGCACAACGATCAGCCTCTTCCAGCGACCAATAGCTGGCGCGCTCGATGCATGACGACTGGCGGCATGAAACTGTTCACCTGCGCCAACTGCGGCCAAGTTCTGTTCTTCGAAAACACTCTCTGTGAGCGATGCGGGCATCGCCTCGCCTATTTGCCTGACTCGAACGTACTGAGCGCCCTCGACCCGCCGCCGGCGCAAGCCAACGCGATCCCGACAGAACAGACTGAATTCACGGCGCTCGCCCCGGAGGCTGGGAGCGATCGCTACCGGCTCTGCGCCAACTATGTTCGCCACGATGTGTGCAACTGGGCGGTCCCGATCGACAGTGAGAGCCCATTCTGTCTCTCGTGTGCGCTCAACGACGTGATCCCCGATATCGACGCTCCGGAGGCGAAGCTGGCATGGGCACGTCTCGAAGCGGCCAAACGGCGGCTCCTCTACAGCCTGCTGGCGTTTGGTCTTCCAATCGAACCGCGATCGGCCGGCGAGGAGCATGGGCTGGCGTTTTCCTTCAAGAGCAGCTCGGCCACAGAGGCCGTTTTCACCGGCCACAACGAGGGGCTCATCACGATCAATATCGCCGAGGCCAATGATCCGTTTCGCGAGAAGACGCGCCAGGAACTGGGTGAGCCCTACCGTACGCTCCTCGGCCATTTCCGGCACGAGATTGGTCACTACTACTGGGACAGGCTGATCAAGCATCAGCGCTCGATCGAGCCATTTCGAGCGCTGTTCGGTGACGAGACCGCCGACTATGCCGAGGCGCAGAAACAGCACTACGAGGCAGGACCTCCGGCCGAGTGGACGCAGCGCTTCGTCAGCGCCTATGCGTCGATGCATCCCTGGGAAGACTGGGCGGAAACCTTCGCGCACTACCTTCACATCGTCGACACGCTGGAAACGGCTCGCGCGTACGGTTTGGCGCTCAAGCCCAGAGCCGCGTCCGGCGCGCCGCTTCCCGATATGACGGCGAGGCGACTGCACTTCGACGATTTCGACGACCTGATCGCTGCGTGGTTCCCGCTCACGAACGCTCTGAACAGCCTGAATCGAAGCATGGGGCTCGCCGACCTGTATCCCTTCATCCTCTCCGAGCCGGCCATCGCGAAGCTTCGCTTCGTCCACGACATCATCGAGAAAGCCGGTGCGGAGCAGCTGAAGCATGGAATGGCGACAACAATGTTGCCAAATCGATGATGTATTTCACTTTTGTGGAGTAGTCAGAGGGCGGAACGAGATCAAGAATACGGGTTAGTACTGCGATGACCTTCGCTCACTACGACCCGGAAGAATTTTTCGACGAGATGTTCGCCAGGGCGGGAGCGCCGCGTCTGGCCGCGCACGCGCTCACACAAGTGATCGATGCGTTGCCTCCCGGCGAGATTGAGCGCCGACAGCGATCCGCAGAGCGGGCGTTGCTCGCGATGGGAATCACGTTCAACGTCTACGGCGAGGACGAGGGGACTGAACGCATCTTTCCCTTCGACCTTATCCCGCGCATCGTCGCGGCGGCCGAGTGGCGGACGATCGAGCGTGGCCTCAAGCAACGCATCCACGCACTGAACCTGTTCATCAACGACATCTATCACGATCGACGGATCTTGAAAGACGGCGTGATCCCTGCGTACGTGCTGGAGACCGCCAAGTCGTTGCGGGCTCCGTGCGCCGGGCTGAATCCACCGCGCGGCATCTGGTGCCATGTCACCGGAACCGATCTGGTTCGGCACTCCGACGGCCAGGTTTACGTGCTCGAGGACAACCTCCGCTGTCCATCGGGCGTCTCGTACGTCCTTCAGAACCGAAATGTGATGAAGCGGACCTTCCCGCAGGTCTTCGCGGCCTCGCGCATTCGGCCGGTGGACGACTATCCGAGCCATCTCCGCGCGACGCTCGAGCATCTCGCACCCGACGGTGTCGAGTCTCCACGCGTCGTGGTGTTGACCCCCGGTCCGTACAACTCCGCCTACTTCGAGCACTCGTTTCTGGCGCTGCAAATGGGCGTCGAGCTCGTCGAGGGCCGCGACCTCGTCGCCTCTGACGGCTTTGTCTGGATGCGGACCACGAAGGGCTTCGAGCGTGTCGACGTGATCTACCGGCGCGTGGACGACGACTTCCTGGATCCGACAGTGTTCAGAGCTGATTCGATGCTTGGTGTTCCGGGGTTGATGGAGGTCTACATCGCCGGGCGGGTCGCGCTGGCGAACGCACCCGGCACCGGGGTGGCCGACGACAAAGTCATCTACGCGTACGTGCCCAAGATCGTGAAGTACTACCTGAACGAAGACATCATCCTGCCAAACGTCCCGACCTACATCTGCGCGGAGGATCGCGACCGCAAATACGTGCTGGAGAACATCGCTTCGCTGGTGGTCAAGGCGGCCAACGAGTCGGGCGGCTACGGCATGCTCGTGGGGCCGCACTCTTCGAAGAGCGAGCAGGCAGCGTTCGCAGCGAAGATCGAAGAGAACCCAAGGAATTACATCGCCCAGCCCACGCTCTCGTTGTCGCGAGTCCCGACGATTGTCGACGGATCGTTCGAGGGACGACACGTCGATCTCCGTCCCTACATTCTGTATGGCAAGGACATCTTCGTGCTGCCCGGAGGCCTGACGCGGGTGGCACTGAAAAAGGGATCGTTGGTTGTCAATTCGTCCCAGGGTGGCGGGAGCAAGGACACCTGGGTGCTTGCTGGTGATCCACGCGTCGAGACCGATCGTCCCGAGGTCGATGCCGTGATGACGCCAGCCCTTCGAGGGTAGCCGCCATGTTGAGCCGCGTTGCCGATTCCATCTACTGGATGAGCCGCTACATCGAGCGGGCGGAGAACGTCGCCCGATTCGTGGACGTCAATCTCAACCTGATGCTCGACTTCCCGGGCAGCTCCGACCAGCAGTGGCAGCCGCTCGTAGACATCACTGGCGACACCGAGCAGTTCGCCGAGCGTTACGGGGAGGCCTGCCAGACGTCGGTCATCCAGTTCCTCACGTTCGACACGAAGAACCCCAACTCGATTCTGTCCTGCGTCCGCGCAGCGCGTGAGAGCGCCCGCTCGGTGCGCGAGATCATCTCATCAGCGATGTGGGAGCATCTCAACGGGTCGTACCTGATGCTGACCGCCGCAGCCGGTGATGACGGCGAGGTCAGCGACCCGCACGAGCTGTTCGCTTCGGTGAAGACGGCCAGCCAGGCCTTCACGGGCATCACCGACACGACGATGACGCACAACGAGGGCTGGCATTTCTGCCGGCTGGGCCGGCAACTCGAGCGGGCCGACAAGACCTCGCGGATCCTCGACGTCAAATACTTTCTCCTGCTGCCGAAGGTAGACGACGTGGGCACGACGGTGGACGACGTGCAATGGGCGGCGGTGCTGCGATCGGCGAGCGCCTTCGAGATGTATCACAAACGCCACGGCCGCATCTCGCCCACCCGCATCGTCGAGTTCCTGCTGCTCGACCACGACTTCCCGCGCGCCATCCATCACTCGCTGAAGGCGGCACGAGAGTCAGTGCATGCGATCACCGAGACGCCGACCGCGATGTTCCGCGGGCCGGTCGAGCAATTGCTCGGCCTTCTCTGCTCGGAGCTGGCGTACGCGCAGGTCGATGAGATCATCGCCGGGGGTCTGCACGAGTACCTGGACGCATTGCAGACAAAGATGAACCAGGTAGGCACCCATATTTACGACACCTTCTTCTCTGGCCGCGGCGCTGTGCCCAAGCGGCAGTCTCAGCGTCGTGGCGACGTCGTCCGCACACGCTAACAGGACCTCATGCCGATTCACGTCGCCCTGTCGCATACGACCCGCTATCGCTACGACCGGCCGGTGTCGCTGTCGCCCCACACCGTTCGTCTTCGCCCGGCGCCTCACTGCCGTACGCCCGTTCTGAGTTACTCGCTGAAAGTGGAGCCGCGTACGCAGTTCCTCAACTGGCAGCAGGATCCGCACGGCAACTACCTGGCCCGAGTCGTATTCCCGGAGAAGACGCGCGAGCTGGCGGTGGACGTCGATCTGGTTGCCGAGTTGTCGGTCATCAACCCGTTCGACTTCTTCCTCGAAGCCTCGGCAGAGACTTACCCGTTCGAGTACGAGCCGTGGCTCGCGAAGGACCTCCTCCCGTTCCGCGAACCCGCGCCTGTCGGCCCAAAACTGTGCGATCTGTTGAAGGGCATCGATCGCCGACCGCGAAGAACGGTGGAATTCCTGGTTGATCTGAACCAGCAACTGTCGAAGGACATCAAGTACGTCATTCGACTCGAGCCCGGAGTGCAGGCACCCGAAGAGACGCTGACGCTTCGCAGCGGCTCGTGCCGCGACACGGGCTGGCTGCTCGTGCAGATCCTCCGTCACCTGGGGCTGGCCGCACGTTTCGTATCGGGCTATCTGATTCAACTCGTCGCAGACGTGAAGTCCCTCGATGGTCCGTCCGGCGCAGCGGCCGATTTCACCGACCTGCATGCCTGGGCAGAGGTGTATCTGCCCGGAGCGGGATGGGTCGGCCTCGATCCAACGTCTGGGTTGCTGGCCGGTGAGGGGCATCTCCCACTGGCGGCCACACCGGAGCCGTTCAGCGCGGCACCGATTGCCGGCAGCGTGGATAAGTGCGAGTCCGTGCTGGAGCACGAGATGCACGTGCGCCGAATCCACGAGTCGCCTCGTGTCACGAAGCCGTTCACCGAGGAGCAGTGGCGCGAGATCGATGCTGTCGGCCATCGCGTAGATGCGGCGCTTGCATCTGGCGACGTCAGGCTGACGATGGGAGGGGAGCCGACGTTCGTTTCGATTGACGACATGGAAGGCGACGAGTGGAACACGACAGCTCTGGGCAGCAGGAAACGGGAGCTGGCAGGTACGCTGCTTCGGCGGTTGAAGCAGCGATTCGCGGCGGGCGGTTTGTTGCACTACGGACAGGGAAAGTGGTACCCGGGCGAATCACTTCCACGATGGTCTCTGGGCTGCTGGTGGCGTCCCGACGGTGAGGCCATCTGGCGCGACGATCGTCTCATCGCGGACGAGACGGTTGACCACGGCCATCGAGATGCGGAGGCGAAGCGTTTCATCACCGCGCTTGCCGAACGGCTCGACGTGAATGGTGAATGCATCCTCCCCGCTTGCGAAGACGTTTGGTATTACATGTGGAAAGAGCGGCGGCTTCCTACCAACGTCGATCCGCTGAAATCGCGGCTGGAAGATCAGGAGGAACGGACGCGGCTCGCGCGCGTCTTCGAGCAGGGCCTCGGGAGTACCGTCGGATACGTACTGCCGCTACGTCGTCACCCCTCCGGTTCCGGCGGCTCCACGCAGTGGATGAGTGGTCGCTGGTTCCTGCGCTCCGAGCAGATGTTCCTGATTCCGGGAGATTCGCCGATCGGATACCGGTTGCCGCTGGATTCACTGCCCTGGGTGGCGCCAGACGATTATCCGCATCTGCACGAGCCGGACCTCCACGTCGATCGGCCGCCGTTGCCGCCGCGGCAGGCGTCTCTGCACGGCGATCGTCTCGAAGGCGGTGCCCGGAGCGGCAGACACGGGCGAGGCGAGCCGCAGATCATCGAGCAGATCGCGCCGCGGCTCGGGGACTCGGCGGAAGGCATCGTTCGGACGGCGATCTGTGTCGAGCCCCGTCACGGCCGATTGCACGTTTTCATGCCGCCCGTAGACGCTACTGAGGACTACCTCGATCTGATCGCCGCGATTGAAGAGACGGCCGCGTCGCTCAGCCTGCCTGTGATCATCGAGGGCACCACGCCGCCGCACGATCCCCGTTTGAACCACCTGTCAGTGACGCCCGATCCGGGTGTCATTGAAGTCAACCTGCACCCGGCCAAGGACTGGACCGAGCTGGTCGATCGCACGACGACGCTTTACGAAGAGGCGCGCTTATCGCGATTGGGCACAGAGAAATTCATGCTGGATGGACGTCATACCGGCACCGGTGGCGGCAACCACATCGTCGTTGGTGGCCCGACGCCGGCTGACAGTCCGTTCCTTCGGCGGCCGGATCTGCTGCGAAGCCTGGTGAGTTACTGGCACAATCACCCGTCGCTCTCATACTTGTTCTCGGGCCTCTTCATCGGTCCGACCAGTCAGCATCCACGGGTAGACGAGGCAAGGAACGACTCGCTGCACGAGCTCGAGATTGCCAACGCACTGATCCCCGAACATGGGTTCCCTCCCTGGCTGGTCGATCGGATCTATCGCAACATCCTCATCGATGTGACGGGCAACACCCATCGAGCCGAGTTCTGCATCGACAAGCTGTACGCACCGGAGACGAGCAGCGATCGGCGAGGGCTCGTTGAGCTGCGCGCGTTCGAAATGCCGCCGCATGCGCGAATGAGCCTCACGCAGCAGCTGCTCCTGCGCGCAATCATCGCGACGTTCTGGGCCGCGCCTTACGACCGACCTCTCGCGCGATGGGGCACAGAGCTGCACGACCGTTTCATGCTCCCGCACTTCGTGGCGCAGGACTTCGACGATGTTCTGGACGACTTGCAGCGGGCCGGCTGGCCGCTGTGGTCGGAGTGGTTCGCGCCGCACCTCGAATTTCGATTCCCGCGGTACGGGTCGATCACGCGTCGCGGCGTGAATGTCGAGCTGAGACAGGCGCTGGAGCCGTGGCACGTGACCGGCGAGGAGTCCGGGGCGGGCGCCACCGCACGCTACGTGGACTCGTCGCTTGAACGCCTCCAGGTCAAAGTGAGCGGAATGACCGGGTCAAGGCATATCATGTCCTGCAACGGCCGGCGCGTGCCGCTCCATCCGACAGGACAACCGGGAGAGTACGTCGCCGGCGTGCGGTATCGGGCGTGGCAGCCTGCAAGCTGTCTGCATCCGACGATTCCCGTGCACGCACCTCTCGTCTTCGACATCATTGACACCTGGAACGGTCGTCCGCTCGGAGGGTGCGTGTACCACGTCGCGCACCCGGGCGGACGACATTTCGAGACGTTCCCCGTCAACAGCTACGAGGCAGAAGGCCGGCGGCTGGCGCGGTTTTTCAGCATCGGTCATACCGCTGGTGCGATGCAGGTGCCTGCCGAGGATCGAAATCCCGACTTTCCTCTCACGCTCGACCTGCGTCGTCTCCCGTCACACGTCCTGACGGCAGAAGACGCGCCACGAATGGCATGAGCGCGCCAATTGCGCCCGAATTTCGCGGCCCGGCTGTCCCGTGGCGCCTGCTGGAGGACTATCGTCCCCCTGCCGGTATTTACGACGAAGTGTCGGGGCCCGGCGCGCGCCCGCATGCGCACTGCGAGACGCTGGTCCGATCGCTGGAGAGGCTGGGCCGGCACGAGTTGTCGTCGCGCTGGGAAGCCGCCAAGCGCGCGATTCGCGACAACGGCGTGACCTACAACGTGTACGGCGATCCCCAGGGTGTCGATCGGCCGTGGACGCTGGACATGATGCCGCTGCTCATCGAGCCGGGGGAGTGGAGCCGCATCGAAGGCGCGTTGCTCCAGCGTTCGCGGCTGCTCAACACGATCCTGGCCGACTTGTACGGCCCTCAGCGATTGCTCCGTGAAGGGTGGCTGCCTCCGTCACTCGTGCTGGCGAACCCGTCGTTTCTGCGGCCGTGTCACGGTGTGCGGGTGCCGAACGATGTGTACGTGCACCTGCTCGCCGTGGATCTCGCTCGATCGCCGGATAGCCAGTGGCGTGTGCTTGCCGATCGGGCGCAGGCGCCGTCCGGCGCCGGTTACGCGCTCGAGAATCGAATCGTGCTGTCGCGGAGTTTGCCCGAGGCCTTTCGCGATTGCCACGTGCAGCGGCTCGGAGCGTTCTATCGCGCACATCGCGACGGACTGACCGCGCTGGCGCCCGCCAACCGGCGCGACCACCCGCGCGTCGTGCTGCTCACGCCGGGGCCCCTCAACGAAACCTACTTCGAGCACGCGTATCTCGCTCGATATCTCGGGTTCACCCTCGTCGAAGGGGCGGATCTCACCGTACGCGACAGCCGTGTCTTCATCAAGACGCTCGAAGGACTGCGTCAGGTGGATGTGATCCTTCGGCGTCTCGATGACAGCTTCTGCGATCCGCTGGAGCTGCGGCCGGATTCGGCACTGGGCGTCGCGGGGCTGATGGAGGCTGTGCGTGCCGGGCACGTCACGGTGGCAAACGCGTTGGGGTCCGGACTGGTCGAAGGAGCCGCAGTCGCGGCGTTTCTCCCGGCGTTGTGCCGCCATCTCCTCGGCGAAGAGCTCCTCTTGTCTCCCGCCCGCTCGTGGTGGTGCGGGCACCCGGACGATCTGCAGTACGTACTCGCGCATCTCGACGAGCTCGTGATCAAGCCGTCGTTTCCGCCGGCCACGCGACAGCCGGTGTTCGGGCGCGTGCTCAGTGCCGAGCAGAAAGGCGCGCTGCGCAGCGCGCTGCGCGCGCGCCCCGAGGATTACGTCGCCCAGACGGAGGTCGCGCTCTCCACCGCGCCGGTATGGAACGGGCAGGGCTCCGAACCGCGGCAGCTCGTGCTGCGCGTGTACGTCGCAGCAGCCGGTGAGTCGATGGCCGTGATGCCCGGCGGGCTCACCCGCGTCGGAGCCGCCAGCGATATCCCGATCGTGACGATGCAGCGTGGCGGCGGCAGCAAGGACACGTGGGTCGTATCCGAAGGCCCGGTCACAGCGGTGTCACTGCTGGCGCCGACGCGGCTCAGCGTCCGGCGGGAACGCCTCGACGCCGAGCTCCCGAGCCGTGTTGCGGACAATCTGTTCTGGCTCGGCCGCCACATCGAGAGGGCGGAGCAGACGGCGCGATTGCTGCGGAGTCTCGTGACTTATGTGACCCGCGAGGACATGTCAGAAGGCACTCCCGAGCTCGTGGCCCTCCTGCACGTCCTGGTGGAGATGGGGATGATTCCACCGCAATTGCGGGAGTCGATGGGTCTGCCGGCGCTCGAGCATCAGTTGTCGCTGCTCTTCACGATCGATACGTATCCTGTCGTGTTGCGTACGAATCTCAGCGAGGTGCGCCGGATCGCGTCCACCGTGCGCGATCGGCTTTCGCACGACACGTGGCGCATTCTCAATCAGCTTCAGCAGGACTTCCATCTCCGGCATGGACGCATCCAGCTGGATGACGTGCTCGTGCACTTGAACCGCATGATCACGGATCTGGCGGCGTTCAGCGGGATGGAGATGGAGAGCATGACGCGCGGCCACGGGTGGTTGTTCCTCGATATCGGCCGCCGCATCGAGCGTTCGCTCGCGGCGACGAGGCTCGTGCGGAGCGCCCTCGGCGCCCACCCGTCGCACATCGCGATGCTCGAACCCATGCTCGAAGTTGCCGACAGCTCGATGACGTACCGTCGGCGCTACTTTGCAGAGGCGCAACTGGCACCGGTGCTGGATCTGGTCATGGCCGACGTCACCAACCCGCGCGCGCTGGCGTTTCAGCTCGCGGCCATGGCCGCTCTCGTCGCACAGCTGCCGCGTCATCCGAAGGCGCCGTCGCCGACGCGCGAAGAACGAACGATCGTGCACGCGATCGAGGCACTTGCGTCTGCCGACTTCGACGCTCTCAGTCAGCCGGGGGCCGACGAGGCGTTCGATCGGCTCACCGATCTGCTTGATCTCCTCGATGCGGACCTGCGAGGCGTGTCCGACACCATCACCCTTCATTACTTCAGCCATGCAGAACAGCGCGTCAGCTGAGGTCACGGTGACCTACGAGGTCGTGCACACGACCCGTTACACCTACAGCGAAGCTGTCTCGGTGTCGCATCACGTTGCCCGCGTGAAACCGCGTGTCTTCGCCGGGCAGGCGTGTCTGCGCCACGAGCTGCAAATCGAGCCTGTGCCGGCCGTCATGCGCTCGCATCAGGATTACTTCGGCAACGCCGTCACATTCTTCATCGTCGAGGGCGCCCACAAGACGCTGACGGTACGCGCGGTGAGCACGGTCAAGGTCGGCGGTCGAAGCCTGCCAGTCTTTGTGCACACGCCGCCGTGGGAGGAGGCGTGCGATTACGACGCCCTGCCGCTCGACGCGATTGATTGTCTGTTCGAATCGGCGTCGATTGCCGTACACGACACCGTCGCCGGCTACGCGCATCCATCATTTCCGCCGGGGCGACCACTGCTCGAAGCAGTCGCGGATTTGATCCACCGTATTCATGCCGACTTCACCTTCGATCCGCAGGCGACGACCGTGGCAACCTCGCTGAGGGATGTCGTCACGATGCGACGCGGCGTCTGCCAGGACTTCGCGCGGCTGGGTATCGCATGCCTGCGTTCGCAGGGCCTTGCCGCGCGCTATGTCAGCGGTTACCTGGAGACGCTACCGCCGCCGGGGGAGCCGCGACTCGCCGGAGTGGATGCGTCGCACGCGTGGCTGGCCATTTACTGTCCAGGACTCGGCTGGGTGGACGTCGATCCCACCAACAATATGTTCCCCTCTACCACACATGTCACGCTGGCGTGGGGACGCGACTATGTCGATGTGAGTCCGGTCCGCGGCGTGATCCTCGGCGGCGGACAGCATTCGCTTCAGGTCAGCGTCGACGTACTGCGGGCCTAGGCTAGAGAATGGCAGTGGCAGCCGATGTCAGCGTATACCGATCGGACCCGCGCGTGGCCGCTCCGTGCTTTAGCGAACGATCCGTGCGCTCGTCTCGAATTGCCGGAAGTTGGCGTACGTCGCCTCGCCGGTGACGACCTCTCCATCGCGGGTGATGAACCGCTCGGACATGCTCGTCGGCACGGGCACCGGGATGCCAGGGGCGCGGCCGTAGTCAACGGTGATCGATCCTCGCACGTGTTCCCAGGTGAGGACGGTCCTCAGCACCTCCCCGGTCTGCGGGTCAACACGCGCCATTACGGTCGAGGGCTGATCGCGCCCATCCGGTCTGCGTACCACCGTCGGGCGATCTCGCTCGCGGAACTCGACGAGCCAGCCGGGACCGCCGTCGATGGCGTCGGTGGCCGCGAGGCGCTGGCGGAAGCGGCGCCGAATCCGTGGATGCAGCAACTCGAACGCAAACGTCGGGACGTTCACGGTGCGTGAGATGAGGTCCCCGCCCAGGTTGAACCGTGCATTCTCTTCGGCGATGCGCTTCGCCTGTCCCACCGCGCCGCTGCGGAGCAGCCGCTGCAGGCGCTCGTCGCGGTCGCGCACCGGCTGGCCGTCCACTTCGAAGGTGTCGCGGTAGCCCACCCAGACATTGCGATCGGCCGCGAGGGTGAGTGCATAGTCCGAGTGCAGCACGCGGAGCGTCGTCCAACGACGATCCTTTGGCCCCTGCTCGACGGACTGTCGATACGTCTCCTCGGCCACGACATTGGCCAGCTCGTAGGCCTGGAGATACGCGTCCAAGCGGGCGACGATGTCGCCGAGTTGAGGCGCTTGAGCGGTCACAGGCACCATCAGCAGCGCGAGCGTGAACGCGCAGGCAGCCGGTCGCACGCGTCTCTACTCCGTGGATGCCGGCTCCGGTTCGTAGACCTTCGTCGTGCCGGTGAACAACGGCTTGCCCTTGTCATCCCGGAAGTTGGTGATGGCGATAGTAGGGTAGTTCCGGGCTGGCGCGCCGGTGACTTTCACGCGGTCGTCGGGCTTTACTGGATCGCGCGTCCATCCCCGGCGCATCACCGTGACCGGGCTCGGCAGCTCGAAGCTCCAGTTCACGGTCGCGCCCTTGGCGTTGACGACGTCCACGTAGATCGCGCTCTCACGAGGTCGGATGATGGACTATCGACAGTTCCATGTCCAGCTTTGCTTTCGCTGCGTCCTTTGGGAACGTCTCAGGGCTCCCTCTTCGCGTCGTGCAGATGTGATGCGAGAATTTCTACCTGGTGTCAGGCTAACTGTGGTCACGCGCGCGGGCCGAGGCGCCATTGTGCCATGCGGATCTTTCAACATCACTCTCTCATCGTCACCACATTGCTCGCCGCGATATCGGCACAGGCGCAGGATGTGCCCACGCCCGTGGCCGCGATGTCGTTCTTCGTGACCAGCACCGGTCGCGGCATTGGCGGCAACCTCGGAGGGCTCGCGGGAGCAGATGCGCTCTGTCGTCAGCGTGCGACCGCTGTCGGACGTGCCGATCGGCTGTGGCGCGCCTATCTCAGCGCACCACCATCAGCGGATGCGCCAGCGGTCAACGCGCGCGACCGGATCGGCCGCGGGCCGTGGGTCAACGCGCGAGGGATTCAGATTGCCGCGAGCGTCGAAGAGCTCCACAGCGAGGAGGTAAATCTCACGAGCGATACCGCGCTCACAGAGAAGGGCGGGGCCGTGGCGCCGAACAGGCACGACATCCTCACTGGCAGTAACCCCGATGGCACGTTGGTCGAGCGCGGCGATGCCACGTGCAGCGGGTGGACGAGCCACGGAGAAGGCCGGGCGATGGTGGGGCATCACAATCGCACCGGAGGCGGACGAGGCGATTCCTGGAATTCCGCCCATCTCTCTCGCGGCTGCTCGCAGACTGCGTTGCGCGCTTCGCTTGGCGACGGACTTCTTTACTGCTTCGCCACGGATTAGGGTCAGCACGCAGCACCGGAGTCGTGATTGAATCGACAGCTCAATGCCGATCGGCGCAATGCGCGTCTCGCATCGCTCGAGGGCGTGCTCCATCATCTCGCCTGGATTCACGAATTCGACGCGAGTCGTGAGGAGCCCACTGAGCGACGAGGCGGGACCTGGCAGAAGCCTACCGACAGCCGCTCAGGAACCGCGCTGACCTCTTCATGGCTAAGTCTTCGTGTCCTTCGTGCCTCAAAAATCGAACTGCGCACCTAACTTCATGTATCGCGGGTTCGCAATCCTCGTCGGCGTCAGCCATGTGCCACCGGGCACGAACGCGTTGTTGTAGGCGAGGACTGTGTCGTCATTCGTGAGATTGTAGCCGTCGACCGACATGGTGAGCCGCTTCGTGCCGAACCGCAGGACCTTGCTCAGGCGCAGGTCGAAGTTATTGCGCCGTTCGCCATACATCGTGCCGGGCTCAATCAGGTTCACCGTGATATTGGCGCCACCCGAGAGAGGACGGCCGAGCGGCTGCGGGCCTGACGCGATCCACGCATTCGTTGCGACATAGTTCGCGGCAATCTCGGGTCCTGGGTTGCTTTGCCACGTCAGGCTCGCCTGCACGCCGATCTTCGGAACCAGATACGTCGCGAGGCCGGTAGCCGACGTGCGGTATGGTTCCTCTACGCGGCAATACGGGTTGGTCAGGCTGGACAGGAGTCCTCCTGCCGGCACGATTGCCGTGCTCGATGTTCTCTCCGGCACCACCGCACGCACGTCGCAGGCGTCTGTCAGCCGACGCCCGGTGCTCGTCCCCCCTTGCACGGTGAGCCCGAATCCCAGGCGCGCATTGACGGTGACGTCTACTCCCTGCCAGTTGTTGCTCATCTCCTGCCCGGTCACCGATGCGAGCTCGTGGAGATTGCTCACCTGACCGACCTTGTTCGGGTTCAAGTCATAGAGGCCGCTGACGGTATATCCTCCGCCTCCTGGTAATCGCGGATCGAGCGGAGCGGCGATGCCATACGAGGTGTAGTCGGACGCGCTCGTGAGCGTGTTGTCGACCATCGACAAGCTCCCCCACGCGTTGCGGAAGAAGCCGACCGTCAATGCCACACCGGTCGTGAGCTCCTGCTGGACCGACACTCCCGTCGACCAGACGTCCGGGCGGGTTCCCCAACCGGTCACCATTTTGGGGTCGTAGTTGGTGGTGAATACCTCGGTCCCGAAGGATTGATTGGCCATCGGCCCGCAATCGGGCTGCGCCGCTGGGTTCTTGAGATCGCAGCCCGGGCTGTTCGTGAAATTGAAATTGGTCGGATTCAGCCACGGCCGCGTCGTCATCGTCGGAATGCGGAAGATCGGGTTCATGTCCAGCCCGAACAACGAGCTGAGACCTTCCAGGTATCTGCCGGTATTGAATTTGACCGCTGTCTTGCCGTTCCCGAACACATCGTAGGCCACACCCACTCGCGGCGTGATGTCTTTCCAGTCGATCCCTTGAGTCGACTCGTGGGGAAAGGAGACCTGCTTCGGCATGAGGTAGTAATCCGGACCGCCGATCGGATCGGACGTGTAGTGCGTGATGCCGTTGTCAAACCGCAGACCACCCTGTAACGTCAGTCTGTTCCTGGTCCACTGATCCTGTGCATAGAAGTTGACCGGGATGACGTGGCGACCTGTACGAAGCCAGCCTGGGTACGCGAGGTTCTCCGTGATTTGATTCGGCAAGCCGTTGTTGGTCCGCACCTGGATGACGCTGCTGTCGTAGTAGTAATTCTTCGTCGGCGTGCTGAACCCGCCCTGGTAGCCGAATTTCATGTTGTGCGCGCCGCTGACATACGAAAGGGATGCCCGCCACTCGTGCGTCCCGATGTCGCTTTTACTGAACCCGCCGTTCGCAAGTCCGGGATGTCGAGAGATCAGGCCGGGGATCGAGCAACTACAACTTGGGATGTTTCCCGTCTGTTCCAGTTGCTGGATCATCGCCGGGTTGTTGACGCCACCGATACCGCCGATGCGCGGTCCGCCACCGCCACTCTGGTCGTAAACCCCCAGGTACGTCCCAACGCCCGCCTCCGCCAGCAGCTTGTTGTTGATCGTAAACGTCCATGTGAGCTGTTGGATGCGGGACGGTTTGAAACTCGTCAAGCCTGTCCCCTCGGGCGTCTGTGTAGGCGTGCCGCCGCCCTCCTTGCCGATGTAGTTGTGCTGCTCTTGCCAGTAGCCTGCCAGCTTGTGGCGTCGCGAAGCCTGCCACGTGAGGCGCACGATTTCGTGGCGGTCCTGCGTGTCCGTAAAAGCTGGCTGTGAGAGATCGAAGTCCACCGCCCACACGTTCGGGTCGTTGGCGTTCTTGTTGACCCACATGCCGGGGACCGTGCTCTCCGACCCGACCTGGCGGACGGTGACGTAGAACCAGAGCTTGTCCCGGATGATCCGGCCGCCACCCATTGCATCCACGTCGTACAACTTGATTAGTTCCGATGGCGTTCTCAGCCCCTGGTCTTTGAGCGATTGCGTGAAGTTGGAGTCCTGCATCCAGCCTCGCGCTGTGTTGCCGAAGAGGGAGCCACTGAAGGTGTTGCCCCCTTCCCTCGGGATGATGTTGAGGATCACCCCTGCTCCCTCCGCTTCGCCGAGGCCACCCGACGTGTTGATCACCACTTCTTGCGCGCCCGCCGTGTTCAGGAGCTGCCCGCCGGCAGCGGCCTGACCGGTGAAATCCGTGTTCAGCCCGTCGGTCTTTGTTCGTGAACCGTATGTGTTCCCGCCGTGGATGGTCCCGGCCAGGCCCCCCATGCCACCCGCGACGCCACCTGCATCACCGCCGCCGACGGCCACGCCTGCTTGCGACACGTTCAGTCCGGGAATCAACGATTGGAGTCCCGCGGCGTTCCGCGAGCTGGGGATGGCGGCGATAGTGTCATCGCTCAGCGTCTGTTGCACTTTCACGCTTTGGACGTCCACGACCGGTGTTTGCCCGGTGACGGTGACCGTTTCCTGCAGCTCGCCGACGGTCAGATCGGCACTCACCGTGGCCACGAACGTACCTGTGAGCTCGATGCCGTCGCGCTTGACGGTCTTGAAGCCAGGCAATGAGAACGTCACCGAATACGTGCCCGGCCGCAAGTCGACGATGCGGTACTGCCCAGTCGCGTCAGTGGTGACCGACCGCACCTTCTCGATCAACACGGGGCTGGCGGCTTCCACCGTCACACCTGGCAGTACGGCGCCAGACACATCCTTCACGACGCCCGTAATAGCGCCTTGCGCGAGGGCGGCCGCCGGCAAGAGCAACAGCACCACCAGTACCGCCGCCGACCGCATGACAACTCTCAACATCGTCAGCCTCCCTGCCGAGGCTGTATACACTTCTAGCCGGGAGCGCGCGATACCTCACATGAGGTATCCCGAAAGATCAGTGTTGGTCCTTGGTCCCTCGTTCCTGGTTCCTTGGTCCGTCCCCAGAGTCCTCAGTCCACATGGGGACCAAGCACGAGGGACCAGGAACGGACCTGGCACTCAAGCGCCAAGGACCATGACGAAGGGCCTGCTTATTGAATGGCCAGGCCGACAAGACGAGCTGGCGTCTCCTTGAACATCCGGCTGAGATCCTGTTCGCTGAACCCGGCGGCACGCAGCGCCTTCGCAGCCATGGCCAGGGCGTCGGGATGATTCGGCGTGCCGACCAGGCCGCTGTCGCTCGCAATGAACACGTTCTGAGTGCCCAGCGCCTTGATCGCTTCGATCGCTCGCGTCTTCGCAGCGCCCTCGCCTCTCAACGCGCCAGCGGTGATTTCGATGGCGCCTCCGAGCTTCACGGCCTCCTGCATCTGCGGCAGGGACATGTTCGTGAACTGCGCGCCGAGCAGCGGGTGGGTCACGATGATCTTCGTGATGCCGCGCTGCCTGGCCTCGGCGATGATCCTGAGCGCCTCCTCGGGCGTGACGTGGCCGGTTGCGAGAGTAAGGTTGCGCTCCTTGATCAGATCCAGGACCTCGAACACCTCGGGAATCAGCTTGCCGTTGCGGGAGACGATAGCCTTAGGAC
>DASRJE010000192.1:0-7412 GCA_035649635.1 Vicinamibacterales bacterium | reverse complement strand
CGGCCCGGTGTCGTTCTACATGCTCGGCCTCATCCCGATGCAGGTGGTGATGGTCGTGCTCTGGGGAGCGAACCCCGCGTTCGTCAGCCGGTTGCGACAGCCACTGAAGGGCCTCGTGCTGACGTTGGTGGCCGTAGGTGTCGCGGTGGTCGTGATGCCGATTGCGCTCAACCTCACCGGTGAAAGCGTCCGCCCACCCGGACCGATCCCGTCGCACTACGTGATCGCCGTCGTGCCTACGACCTTCTGGCTGGCGATCATGTTCGGTGGGTGGCCGTTCGTTGGCACCATCAAACGCCAGATCGCGTCCGGGTTCGGCGTGCTCCTGGCGGCTTACGCGATCACCTACGCCGGCTTCCGGATTTTCTTCAACTACGACTTCATGCGGGGGGCGCCGGTCTATCTCGCATCGGCGCCGCAGGGCATGTTCAACGCCGTGAGCGTGCTCGTGTTCGACGTGACCGCACTGGCCATCATGTTCGTCGTGCTGTGCTTCGATCTGTGGCCGCTCAACCGGTCCGCCTCCCTCATGAAGCAGCCGGTACTCGGGCTCGTCTGGAGTGCGATCTGCGTGGCTGGCGCCGCGATCGTGATGTGGATTACGACCGGGCTGCTCGGGATGGACCCGATGATCGTCCTGACGCGCGTGACCGCGCCGTTCATCTTCGGCTCGATCATCGTGCTCAACATGCTGCAGAACTCGCTGTTCGTGAGCGCGGCGCAGCCCACCAAGGGCCTGCTGAACACGGCCGCCGCCGCGGTCATCGGTCTCGTGCTCGCCAATCTGTACGGCGCGCTTGCGCCAGCGGTGACGGGAGCGTTGCCGTCGGGGCCGCCCGGATACGAGTACGAAGTGTGGCTTGCCAACGCGCTTCTCAGCGTCACGTTCCCGTTCCTGGTGTTCTACGCGGCGTGCTTCGGGTATTGGCCGCTCGCGCCGCAGGCCCCCGCACCACGCGGCGAGACGGTCTAGATCGGGGGATGAAAGTCGGCGCGAAAATGAACTTTCGACAGAAAAACGCCCAAAACCTTCGGAAAAGCCCGTCTGAGATTGGCCCGCCGATTGAAACAAGTTGCGGCGAGGCGCATGGAATCAGTCGTACGGATGTTCACGAGCGGACTCGGCACGGTGCGTTGGGAAACCAGCCTGGCGGGCGATCAGCTCGAATTCAAAGTGTCGGGACCGCTCTCGTGGTCAACCTCATCTATTTTCCCCGATGCCGTGTCGTTGATGCGGCATCAGAGCGAGTACGAGCGCTTCCTCCTCGATAGCGGCTACGAGCTGTCGCTCACCGACGAGCGTCGCCGCCAGCCCGATCGGCGCAGAAATCCGCGGAGGGATCGCGACCGGCGTCGCTGCACCGAGCTCACCGCGATCTGAACGCTGCGAGTTGCCCGTCTTACTTCGCTTGAATGTGAATCCCGCACTCCAGTTTCTGGCCCTGCCAGCGGCCTGACCGCGGGTTGTCGGGATCAGGCGGCAGCTCCGTGCACGGCTCGCAGCCGATGCTCGTGTAGCCGACTTCGTACAGAGGCAGCAAGGGAATCTGATGCTGCTTGGCGTAGGCCCACACGTCGCGCGCGGTCCAGGCCGCAATCGGCGCCACGCGCGTGATCATCTTCCCGCTCGACAGCTTGAACGGCTCGCTCTCCTTGATGTTCGCGCGCGACGGCGACTGATCGCGCCGCAGCGCCGTGAACCACGTGTCGTAGTCCTCGAGCGCCGAGAACAGCGGCTCCACCTTGTGCCGTTTGCAGCAGGCTTCCGTGCTCTCGACGTGCCACAACCCGACCTGCGGCGTCTTCGCCCGCAGGTTGATCAGCCGGAGCCCCCATTTCGTCGTCATCTCATCGCGGTAGGCGAGCGTCTGCGCGAAGTGGTGAAAGGTGTCGAGGAACAGCACCGGGATGTCGGGGCGCACCTCGCGAATCATGTGCGTCATGACGACGCACTCGGCCTGAAAGCTCGAGGTGATGCAGGGCAGCGTCGCGTCCTTCAGCGCCTCACGAATAACGTCGCGCGCGTGTTCGATCACGTCAAAAGTTCCTCGAGGGCCTGGCGTATCGCTTCTGCGGCCTCTTCGTCAGACCCGGCCCGTCTGGCGAGATGCGCCAGGCGCTCCGCAACAGTCAGCGGCGCGTCGTGCGCGGTGTGGGCGTGGAGCGGCTCGGTGATCATCCCGGCGCCGCAGGTGAATTGCGTCCCCGGGTCGACCAGGATGAAGCTGCCGGTACTGCGATTCTCGCGATACCGATCGAATACCAGCGGCCTCGCCGTCGTCACCTGCACCGTGCTGATCTGATTCAGCACGAGCCCGTGATTGATCTCCGCGGTAACCGTGCGCGTGCCGTGCTTCAGCAGGTAGACGCGCGCCGGATCGAGCGGGCGCTCGTCCATCCAGACGACTTCGGCCTCGAAGCGCTGGCCAACGCTGGGCGGCTGCCCCTGAGCGGAGTCGAAGGGCGTCAGCAGATCGCCGCGGCTGATGTCGATCTCGTCGTCGAGCGTCAGCGTCACCGACATCGGCGCGAACCCCACGGCGACGTCGCCGTCATAGGTGACGATGCGTTTGACGCGGGCACTGCGGCCCGACGGCCACGCGGTGACCCGATCGCCCGGCCGCACCGTTCCCGCGACGATCTGTCCGGCGTAGCCGCGAAACACATCGTCGGGCCGGACCACCAGCTGCACCGGGAACCGGAGCGGTCCGCTCGTCGCATCGCGGTGCACCTTCACGGTCTCGAGGTACTCGAGCAGCGGCAGGCCGTTGAAATACGGCGTGCGATCGCTCCGCGTGATGACGTTGTCGCCGTGCAGCGCGCTCATCGGGATGGCGTGCACCGACGCCCCCGTCAGCAGATCGCCGAAGTCGTCCTGGATCTTGTCGAAGACGTCGCGCTCGTAGTCGACCAGATCCATCTTGTTGATTGCCAGCACGAAGTCGGTGATGCCGAGCAGACGTGCGATCCGCGCGTGCCGCTTCGACTGGGTCCGCACACCGTTGCGCGCGTCGACGAGCAGAATCGCGACGTCGGCCGTCGAGGCGCCGGTGGCCATGTTGCGCGTGTACTGCTCGTGGCCCGGCGTGTCGGCGAGGATGAACTTGCGACGCGCCGTCGCGAAGTAGCGGTAGGCGACGTCGATCGTGATGCCCTGCTCGCGCTCGGCGCGCAAGCCGTCGGTGAAGAGCGAGAAATCGATTGGCCCCGCGTTACGGTTCTTGGAGGCTTTCGCGACCGAATGCACCTGGTCTTCGTAGACGGATTGCGAGTCGTACAGCAGACGGCCGATCAGCGTGCTCTTGCCATCGTCGACGCTGCCGGCCGTGCAGATGCGGAGGAGGCCGCCGCTCATGGACGGGCCCCGTACAAGTGGAAAAGTGGAAAAGTGGAAGAAGTGGAAGAAGTGGAAGAAGTGGAAGTGATGGAAGTTGGAAAGTGGACGGAGAAGTACAACGGGAAGTCGGGACGGCCTATCGCACGACTCCCGCGAAATACATCGGAGTACTTCTCTGACTTCGGTGACTTCCGCAACTTCACTTTTTCCACTTTTCCACTTCTTCCACTTGAAGCGCGAGCTCAGAAATATCCCTCGCGCTTCTTGAGCTCCATCGATCCGTCTTGATCGTGATCGATGATCCTCAGCTGCCGCTCCGACTGCCGCGTGGCGATCAGCTCGTCGATGATCTTCGGGATCGTGTCCGCATCGGATCGGATGGCGCCCGTGCACGGCGAGCAGCCGAGCGAGCGCATGCGGCACTTCACGACCTGCGGCTTCTCGCCTGGCATCGTCACGACGAACGGCTGCTCCTGGACGATCAGCGAGTTGCCGCGAACGATCACCTCGCGTTCCCTGGCGTAGTACATCGGCACGATCGGGATGTTCTCGACGTGGATGTAGTTCCACACGTCGATCTCGGTCCAGTTCGAGAGCGGGAACACGCGGATGCTCTCGCCGGGCCGCAGCTTGGCGTTGAGCAGCGTCCAGAGCTCCGGCCGCTGACGTTTCGGGTCCCACTGGCCGTTCGGATCGCGGATCGAGAAGATGCGCTCCTTCGCGCGCGACCGTTCCTCGTCGCGCCGGGCTCCGCCGATGGCGGCGTCGAAGTTGCCGGCGGACAAGCCGTCCAGCAGCGCCTTCGTCTTCAGCAGACCGCAACAGCGCTGCGTGCCCACCTTGAAGGGCTGCGTGCCGTCGGCGATCGCTTCCTGGTTGGTGTGGACGATGAGCCGCGCGCCGACGGCCTTGGCCATCTCGTCGCGGAACTGAATCATCTCGCGGAACTTGTAGGTGGTGTCGATGTGGAGCAGCGGGAACGGAATCGGACCGGGGTAGAACGCCTTCTGTGCCAGGCGCAGCAGCACCGACGAGTCCTTGCCGATGGAATACAGCATCACCGGCCGCTCGAACTCGGCCACGACTTCGCGAAGGATGTGGATGCTCTCCGCCTCCAGCGCGCGAAGGTGGTCGAGCCGAAGCGCGAATGAGGGTTCTACGGTCGCAATAGCCATACATGTAGGGGCCGCCTCGAGGCGGCCCGTCGTCGCCATAGAAACAAAAAGCCCGGGGAGCTATCCCCGGGCTTCGATCTCTCTCAACTTGTTGGGTTTCTGCCTTATCACCCGAACAGCCGGACCGTTGCCGCGGGGACCATACCGGTCCTGGTACAACAACACACGCAGGGACAACAGGTTCGCGGCATCACGAGACCTCTGATTCTACCTCTCTCCCAGGCAGCATGGCAAAGCCCGTTGCCGCCGATGGCGTGGTAGAACATACCCCCATGAAGACGCTACTTCTGGCCGCGGGGATCCTGGTGGCGGGGGGAGGTTCTCTCGCCGCGCACCACTCGTTTGCCGCGGAATTCGACGCCAGCAAGGCGATTCGACTCAACGGCACGCTCACGAAGGTGGAGTGGACCAACCCCCACATCTACTTCTATCTCGACGTCAAGGACGAGAGCGGCAACGTCGTGCACTGGACATGTGAGTCCGGCGCCCCCGGGGCGCTCTCTCGCCGCGGGTGGAAGCGCGGCGATCTCAAGCTCGGCGACACGGTCGTCGTCGACGGCTACCGCGCCAAGAACGGCGCGAACATGATCGACGCCCGCCGCGTGACGCTCCCCGATGGCAGAATCGTTTCCGGAGCCTCGGCCGGTGATGGTGGCCCCCAATGACGAAACGACGCTCTGACAGTGTAGGCCGGGCCTTTCCGCCTTCGGCTTCGGCGGGACTTCGGCTCTTTAGGCCCGGCATCCGCACGGTTGCGAGTTACCTCGTTGCGGTTCTCGCGTTCGTTGCGGTGTCCACGACAGCGCACGCGCAAGGCCTGACCGTTCAGGATTTCAAGTCCAACCGCCCGACGCCTCGCATGGCCAACGGCAAGCCCGACTTCAGCGGCTACTGGAAGGGCACCACCGACACCAAGCCGGGCGGCAACATCGGCAAGGATCTTCCCGGCTGGAAGCTGCCACTCACGCCCGCGGGCGAAGCCGCGCTCAAACACAACCTGACGGCAACCGTCGATCCCGAAGCGGTGTGCATCATCGGCGGCATCCCGCGCCACAACGCCAGCGGCCTGCCATTCGAAGTCCTGCACGGCGCGAAGAAGATTGCGTTCCTCTACTGGTACAGCTACTTCCGTCTAATCCCGATCGATGCCGCGCTGAAGCACTCGGACGATCCCGATCCGTCGTTCTTCGGCGAGGAGATCGGAAAGTGGGAGGGCGACACGCTGGTCATCGACTCGATTGGCTTCAAGGACGAGAAGGTCTGGATCGACGAGAACGCCAACCCTCACAGCGATGCCCTGCACGTCGTCGAGCGCTGGACGCGACCGGATGCCGATCACATCCACGTCGAAACACTGATCGAAGATCCGAAGTTCTACACGAAGCCGTTCACCTACTCGCGGACATGGGTGCTCGGCAAGCCTGACGAGCAAATCCAGGAGTACTCGTGCAGCGAGAACAACGTGGATGCCGCACACCTGGGCTTCGGTCCGGGCCCGATCCGCCCCGACGGGACACGGGGTTATGTCGATCCGGCGCCGTTGCCGCCGCCGATACCAAGAACGGCGAAATAGCGAAGATTGAGTCCGCCGGGCCTGAAAGGCCCGGCCTACACTCGAATCGCTTGACTTCACCTCGTTGTTCCCGTCAGACTGATCAGAACTCGACTGTGACGTTCTCTCACCACTGCTCCTGTTGTCCCTGTTGCGCGTGCGCATGTCGATGCACGTGTATGCAGCCGATGACAGGTAGGTGAGAACCCAAGCGTCGCTCCTCCCCCAGTAAGTCCAACCGCTTCTCTCCCTCGCCAGTCGATCGGCTGACCCCGACCGCAGGCAACTCAGCGTATAGAGCCTGCCTCGCCGAAGCCCCGCCGGAATGATGCGGAGGCGGGGCGAAGGCGGGAGGAGAGAGCGTGATGTTTCGCAGAATTGTCCCGGCCCTTGTCGCAGCGATCGCGCTGCTGCCGGCCGTCTCATTCGGTCAGGCCGGCACCAGCACGATCGCCGGCGTCGTACGCGATTCCTCCGGAGGCGCGATCCCGGGCGCAACAGTCCGCGTGATCAACGAGGCAACGGGAGCTGCCGTTGACCTGGTCAGCGATGGGCAGGGCGCCTATCGGGCCGAAGCGCTCCTGCCGGGCGAGTATCGAGTTGAGGTCGCGCTCGACGGATTCGACACCGTCACGCGGAAGATCACGATCGCCCTCGGGCAGGTGATAGCCGTCGACGTTACGTTGAATCCGGCCCGACTGACCGAGGCGGTCGTCGTCACGGCGCGACGCATCGAAGAGACGGTGCAGGAAGTCCCGATTCCGGTGTCGGTGGTCACCGGCGACCTGGCGGCCAAGGCTGGTGCCTTCAACGTGAACCGCCTGAAGGAAATGATCCCGACGGTGCAGTTCTATTCCACCAACCCGCGCAACTCCTCGATCAACATCCGCGGCCTGGGCGCGCCATTCGGCTTGACCAACGACGGCATCGAGCCGGGCGTCGGTCTCTACATCGACGGCGTCTTCTACGCGAGACCCGCCGCCGCGACACTCGATTTTCTCGACGTTGAGCGCGTCGAAGTGCTGCGCGGACCGCAGGGTACGCTGTTCGGCAAGAACACCACCGCCGGCGCACTCAACGTCACGACACGAAAGCCCACGTTCAACAGGGAGAGCGACTTCGAGCTGAACGTCGGGAACTACGGCTTCCTGCAGGGAAAGGGTTCGATCTCCGGCCCCTTCAGCGACAAGGTGGCGGGGCGGCTCTCGTTCTCCGGGACCAGTCGCGATGGCCTGGTTCACAACGCGGCGACCGGCCGAAATGTCAACAATCTGAACAACGCCGGCGTCCGAGGTCAGGTGACCGTCGTCCCGAACGATCGCATCGCGCTGACGATGGCGGTCGATCA
>DASRJE010000191.1:0-47252 GCA_035649635.1 Vicinamibacterales bacterium | reverse complement strand
AACTCGCGAGGCGGTTTCATAGCATGTCCGGACCCTGAGCGTCCAGAATTCTTTTGGGCTAGAATCCGAACTTAGTCCAGGTCCGCCACCATTCGTCGGTTCGATCACGGGGAGGTCGTGTGTATGAAGTCTAGGCCTCGGTACCCCGGCGTTCGTATTACGGCCAACGGCAACCAGCTCGTCTCCTATCACACGGAAACCCGTATCGCCGACGCCGGCGTCTTCTACCCGATCACCCCCTCGACGGAGGGTGGCGAGCTCTACCAGCAGGCCTTCGCCGAGGGGAAGCTCAACGCCTTCGGGCGCAACACCATCGCCATCGAAGCCGAAGGCGAGCATGCGGCGCAGGGCGGAGCCATCGCACACTCGGTCTGTGGCAAGCGCGTCGTCAACTACACCTCAGGGCAGGGCGTTGTGTACGGCGTCGAGCAGTATTACCACGCGCCCGGCAAGTGTTCGACGATGGTGCTGGAGGTGGCAGCGCGAGCGTTGACCAAGCACGCGCTCAACGTGCATTGCGGACACGACGACGTCTACGGCGCCCTCGACACCGGCTGGATCATCGTCTTTGGCAAGGACGCTCAGCAGGCCGCGGATCAGGCGCTGATCCTGCGCCGCGTCACGGAGCTCAGCCTGACGCCAGGTATGAATGTGATGGACGGGTTCCTCACGTCGCACCTCGAACGCACGTTCTATAAACATGAATCAGCGCTGATCCGCGAGTACCTCGGCGCGCCCGAAGACATCATCGACTGCCCGACCGAGAGTCAGCGGATCCTGTTCGGACCGCGGCGCCGGCGGGTGCCGAAGATGATCGACCTGACGAACCCTGTGCTCCTCGGCCCCGTGCAGAACCAGGAGCACTACATGCAGGGCGTCGTCGCCCGTCGCGACAACTTCACGGAGCCGATTCTCGACTTCTTCGAATCCGCGTACAAGGATTTCGCGGAGCTGACCGGCCGCTATTACGGACTGGTGAGCGAATACAAGACTGAAGACACCGACACCGTGTTCGTGTCGCTCGGCTCGGCGGCAGAGAACATCGAGGCGGGCGTTGATTATTTGCGAGAGCGGCGCGGCGTCACTGTCGGATCAATTCACATCAACGTCTTCCGCCCCTTCCCCGAAGCGGCCGTGGTCAAGGCACTGGCCGGCAAGAAGAATGTGATCGTGCTGGAGCGCACCGACGAGCCGATGGCGGGCGACAACCCCATGGGCCGCGATATCCGAACGGCGCTCAACAAGGCGCTGCAGGGTGAGGCCGGTCTTCCGAAGATCACGGCCGACCAGATGCCGCGCATGTTTGGTTGCGTATACGGTCTGGGGTCGCGCGACTTCAGGCCGGAGCACACGATCGGCGCCTATGAGTTCGCTGTGGGAACGCGCGCGCGCAAGGATGGGAAACGCGCCGCGGACGGCGCCTCGTTCATGGTGCTCGGCGTCGATCATCCGTACGAGGTGAAGTCAGACGACACCCCATCGCTGCTGCCCGACAAGGCGATCGCCGTCCGCTTCCATTCCGTCGGTGGCTGGGGCGCCATCACGACCGGCAAGAACCTGGGCGCCATCATCGGCGACCTCAACGATCTGCTCTACGACCGCGACAAGATCGTCGATGAGTTCGGCAACCCGAAAGAGATCATCCACGTCAGCGCCAACCCGAAATATGGATCCGAGAAAAAGGGCGCGCCGACGTCGTACTTCATGATTGCCGCCCCCGAACGCATTCGGGTCAACTGCGACCTTCGCCACGTCAACGTCGTCCTCTGCTGCGATCCCAAGGCGTTCACGCACACCAATCCACTTGACGGAATGTCCGATGAGGGATGCCTGGTGTGGGAGTCGGACGAGGAAGGCGAGGCCGCATGGCAGCGGCTGCCGCTCTGGGCGCGAAAGCAGATCATCGACAAGAAGATCCGTGTCTTCACGCTGCCTGGATTCAAGATTGCGCGTGAGGCGACCGACCGCGGTGACCTGCAGCTCCGCATGCAGGGCAACGCGTTCCTCGGCGCGTTCTTCTCGGTGTCGCCGATGCTGCAGGACTTCCGCATCACGCCTGAGCAGTTCCGCGACGCGGTCCACAAGCAGTATGTGAAGAAGTTCGGCAAGCTCGGTGAGGCAGTCGTGAACTCCAACATGGAGGTCATGACCAAGGGCTTCGAGCTGGTGCGCGAGATCAACGTCGGCGCGATTGAAGCACCAGACCGGTCGACGCTGCGAGGGAAGGCGCTGCTTCCAGTGGTGATGCCCGAGAGCTTTGCGGCCAGCGAGGGCTGCGGCACGGGTTGCCGAACGATTCCGCTGCCTCAGGGACAGGACGAGCGCACGCCGCTGACGCGAGTTGCCGACTTCGACCGGATGTTCCGCGCGAAGCTTGGTTATAACCAGCCGGCCAATGCCTACGCATCGCTCGGCATCATGGCCGCGGGGAGTGGTGACACCGCGTCGAAGTACGTCGCGCGCCGCGAGACGCCCCTCTATATCCCCGAGAACTGCACGCAGTGCATGGAGTGCATTGCGGTCTGTCCCGATACAGCGCTGCCGAACTGCTCGCAGGATCTCGATACGATTCTCTACACTGCGGTCAGCAGCTACGTCAGCGACGGCAGCGAGCGGCAGAAGATGCTGAACCTGCTGCCCGAGATCAGCAAACGCACGCGCGAGCTGATGCGTGGCGCGCTCACTGCCAAAAACGAGGCGCCGCGAGCCCAGGACTTCATCCGCAAGGTCACTCACGAGGTCAACGGCTTCTCGCCGCAAGCGAAGGAGGAGTTCTTCAACGTCATCGACAAGGTGCCGATGGCGTACCAGAAGGCCAACGCCATCTTCGCAACGCCAGAGAAGAAGAGCCCGGGTTCCGGCGGCATCTTCTCGATCTTCGTTTCGGATCTCTGCAAAGGGTGCGCGGCGTGCGTCACCGCCTGCGGTGAGCACCAGGCGCTGCGGATGGTTCAGGAGACCGAGGAAGTCAACGCCGAGCACGAAAGCGGGACCGCGTTCCTCAACCTCCTGCCTGACACATCGCAGAAGTATCTCGGTCTCTACAACGACGTGCGCCCGCAGGATTCGAAGACGGCGACGCTCCGCAACATGCTGATGGTGCGGAAGAACTACGATGCGCTGGTCTCGGGCGACGGCGCCTGCGCCGGCTGTGGCGAGAAGAGCATCTTGCGCTCGGTGGCCGCGGTGACCGAGGCCTACATGCGGCCGCTCTATCACGCTAAGGCCGATCGCTTCCGCCAGAAGGCCGACGAGCTCGAGCACGCCGGCGAACAGAAGCTCGCGGAGATGAAAGCGCGCAGTCAGCAGGAATACGACCTCTTCCGCAAGGCGGTCGCGCACCTGCTCATGGGCCTCGGCGGCGAGGATGACAAGGACACCAAGAGCCGCATGGATGCCTACGGGCCGATCTCCGACAAGGACATCGTCGGCGCCATCAGCTCGGTCCTGCGCCACGAGGCGTTCATCCACAAGAACCTGCAGGCGATCGACGGGCGCGCCGCCAACGGCATGTCGGTCATGGCGATGGCCGCGCACACCGGCTGCAACACGGTGTACGGATCGACGCCGCCGAACAATCCGCATCCATATCCGTGGATGAACTCACTCTTCCAGGACGGCATCACCGTGGGCTGGCTTCTCGGTGAAAGCTTCATCGTCGATCATGGCCGCCGGTCGGTGATCCCGGAACGGCTACTGGACGCGTTGATGCGTCGCGAGAAAGACGTCATCAACCCGCGCGAATACTACGAGTACGTGCACTTCACCGACGCGACGATGACCGACCAGGAGATCCTCGAGATGCCAAAGGTCTGGGTCGTTGGTGGTGATGGCGGCATGGGCGACATCGGCTATCAGAACATGTCGAAGGTCATGCTGCAGAACCGGCCGAACATCAAGGCGGTCATGCTGGACACCCAGGTCTATTCCAACACCGGCGGACAGAACTCGGATTCAACGCCGATGCTGGGCGGCAACGACATGAACGTGTTCGGCGCAGCCACGCAAGGCAAGAACGTGGAGAAGAAGACCGTCGCCGAAACGTTCCTGGCGGGTCACGGCTCGCCGTTCGTGGCGCAGGTCTCGATCGCGAACGCACCGAAGTTGTACCGCGCGATCCTCGACGGCATCGAGTATCGCGGCACCGCATTCCTGCAGTGCTTCACGACGTGTCAGCCCGAACACGGCGTGGCCGACGACCTGGCGCTGACCCAGGCCCAACGCGTGCGGGATTCACGCGGCGCGCCCGAGTTCGTGTTCAACCCGAGACTCGGCGAGACCTACCAGGAGGCGCTGGACGTCAAGGGCAATCCTTCGATCGACATGGATTGGTTCGAAACCAGGTTCAAGGGCACCAACGCACCGTATCGCTACACCGTGGCGCACTGGTGCGCGACCGAAGCGCGCTTCCGCAATCACCTCAAGAAGGTGAAGAAGGACGACCTCGCCAAGCTGATCCCGCTCGAAAACATGCTGGTGCGGATCACCCAGCAGGATGTCGTCTACCGACGCTACCTGGTATCAGGCCATCGCTCCTACGTGCCCGATTTTGGGGTGTACATCACTATCCAGGGCGCGAACGGCGACGTGGAGTTCCGTTCGCTCTCGCGTCAGCTCGTGCTCTTCTGCGTCGAGCGCCGCAAGGCCTGGCGTATGTTGCAGAGCAAAGCGGGGATTGAGAATCGGGAGTACAAAGCGCAGCGCTCGCTGCTGGCCGACGTCGATTCAGGCAAGATCTCGATGGAGGACTTCCTGGCTCACGCGGATCTGATGTTGAAGGAGCGTCTGCCGGCAGCGACGGCGCATAAGCCGGCCGAGCCCAAGGTCGCCGCGCCGCCGGCGGCCGCAAAAACAGAGTCGGCTGCCTCGACGACAACCGTCACTCACTGATTCACTTCATCGGTCCGGCATTGAATGCCGGACCGTATTCCTCGGCTACTTCAGCGCGCTCCAGATTGCGCCGAAGTCGTAGGACACACCGATCTGGCCGGTGACGTACTTCTCCTTCATCAGGTTGTTGGGATCGTTCGAGTAGGTGAACGAGAGCGGAATCTTCGCCTTGTCCATGAAGGGCAACGTCAAGGTCGCATTGGCCTTGAAGATGTTCTTCCGATCGACCGGCACATCGTCATCGTCCATCGGAAAGATCCCGCTGAACGATCCCGCGAGTTCGGCTGCTCGTCCGTTGACGAGGGCGTTCTTCAGGATGCTGCCGGTCAATGCTGCGGACACTTGCCAGTCTTTCGTCTTGAACGGGTCGGTCGCCGCGATCGCAGGTGCATCGGCCGTGCTGTAGGTTGCGTTCGCGGTGAAGTCGACGTCGCCGAACCCTTTGTCTACCATCACTGCCACGACGTACTTGTTTCGCCCCTCTACCTGCGTCAGATGCTGCCCTGATGTCTTGACGCTGAGCAGAAGAGAGTTCCCAATGTGATTGGCAGCGATCGCCAGCCGCTGCCCGACCACTCCTTCCGCGGCCTCCCGTGCCACTGCCAAATCGGTGACCGCGATGCCCGGATGAGTAACCACGATCGCTGCCAGCTCGTTGACGGTTCCCATGCGATCGATGAAGAGACCGTACCATCGGCTCGCACGAGGATCACGATCGCCGAGCGCCCGGAACTTGACATCCCAGGCGATGGCGTCGAAGAGCTCGTTGGGATTGGGGATACCACTGATCCCAGTCAGGTCCTTCTCCGGAATCTTGGCGCCAAACGTGACCGAGCCCGTCAGTCGCCGCCAGTTCTCCCGTTGCGCGTAGAGATACTGTGCGCCGGCGTTGATGTTGTTCTTCGTCGTACCACGAAAGAGGGCAACCGCATTCAGGTTGACGGTGACGGCGGAACCGTCGGCGGCGAACAACGACTTCAGATCGGCAGCGAGCGCAATCAGCTCGGTGCCCAGGCCGCGTTCGACAAGCGAATTGGCCGCTGGATTTGATAGCGGAGCGTTGACCGAGGGCGACACCGCCGACTCGCGCAGGTTCTCGCCGACACCCGTGACCCGCTCGCTGTAGGCGCGCATCGAGTCCTTGGCCAGCACGTCGCGATACTCGGCCGGCGAGAGCCTGCGATACAGGCCTTCGTTCCTGATGAGGGTCTCGAACATCTCGCGGTAGACCGCCCTTTTGTCCGCATCGCTCGACGCGGCCGCGAGCCGGCCGGCGAACTCCTTCTGCACCGCCGCGAGCGCTGCGTCACGCGTCGTTGCGTCGATCGTCGGCAGTTGTGCGAACGCGGTGACTGGTGCGAGAACGGCGACGGTGATGACGACAGCGATGCGCGCGAAATAGACACGCAGCGTGGTCATGACGTCACGCCACCACCAGGAACACCACGCCGACGCTGTGGTCCTGATCCTTGCTCGCTTCCGACTTCTTCTCGAGCAGCTTCTCGGAACCGTCGACCTTGAGCGCGATCTTGTGCATCCACCCCTTGGCCGCATGCGAGAACGACCACCCGAGACGATGCGTTCCGGCGGCGAGTGACAAAGGCTCCCGGCGGTCGACCAGCGACTTGATCACCACGTTGCCGTCGGCAGCCACGGTGTACGGGATGACCATGTCGTTGACATCGACGTCGACGAGGACCTCGGCGTCCTCAGGGATTTCGATGACCTTGATGCCCGGCGGCAGTGCCGCCTTGAGCGCCGTCGTTGCGGCGTTCGCAGGTGTCTTTGCCATGTGATACCTCTTTCTCGCCGAAATCCGGATAGTCCGGTGCTTACTGGCTTAAACGTGCCTCGTGCCCGAAATTAACAACCGTCGAAGAGGCTAGGAAAGGGCGGGATTTTACGGACCCGGGAAGGTGTTGGGGGGCGCACGCCGATCTGATGTTGAAGGAGCACCCGGTAGTCCGGACACTTCGCGGTGCGAAGTGCCCGGACCCCGCTCCTAGGCGGGATTATTCGATTTCATGCTACTGCCGTGAACGGCGCAATTCGCGAATCTGACGAAAACTTCATCACGCGTTCAGACCGCGATAATGTTCTGGAATGCTCGACGGCATTGTCCCACCGCTGATCGTTCTTGTGGCCGCAGCGGCGTTGCTGATGTTGCGCCGTTTGTACGCCCGCAATCGCGCGCGTGCCTTCCAATTGGATGTGACGGTCACCATCGGACTCGTCGTCCTCGTCGCCGCACTCGAGCTGAGCATGGGGCGGCCGCCGGCCTACAGAAACGGTCCGGTCCGGCTCTGGGTCGGGGATGTCAACAGCGACCAGAATTCACAGCAGGTCTTTGATCCATATTCATTCACCCACGTCGTTCACGGAGCGCTGTTCTATGGATTGACGCGTGCGGTCATGTGGCCGGCCGCCGTCGGCACGCGGCTTGCCGTGGCGATCGCCCTCGAATCGGCATGGGAGGTGTACGAGAACACCGATGCCGTCATCAACCGCTATCGCACGGCAACAATCGCGCTTGGTTACTACGGTGATAGCGTCACGAACTCGATCGTCGATATCGTGGCTTGTCTGATCGGTTTCATCCTGGCCCATCGATTGCCCTGGCGCTGGACTGTGGCGTGGGTGGTCGTAACGGAGATCGTGCTGGCCATTACCATTCGCGACAATCTCACGTTGAACATCGTCATGTTGATTCGCCCGATCGAAGCAATCAAGCGCTGGCAACTGGGTGGGTGAGTAGCTGGGTGACGAGGTGGCTAGGGGCTGGAGTGACCGAGCAACCTAGCAACCCAGCTACCTACCAACCTACAGCGCCTTGTTCACCTCGGCCCAATTCACCACGTTCCACCACGCGGTGATGTAGTCGGGCCGGCGGTTTTGGTACTTCAGATAGTAGGCGTGCTCCCAGACATCGAGACCGAGGATCGGCGTCTTGCCTTCCATCAACGGGTTGTCTTGATTCGGCGTGCTCGTGATCGATAGCTTGCCACCGTCATTGAGCAGCCACACCCATCCGCTGCCGAAACGGCCGGCGCCTGCCTTGCCCCATTGTTCCTTGAACGCGTCGAAGCCTCCGAACGCGCCGTTGATCGCATCGGCGACTTTGCCCGTCGGTGCGCCACCAGCGTTGGGTGCCATCCACGTCCAGAACTTCGTGTGATTCCAGTGTCCGCCGCCGTTGTTGCGCACCGCAGTACGAATGGCCTCGGGAACACTGTTGATGCCGCGGCACAACTCATCGACGCTCTTCCCCTGCAGGTCGGGATGCTTTTCGAGTGCCGCGTTCAGGTTGGTGACGTAAGCCTGATGATGCTTCCCGTGATGAATCTGCATCGTTTGCGCGTCGATGTGCGGTTCGAGCGCGGCATGGTCGTACGGGAGCTTGGGCAGTTCGTGCGCCATTCGTCCTCCTCAATCAAACGGGGTCGGGGAGTCATTTGTCGAGGACAGTGCGCCCAGAACAGCCGCGCGAATCTAACAAATGACTCCCGACCCCCTTATTATGAGATCGAGAGCATCCGATCCAGCGCGACGCGGTTCCAATGCTTCTGGTCGGCTGACACGGTGACCTGGTTGTGTACGCGACCTTCCAAGAGCTCTTCCAGTATCCACAGCAGGTGATTTGGTGAGACGCGGAACATGGTCGAGCAGAGGCAGCCGAATTGATCGAGCGAGATCACAGTTCGTTGCGGCGCCAGCTGTTGTGCCAGACGATTGACGAGATGAACTTCGGTGCCCACAGCCCAGACGGATCCTCCGCGGCTGTTCGTCACGGTTTTGATGATGTACTCGGTGCTCCCGCTGTCGTCGGCAGCCTGGACCACATCCCACGGCACCTCCGGGTGCACGATGACGCGCACGCCAGGGTGCTGCCGTCGAACGGCCTGAATCTGCTTCGCGCTGAAGCGAGTGTGGACCGAGCAGTGCCCTTTCCACAAAATCATCTTCGCCCGGCTGACCTGATCGGGATCCAATCCACCGCAGATCTCGTCCGGATCCCACACGACCATCTCGTCAAGAGGGATGCCCATCTTGTAGGCGGTGTTTCGTCCAAGGTGCTGATCGGGAAGAAAGAGCACGCGCTCGCCACGTGCGAACGCCCACTTCAGCGTCGCCATCGCATTCGACGATGTGCAGACGGTGCCGCCACGCTCGCCGACAAACGCCTTAATCGAGGCTGCCGAGTTGATGTACGTCACCGGAACAACAGCGGCCTTGCCCGAGGCACCCTGCGACGCGATGCCCATCTGAGTGAGTTCCTCCCAGCATGTCTCGAGCTGTTCGGGAGCGGCCATGTCCGCCATCGAGCAACCGGCAGCGAGATCGGGAAGGATCACTTTCTGGTGGGGCGCGCAGAGCACGTCCGCACTCTCCGCCATGAAGTGCACGCCGCAGAACACGATGTAGTCCGCTTCCGGCCGATTGGCGATCTGACGTGCAAGACGGAACGAGTCACCGGTGTAGTCCGCGAAGCGGATCACTTCGTCGCGCTGGTAGTGGTGACCGAGGATCACGAGCCGGTCGCCGAGCGCGCGCCGGGCGTCTGCAATGCGCGCGTCCATCTCCGCATCTGAGAGACCGAGGTACTTCTCAGGAAGCGCCTGCCGCTCGGAGATGTGTTGCTTCTCGAACTCGGTCAGCAACGGAATGATCGACGCCATCGGCTTCAGGACCCCTTTGTGAAACTTTTCGCAAAGTCCGGACGTGAAAAAGGTCCAAACCCCGTGGCTGGGCTATCGCCCGGCGGGATTTAGACCTGAGGGAATTATACCGTTTCGTGGCGTTTACAGATCAAGACGCCCCAGATTGGGGGCTAGGCGACGACGTTATCGACGATGTTGTAGAGCGTGTCGCGCTCGAGGGGCTGCCGCCCGGCTGCGCGGACGAGTCGGCCCAGCGCGGCCGTAGTCATTCCTTCGGGAGTGGCCGAGCCGGCCATGTGGTAAATCTTCTCCTCCTGCACAGTGCCGTCGAGGTCGTCGACGCCGAACCACAACGCCGCCTGGGCCAACTCCAGACCGGTCGCAATCCAGAAGGCCTTGATGTGGGGAATGTTGTCCAGCATCAGCCGTGAAACGGCGTGCACGCGCAGCGTGTCCGTGCCGCTCGGCGCCGGGAGCTTGCGCATCTGGTTGTTGTCGGGATGAAAGGCCAGAGGAATGAACGCCTGGAACCCGCCCGTCTCGTCTTGCAACGCGCGCGCGCGAAGCATGTGATCCACGCGCTCGGCCATGGTCTCGATGTGACCGTAGAGCATCGTGACATTCGATCGCAGACCGAGTCGATGCGCGATGCGGTGAATGTCCAGGTATCGCTCGGTACCGCACTTGTCGTTGCAGATCTTCTTGCGCACACGCTCGGCGAAAATCTCGGCACCACCGCCGGGCAGGGAATCGAGGCCCGCCTCCATCAGTCCGGTGAGTACCTGCGTGTCACTCATGCCGTAGAGATCCGCGAAAAACGCAATCTCGACCGCCGTAAAACACTTCAAGTGAATGCCAGGGCGGATCCGTTTGAATCCTCCCAGCAGGTCTGTGTAGTAGCTGAAAGGCAGATCCGGGTTCAGCCCGTTGACGATGTGGAGCTCGGTGAGAGGCTGATTGGCGCGTTGACGCAGCTTGTCCCACGCCTCTTCGAGCGACATCGTATACGCCTCGGGCATGCCGGGCTTCAGACGCGCGAACGAACAGAAGAGACAACTGGCTTCACAGACATTCGTCGGCTCGAGGCGCAGGTTGTAGTTGAAGTAGGTGCGCATCCCGTGCCGCTTCTCACGTTCACGGTTGGCGAGCCAGCCGACGGCGAGCAGATCGGGAGAATCGAACAGACGGACTCCATCCTCGAGCGTGAGGCGTTGGCCGCGCTCCAGCTTGTCGTCGATGTCGGCCAGGCCGGCCGCTTTCACACGCGGTTTCACTGTGATCTGTACCGTCGCGTCGGGGAAACCCTCGTAAATTCTAGCGTGCTATACTCGGCGATTAAAGACACCGGGTGTGATTTCCGGAGATTACGTGGAAATCACACCCGGTGTCTTAGTCAGGTGAGTGAGGGAAGTGGGGTGCAACGCCCACGCGGTCCCGCCACTGTAAGCGGAGAGATTCGGTCGCACACGTCACTGAGAACCGGGTCAGCCGGGTCTTTACACCCGCCGGGTTCCGGACTCGGGAAGACAGATCGAATCACTTACTTCAGGACTCGCTTGTGTTGGTGCTGTTGGCAACATCGTTCCCGATGGAACCGGCCGGTTTCTGGCGTCGGGCCTTTGCCGAAAGCCTCCACACAAGCGAGCGATAGAGTAAAACTCCGCGAGCCAGGAGACCTCGCGCCTGATTTTCTGTCCCTGCCTTCGAACGTCGTGTCGTGACGTCGCAAGGTGCTCCGGTGCGAAGGACGCCGGGAGGAGACGATGTTCCTCATCGCCGATCGCGTTTCCTATACGTACAACCGGCGCACCGGTGTCGAAGCGGTGAAGGCGCTTCGCGACATCAGTGTCGGGATCGACCGTGGCTCTTTCACCGGCGTCATTGGTCCCAACGGCTGCGGCAAGACGACGCTGCTCAAGCTGCTCGCTGGCGTGCATACACCCGATAGCGGCTCGATCTCGCTCGACGGCCGTCCCCTCCCCACGATGTCCAAGCGCTATGTTGCCCGTCGCATCGCCGTGGTTCCACAAGAAACGCATCCCGCGTTCGAGTACACGGTGCTCGAGATGGCGTTAATGGGACGGCATCCCCATCTCGGCCCGTTTCAACTGGAGGGGCCAGCCGACCTCGCGATCGCAGGCGAGGCCTTGGCTGCCACCGGGACATCCCACCTCGCCGAACGCTCGTATATGTCGCTCAGCGGCGGCGAAAAGCAGCGCGTCATCATCGCGAGCGCACTGACGCAGTCGCCTGAAGTGTTGCTGCTCGACGAGCCCACGGCTTCACTCGATCTCGGATACCAACTCGAAGTCGGATTGCTCCTGCGGCGGCTGAATCGCGAGCGATCGGCCACCATGGTGATGGCGACCCACGATTTGAACCTTGCCGCATCCCTGTGCGACACCCTCGTCCTCATGCGAAACGGGCGCGTGCTCGCCTCCGGCAACACCGCTGACGTTCTGACATCGGCGATGGTGCGACAGCTCTACGACGTCGAAGCCGATGTTCGAGTCCACGAGCTCGCCGGACATTTGACGGTCGTGCCGCTGGGACGGCTTTCATGATTACGGTCGATTCAGCGGGCGCGGACGGGACACCACTGCCGCGTCGCATACCTCGATCGTCCATCCGAGGCCGGCTGACGGCGACGCTCCTCGGCTTCGGGATGGTGGCGCTTGCGACGTGCGCGCTGGCGCCGCTGGTGGGCACCACTCCCATCAGCCTGACGCGGGCGCTGGATCCCGCTATCCCATTCGAGCAGAACGTGGACGCGCAGATCTTTTTCGTTGCGCGCCTTCCTCGCGTGCTTGCCGGTGCGCTCGTGGGTTCAGCGCTCGCCGCGGCGGGCGTGGTCTTTCAGGCGATGCTGCGCAACCCATTGGCCACGCCGTTCACACTGGGCGTTTCGGCGGGGGCGTCGCTCGGCGCAATGCTCGTGATCGTTTTCGGCGGCGCGCTGACATTCGGCTCGTTCTCGACCGTGCCCGCCGCCAGCCTTGCGGGTGCCGCGGCGGCGACGGCCGTCGTGTACTGGCTGGCAACCAGGCACGGGCATGCGATCTCGACGTCGGTGTTGCTGCTCGCCGGCGTCACGCTGAACTCGTTTCTGTCAGCCATCATCATGTTCGTCCAGTACCTCGCTGACTTCGCGCAGGTCTACCGCGCCGCCCGGTGGATCATGGGCGACCTGGACATTGGCGGCTATGACACGCTGATCGCCTCGCTGCCGCTGGTCATCGCCGCCTTCGCGCTGTTCGCGTGGCTTCCCTCGTCACTCAACCTGCTCAGCGTGGACAAGGATGCCGCGGCCGCTCGCGGTGTCGATGTTCCGCGCGCGCAACGCCTGGCTTTTTTCAGCGCATCGTTAGCCACCAGCGCGGCCGTGTCGCTGGCCGGGCCGATTGGCTTCGTCGGCATCGTCGTGCCGCACCTGGTTCGCTTGTTGGTCGGCGTCGATCATCGAATCGTCCTGCCGGCATCGGCGCTCTTCGGCGCAGCGTTTCTCGTCGCGTGCGATCTGGTGGCACGCACGATCCTCTCCCCGGTCGAAATCCCGGTGGGCATTGTCACCGCAATGATTGGAGGTCCGTTTTTCCTGTGGCTTCTCGTACGCAAAAGCTGATTGCCCTCGTCGCGGTCGCGCTCGCCGTCTTCTTTCTTGGTACGCCACTGGCGCAAAGCCGGGAGGGCGGCGCGGGGCCCGGGCGCATCGTGTCGCTCGTCCCGGCAATTACGGAGATGTTGTTCGCCATCGGCGCCGGACCGCAGGTCGTCGCCGTCAGCAGCTACGACGAGTTCCCTGCCGAAGTGAAGGCGCTGCCGAAAGTCGGTGCGTTGCTCGATCCAGATACCGAGCGCATTCTCGCGCTGCGACCCGATCTCGTCGTCGTGTACGGTTCGCAGTCGGATCTGCAGACACAACTCGAACGGGCGCACCTTCGAACGTTCAGCTACCGCCACGGCGGCATCGCCACCACACTCGGCACTATTCGAGACATCGGAGTCGCGACCGGCCATCGCAAGGAGTCCTCTGACCTGGTTTCATCGCTGCAGGCACGGCTCGATGCCGTGCGCGACCGCGTGAAGGGCCGGACGCGGCCACGGGTAGTGCTGGTGTTCGAGCGTCAAGCGGGTACGCTTCGCGAGGTCTACGCCAGCGGCGGCGTCGGGTTCCTTCACGAGATGCTCGACGTCGCAGGCGGAACGAATGTATTCGCCGATGTTGCGCGCGAATCAGTCCAGCCGTCGATCGAGACGCTGCTCGCGCGCGCGCCCGATGTCATCCTCGAAGTGCGGGCCTCAGGTTTGATCGAAAAGACCGGTGCGGACGACGCGGATGCGTGGTCCGCGCTTTCGTCGGTGCCAGCCGTCAAGAACCGGCGCGTGCATCTCCTGAGGGGTGACTATCTCGTCGTCCCCGGTCCGCGACTGGCGATGGCAACCGAGGCCTTCGCCCGCGCACTCCATCCAGAGACGTTCAAATGAAGATCCTGCTTTCGTGGAGCTCGGGCAAGGACAGCGCGTGGGCTCTGCATGTGCTCAACACGAAACACCCGGATGCTGTTGCCGCGCTACTGACGACCGTCAATGAGGCAGTCGATCGAGTCGCGATGCACGCTGTCCGGCGCGACGTGCTCGCCGCACAAGCACGCATGGCGGGGCGCCCCCTCCGCGTCGTACCCATTCCGCATCCGTGCCCGAACGAGGTGTACGAAGCGCGTATGGCGGCCGCCGTCGCCGACGCGGTTGCAGATGGTTTCACACACGTCGCCTTCGGTGACCTCTTCCTGGAAGACGTGCGGCGCTATCGGGAGGAGCGGCTGGCGGGAACGGGCCTCGAGCCGATCTTTCCGGTGTGGGGGGTACCAACGGCTCGCCTCGCCGAGGACATGATCGCGCATGGGCTACAAGCGCGGATCTCCTGCGTGGACACTCGCGTGCTGGATCGCGCCTTCGCCGGGCGAGCGTTCGATCGTTCGCTTCTGAGCGACCTGCCGCCGGGCATCGACCCGTGTGGTGAGAACGGCGAGTTTCATACGTGCGTCACCGCGGGACCCATGTTCACCGACGCGCTGGACCTCGAGCTCGGCGAGACGGTGACACGCGAACCGTTCGTCTGGGCCGATCTCAGTTTCCGACAGGCATGAGCCGCTACCCTTCGCGCATCGTGTGCCTGACGGAGGAGACAACAGAGACGCTGTACCTCCTCGGCGAAGGACAACGGGTCGTCGGCGTATCGGGTTACACCGTGCGGCCACCCGAAGCGCGGCGCAAGCCCAGAGTCTCTGCGTTCATCAGCGCCAAGTACGATCGCATCGAAGCGCTCCAGCCAGACCTGATCCTGACGTTCTCGGATCTCCAGGCAAACATCACCTGCGAACTCGTGAAGCGCGGGTATCCAGTGATGGCGTTCAACCAGCGGAGCATCCCCGAAATTCTGCAGATGATTCGCATACTCGGTGCGCTTGTCGGTTGCGCCGACCGGGCCGACGACCTGGCCGGCAGGCTCGAGCTCGAGATCGATTCGATCAAAGCGGCGGCATCGCGACTACCGATACGCCCGCGTGTCTATTTCGAAGAGTGGGACGATCCGCTGATTTCAGGCATCCGGTGGGTCGAGGAGCTCATCGAGGTCGCCGGCGGCGATCCGATCTTTCCAGAGTTGCGCGAGGCGCGGCTGGGCCGAGACCGAATCGTGTCCGCTGATACGGTGATCGAGCGCAGGCCGGACGTCATCATCGCGTCGTGGTGTGGAAAAGCTGTTCGTCCCGAGAAGATCGCGAACCGTTCGGGCTGGCAGGATATCCCCGCGGTTCGCGACCGCCACATCTACGAGATCAAGTCGACCTACATCCTGCAGCCAGGACCCGCGTCGCTGACCGAAGGCGTGCACCAGTTACACCGCATCGTCGCGCGCGTGGCGCAGACGATCGCGGATCACCGTCTGCACGCCTGAGAACATTGTTGATTGGCGATCTCTGATTGCTGACTCGTTGTCGATTGGCGATTTCAGATTGTCAATCGACGATCAAGAATCCACAATCACCAACGAGTCAACGATCAAAGATCATCAATCATCAATTCGAGGGCTTCGAGTACTTATTGCGTGGATCCTTCCCCACTATGTGCTCGACGTCCTGGTTGTTCTCGTTGCAGATGTACTCCATCAACTCGGTGCCGCCGTCGTAATCGTGACTCCCGTAAAGCGTGAACGGCTTGGTGTAGGCGCCGGGATCGTCGATGGTGACCTCGTACTCCAGCCTGCCGAAGTTGGGACGACGATAGCGCTCGATGGTGTGCAGTTTCTCGGTATGCGGGTGACCGGCAAAGTCGAACCAGAATTTGTCGTTGAATCCGATCGTATCGATCACGAGGGTATCGCCCTCGAACCGGCCGATTGAGTGTCCGTACCAGGTCGGATCCAGATCCGCCGGATCGGGATGCTTGGCGTTCATGAAGATCTGCCGGTAGCTGTGGATGTTTCCCTCGAACAAGAAGAACATGTGCGTCGGTGTCTGCAGGATCCGCCACGGGTAGGGCGCCTGTCGCGGCACACCGGCAGGCAGACACAATGCCTCAGGGTCGTCCTTGGACAGACGCTCCAAGGTGACCTTCAACGCCCATTCCTGGATGGGCAAGGCTTCTCCCGGCTTCAGGGCGTCGTTGATGTCGTAGATGAATTTTCGATCGGGCGTCCAGATCCCGGAGAAGTCGACCTTGCCGTCAGCGGCGCGAGGAGTCGGCGCCGGGGCCGCCGGGCGTTTCTGCGTCTTCAGTGCCTCGCCTTGCGCCAGGGCCGATGACGGCGCCGCGAGCCACGAGATCATCATGGCTACAAACGCGATAACCACGTGACGGATGAGCGCGTTCACGATGTCACCTCTTTCGGCGGGCCGGGTTCCAGGTTCCGGGTTCCGCAATCATACGAGCGTTCGGGCGTACGAGAACACGTCTAATGGCTTTGTCGACAGGTTGGGAAATACCGTATGGCCGTGCAAAATGCCCTCACGCGTGAATCCGCACTTCTCCAGGACGTGCCACGATGCCTGATGCTCGGTGTGGCACAAGGCGTACAAACGCGAAATTGTCAGCTCAGCGGCCATCGCCACCATCGCGCCGAGAGCCTCCGTGGCATAGCCGTGTCCCCACGCGTCGCGCGCGAACACGTAACCCGTTTGCGCACGGTACGGCGTCTCCAGCAACAGACCGGAGCTGCCCAGTAACCTGCCGGAGTCTCGAGCGAACACGAGCAGGGGACCCGTCGACGAGCGCGCCCACTCCGACTGACTGAAGCCGACGAACGCCTTCGTGTCCTCGACCGATGTGTGACGCGGCCATCCCAGGTAGCGCGTGACCTCGGAATCGGAGGCGTAGCGCTCGAACATCGCTCGAGCATCCTCGGGCGACGGCGGCCGCAGCAGCAGACGTGACGTCTCAAGGGACGTGCTAGGCACCGAGGAACACATCCTCTCTCATCGTCGGAATGATGCCTGACTTTCGCGCCCGCTCGAAGAGCACCTCAACGGCGCGCCTGCCCTCCGGGCCGAGGTCGACGGAATAGTCGTTCACGTACAGATCGATGTGCTTGTACATTACATCGTCGCTCATCGCCTGCGCGTTGGCGCGAACGAACGGCAGGCTCACCGTGCGATTGGCGAAGGCGTACTCGACACTGCGCCGCATCACCCGGTTGACCCGTTGCCTTACGTCGTCAGGCAATCGGCGGCTGATCACAATCCCGCCGAGCGGAATTGCGGCACCGGTTTCCGACTCCCAGAACTCACCGAGATCGATGATCTTCCTGAGACCCTTATCCTGATAGGTAAACCGGTTCTCGTGAATGATGAGCCCCGCATCGAAGACACCGTCGATCAACGCAGCTTCGATTTCCGAGAACACGCATTCGGTCTTGTTCCTCGCGTGCGGAAACGCGAGACCCAGGAGGAAGTTCGCGGTCGTGTACTTGCCGGGAATCGCGATTCGGAGCTTCCCCGTTGCGACCTCCTCATTCGAAATGGCACGCTTCGAGATCAACAGCGGACCGCAGTTGCGCCCCAGCGCGCTGCCCGCATCGAGCAGCACGTAGCGATCGGCGCAATAGGCGTAGGCGTGGAAGCTGAGTTTCGTCACGTCCGCCTCTCCCGCAAATGCCGATGCGTTCAAGGCCTCGATGTCGGCCATCCGCACGGAGAAATCGAGCCCCTCGCAATCGATGCGGTCGTGCACCATCGCGTCGAACATGAAGCAGTCGTTCGGGCACGGTGAGAACCCCAGCGTGAGCGTCATGACGCCAGCATCCGTAAACCGGCGGCGCCCAGGGCGCCGACCGCTTCGTGCAGTTTCCATGCTGCCCGATTGCGTCGCTCGACGATGTTGGATACGGCTCGCACCTGGGCGAAGGGCACGCCGTGTGTCAGGCAGCAGTACATGAACGCGGCTCCCTCCATGCTTTCAACGTCCGGTCCGAAGCGCTCCGTGACGGCTGCGATCGACGCCTCGTCGCCGTGGACCGTGTTGACAGTGATGCCATCGACCGCGCGCAGACTCGCCAACGTCGTGTTCGGCGGCGGCGAATTGTTAACGAGCCTGCCGCCCTTGAAAGGAAACTCGTCGTCTGCGAGCAGCCCCATCTGCTGAATGGTGAGAAAGCTGTTGCCGTCTTCAGCGCCGAGCTCCCCGAGGCGATCCGACACGACGTGAACAACGGTACCTGGCGCGATTGAGGTTTTGAAGCTTCCGCAGATGCCAAGGTTGAGAGCGACATCGAATCGTTCCGAGGCCAGGAGACGCGAACACCATGACGCAGTCGCCACCATCCCGACGCCGGTGACGAGCAGGTCGATGTCGTGAGCACCCGTCTCGTAACGTGTCACTCGTGAGCCTGCGTCCGTGAGGCGCCGCAGCCCTGCGACAAAAGGGCCGACTTCGGCCTCAGTAGCGACGACGACGAGGACCCGCACCCGGTTAGATTACTTCTTGTCCTTCGCCTTGTCGGCGAACCAACGGAAGAGGGCGCCGACATCAGCGGCGGGCGCGCGGAACTCCTGTGGAGTCACCGCGTTGATCATGTCCCGATGGCTCGGCGCGCCATACGGCACTGGACCAGTCTCGAGGTTGTCCTGCTTCGTGAACAACTCGATGCGAGGAGCCTGTGCGTACACAGGGACGAAGTAACGGAGATTCAAACCGTCGCGTTCCTCACGAACGGAGGCCTGCTTCAGTTGCTGCTGGATCCGCTCGAGGTTGACTGGCAGTTTACTGACGTCAACCCTATCCTGCGCTGCAGCAGGAAGCGCCAGGGCGGATGACAGAAGCGCCGCGGTAGCGATTCGGCGGCAAGTCATACTGTTTAGACGGACTGCCTATCTTACTGGCTTTCCTTCCATTCTTCGTACCAAGCCATCTGAATAGCCTCGAGCTTGGGTTCGTTCGACGCTTTCGGGTCATCATCGAACCCGTCGAGCCCCATCACTTTCTCGCGCAGATCTGTAAACCGGACCGTTAGCGGGTCAACCGCTGGAAATTTTTCAAAGAGCGCGATCCCGATGTCCTCAGAGTTCGTCCATTTCATGGCCTCGCTCCGTCGCGTTCTTTTTCATCAGACTTTCCAAGCTGGATGCCACCGCCTTCCTGCACGTAGTTCCGCGTATACATCGGGAACTCGACGACGACGTCCCCTTTGATCACGGCCTGACAGCCGAGCCTCGACGTGGTCGTCAAATCCCAGGCCGTGTCGAGGCGATCGAGCTCGTTGTCCTTCTCCTCGCTCAGGTTTTCCATTCCCTTGCGCACGATCAAGTGGCACGTGGTGCAGGCACAGCTCCCGCCGCAGGCGTGCTCGACTGGAATGCCGAAATTCATCGCCACATCGAGAAACGACTCGGGGAGCCCGTGATGCTGGTACTCCAGTTTCCCCTGCTCGAATTCGACGGTGGTTTCCTTCCCGTCCTTGATAAAAGTGACTTTAGGCACGCGCCTCCTTAAACATCCTTCACATTTTTCCCAGCCAACGCCTCGCGAACGCCGCGATTCATCATGACTTCCGCCAGGTGCTGGGTTGCGTGATTGAGCGTGTGCGTCCGCTCGCGGATGGCATCGCGATCGGTGCCAGCCATGACCTGTTTCAAGGCATCGAGCGTGGATTCGATTCGCTCCTGCTCACCGGGCTGCAGATCGACGGCGGCGATCTCGGCGAAGTTCGGCCGCCGCAGCGACTTCTCGGTCGCGTGGATCACCGTCTCGGCCTCGTTGCGCGCCTCGATCAGGAGCCGAGCGTCGACGTCGGCCTGCGCATGCTCGAACGATTCGATCAACATGCGCTCCACCTCCTGGTCGGTGAGGCCATAGGAGGGTTTGACCTCGATCGTCTGCGCGACGTTCGTGCGCAGCTCGGACGCCGCGACGCTCAGGATGCCATTCGCGTCGATCTGGAACCGCACTTCGATGCGCGGCAGGCCGGCCGGCATGGGCGGAATGCCGCGCAGCTTGAACCGGGCAAGCGAACGGCAATCGTCGGCCAGCTCGCGTTCGCCCTGCAGGACGTGGATGTCCACCGCCGTCTGGTTGTCGACGCCGGTTGTGAACATCTCGCGCCCGCTCGCCGGAATGGTCGAATTCCGCAGGATGATCTTCGACACGACCCCACCCATCGTCTCGATACCGAGACTGAGCGGCGTGACGTCGAGGAGCAGCATCTCGCGCCGCCCGCTGACCAGAATGTCGGCCTGCACTGCCGCGCCCAGTGCCACGACCTCGTCCGGATTGAGCTCGCTGTGCGGTGTTCGTCCGAACAATTCGGAGACGAGGCGACGAACGAGCGGCACTCTCGTGGACCCTCCCACGAGGACGGCTTCGTCGACCTCCGACGGCTCGAGCCCGGCATCCGCCAGCGCCTGGCGAACTGGCTGAATCGTACGCTCGACGAGTGCACGAATGAGCTGCTCGAACTCGGCGCGTGTGATCTTGCGTCGATATCCCAGCGCGTCCACCCGAATCTCTGCCTCTTCGGCGTCGGTCAGATCGACCTTCGCTTCGATGACGGCCTTGCGGATAGCCTGAATATCCTCGGCGGATCTAGCGCCATAGGGCGGGTCCTGCTTTGTGGACCCGCCGAGTGGGCCAGACGATTCCATCTCGCGCAGCACCAATTCCACGAGCAGGCGGTCGATGTCATCGCCGCCCAGGTGTGTGTCGCCGTTGGTCGCCAGCACCTGAAACACGCCATCATCGACCTTCAGGATCGAAATGTCGAAGGTGCCGCCGCCCAGGTCGTACACCGCGATGATGCCGCGATCACGCTGATCGAGGCCGTACGCCAGCGACGCCGCCGTGGGCTCGTTCACGATGCGGAGCACTTCGAGCCCCGCGAGTCGACCGGCATCACGCGTCGCAGTCCGCTGCGCGTCGTTGAAGTACGCCGGTACAGTGATGACGGCGCGGTCGACCTCGAAGTCGAACTCGCCCTGCTCGCGAAAGTAGTCCTCGGCGCGCTGCTTCAGCTCGCGAAGGACGAAGGCGGAAATTTCCGGCGGCGTGAACTCGCGATCGTCGAGCCCAATCCGCACGACCCCGCCTGGATCACCGCCGACATTGAACGGCAGCAGCGAGGCCTCGTCGCGGACGTCATCGATCCCGCGTCCCATGAATCGCTTCACGGAGTACACGCTTCGCGAGGGGGCGGTCAAGAGTCGGCGCTGTGCCTCACGGCCGACGAAGAACGTGCCATCCTCGCCAAGAGACACGACCGACGGCACCAGCGCGTCACCCGCCGAATCGCGAATGACGTGTGGAACGCCGTCGCGAACGTACGCGACGAGGCTATTCGTCGTCCCGAGATCGATTCCTACGACTTTTCCCATGTCTTCGGTCGACAGTCTTCCGTCGTCGGGCCGTTCCGTGGAGGCTAAAGCCGACGCTCTACGGTCATCTCTTGCGTAGAGCGCGGGTTTCAGCCCGCGCGTACGTCCAAACTCGATGCCTCGCGATCGATCGTGGCCAGCAGGTTATTGATGTAATTGCGCTCGAGCAGCCGCTCACGCAGCGCCTCGAGCGTCGCGCGCTTCGCGGCTGCATCGCCCGCGTCCAACTGCTGATCCCAGCGCGCACTCAGCGACTCGACTTTCCGCTCGTGCCCCTCGCGTTTCAGATCGATCGGCTTGCGTGCCGAGTCGAGCCGATCGCGAAGCACTGCGGGATCGGTCCCTGATTCGCGCGCCTCGCGGATTTCGTCCAGTTGCTCGTTCAGCTCGAACACTTCTTCGAGCAATTCAGGCGGCACCTTCCCTGCCGCCTGCCCTGAGCTTGCCGAAAGATCTTCCGATTTCGCCGGCGGCAGCCCCTCGATCGCAAGCAGATGCTCGATGCGCGAAATCGGGTTGCGCAACGCACGATAGGCGTCGTTCAAATATGACGAGCGTTCCAGGCTCGCCAGGCGCTCCGCCGGCGACGCGTTGTAGAAGTAGTCGGGGTGAAACTGACGGCTCAGGTCGCGAAAGCGCCGCTCCACGTGCGCCGGATCGATCGTCAATCGTCGCGGCAAGCCAAGGAACGAGAAATAGTCACCGTGACGACCCAACGCGAGAATCCGGCTGCACTGCGGGCAGAAATGCTCGTCCACCGGAGCGCCGGCACCGCAGTTCCGGCATTCCAGAGTCGGGACGTGCTGTGCAGGAATCGGGTCGGGAGTCATTAATGCACTCGGTCGTAGGCAGTAAGCGGTAGGCGGTAGGCCGTTCGTCGTAGGCCGCATACTGCCTACTGCATACCGCCTACGGAACGGCTACGCTCCAAAGGAGCTGCCGCAACCGCAGGTCTGTTTCGCGTTCGGGTTGTGGAACACGAAGCCCTTCGTCAGGAGCGCCGTGTCGTAATCGAGCGTCGTCCCCTTCAGAAACAGGTAACTCTTCTTGTCGATGAAGATCTTCGCGCCGTGATCCTCGAACACCTCGTCGCCGAGACGTGGCTGCCGCTCCCACGCGAACGTATAGCTCAAGCCGGAGCAGCCTCCGCCTTTCACGCCCACACGAAGACCGCCATCGCTGATGCCCTGTTTCGCCATCAGCGACTGAATCTTTCGTGCCGCGGTCTCGGAGATCTGAATCATGTCCATGACTAGGCGTTCGGCTGCGCGTGGCCCGCGGTAGCCGGTACGCCCTTTTCCTTTTCCTGCTTGCTCTTGTAGTCCGCGATCGCGGCCTTGATCGCGTCCTCGGCAAGAACCGAACAGTGAATCTTCACCGGCGGCAGCGACAGCTCGGCCACGATGTCGGTGTTCTTGATCGCGAGCGCCTGATCGACCGTCTTCCCCTTCAGCCATTCAGTGGCAAGGCTGGAGCTGGCGATCGCCGACCCACACCCGAACGTCTTGAACTTCGCGTCGTCGATGATGCCGGTTTCGGGATTGACCATCACCTGCAGCTTCATCACGTCGCCGCACTCCGGCGCGCCTACGAGGCCGGTACCGACGTTTGCGCTGTCCTTCGGAAGCGACCCGACGTTGCGCGGGTTCTCGTAGTGGTCGATCACTTTGTTCGAGTAAGCCATCGTTTCACCTTTGACTTTTGCCTTTGACTTTTGACTTAATGAGTCACCCACTGCATCTTCGACAGGTCGACGCCTTCCTTCACCATCTCGTAGAGCGGCGACATCTCGCGCAACCGCCGCACGACGTTCGTCAACTTCTCGATGACGTAGTCGACCTCCTCTTCCGAGGTCCATCGTCCTAGCCCGAAGCGAATTGACGAGTGCGCCAGGTCATCACCCGCGCCGAGCGCCTTCAGTACGTAAGACGGTTCCAGGCTCGCGGAGGTACATGCCGAGCCCGAGGAGACAGCCACATCGTTGATTCCCATCAACAAGGACTCACCCTCGACGTACGCAAAGCTGATGTTCAGGCTGTGCGGCAGACGATGCTCCATCGAGCCATTCACATAGAGCTCGTCGAGATTCTTGTGAAGCCCCGCGTTCAGTCGATCGCGCAACTTGCGGAGGCGCTCGGTATCAGCCGCCATCTCGAGCCGGCACAACTCCGCGGCCTTGCCGAGACCCACGATGCCCGGCACGTTCAACGTGCCCGATCGCATGCCGCGCTCGTGACCGCCACCGCTGATCTGTTCTGAGAGCAGCACGCGCGGATTCCGCCGTCGCACGTAGAGCGCGCCGACGCCCTTCGGTCCGTACATCTTGTGTGCGCTCAGCGACAGCAGATCGACCTTGAGTTCGTTCACGCTGACCGGGACCTTGCCGACGGCCTGGACGGCGTCGGTGTGGAACAGGATCCCCTTCTCCTTCGCGATGGCGCCAATCTCGGCGATCGGCTGCAGCACACCGATCTCGTTGTTCGCCGTCATGATGGTGATCAGGATCGTCTTGCCCGTGATCGCGGCCCGCAACTCGTCGAGACTTACGCGCCCGTCCTTCTGCACCGGAAGGTACGTGACACGCATTCCCTGCTTCTCGAGCTTCTTGCACGTGTCGATGACGGCCTTGTGCTCGGTCACGCTGGTGATGACGTGGTTGCCCTTCTCGCGGTACATCTCCGCGACGCCCTTGATCGCCAAGTTGTTCGATTCCGTGGCGCCGCTCGTGAAGATGACTTCCTTGGCGCTGGCGCCAATCAGATCGGCCACCTGCTTGCGGGCGTTCTCCACCGCTTCTTCCGCTTCCCAGCCGAACGCGTGGTTGCGGCTCGCGGCGTTGCCGAACTGTTGAGTGAAGTACGGCAGCATCGCCTCGACGACGCGCGGATCGACCGGCGTGGTCGCGTGGTAATCCATGTAAATCGGAAGCTTCATCGTCATCCCTGTCGCGGGCCGTGGCCCGCGTTCGCTGTCATTCCGCTCCTGCGCACGACGGCAAGTTCAACCGCCGCGGGAGCGGAGTCACTTTCGGCAGCCATTTCCGCGATGCTCACGGTTCCGAGCGTCGCGACGATTCGTTCGCGAATCTGCCACAACGGGCCACGCACGTTGCACTTGCTGTACTGTTCGCAGTCGTGCTTGTCGGTCGAGCACGCCGTGACAGTGAACGGACCATCGATGGCCTGAATCACGTCCGCGACGCTGATCGAAACCGGCGGGCGGCTCAGCATGTAGCCGCCGCGCGTCCCCTGCGTCGAGACCAGCAGCCCGGTTCGAACGAGACGCTGGAGCACCTTGGCCATCAATTCGATGGGGATGTCGTAGCGCTCCGCGATATCCCGTGCGCTGGTCGACGCAGCAGCGCTGCCCTGCTTGCGCGCCAGGTGGTTCATCGCGATCAGCGCGTAATCAGCCTTTTTCGACAACCTCAGCATGATGCTCGGCCAAGTCCGACCTCTCTAGTCGGTATTTTAGTCTCCGTGGGAAACCCCGTCAACAATGGTCGGCTTTTCTTAGCGGGTCTAAAAGGCAAGACCCGCCCTACGACCGCGTAGGCGGGGTCCTGATTTTTGGACCCGGCGTCAGTACTTCGGCTGCGAGGGATCGACCTTGTCAATCCACTCGAGAATCCCGCCCTTGAGGTTCTTGACGTTGCTGAATCCCACCGATTTCAGGAAGTCCATCGCCTTCGCGCTCCGGCCACCCATCTTGCACTGCGCCACGATTTCACGATCGCGAGGCAATTCCTGGTACCGGCGGGGAAGTTCGCCAAGCGGGATCAGCGTCGAACCTGGGATTCGATTGATCTGGTACTCGTTCGGTTCCCGCACGTCGAGAATGAACGGCGTTTCGCCGGCGTCAAGCTTCTTCTTCAATTCACCCGGCGTTATCTCCCAATCGTTCACGGTTCCTCCAACATTCTCGTTTGCGTGCGCAGGAGCAATCCCACAGAACTGGTCGTAGTCGATCAGCTTCGTCACCGTCGGATTCGTCCCGCACACCGGGCACTCCGGATCCTTCTTCAACTTCAGCTCTCGGAACCGCATCTTCAAGGCGTCATAAATCAGGAAGCGGCCGATGAGCGGCTCGCCGATTCCGATCATGAGCTTCATCGCCTCCGTTGCCTGGATCACCCCGATGATGCCGGGCAACACACCGAGCACCCCGCCCTCCGCGCAACTGGGGACGAGTCCCGGCGGAGGCGGCTCTGGATACAGGCAGCGGTAGCACGGGCCTTCCTTGGTCGCGAACACCGACGCCTGTCCCTCGAACCGGAAGATGCTGCCGTACGCGTTCGGCTTCCCGCTGATGACGCAGGCATCGTTCACGAGGTAGCGCGTCGGGAAATTATCCGTTCCGTCCAGAATGACGTCGTAGGGGCCAAACAACTCGAGGGCGTTCTGCGACGAGAGCGCCGTCTCGTACGTGTCGACCTGCACGTGTGGATTGAGCGCCGTGATCCGATCCTTCGCTGACTCGAGCTTCGATCGACCAACGTCCGGCGTTCCGTGCAGGAGCTGACGCTGCAGGTTGCTGTAGTCAACAACGTCGAAATCGACGATGCCGATGCGGCCGACGCCGGCAGCAGCGAGATACATCGCTGCCGGTGAGCCCAATCCCCCGGCACCGATGCAGAGCACACTCGACTGTTTCAGCTTTCGCTGCCCGTCGAGACCGACCTCCGGCATGATGAGATGCCGGCTGTAGCGCTTGATCTCTTCCTGAGAGAGATCTTCGTCCGGGCGGACTCTGTTACCAGGGCGGGTCTGAAGACCCGCCCCTACTGAAGTCGTGGGAGCACCGCCAGCCACTGACGGCACGATGCTCAGTGTGTCGCCAGCCTTCACGGGCGTCTGCTCCCGCTGTAGATAACGGATGTCCTCGTCGTTCAGATACACGTTCACGAAATTCCGCAGCTTGCCGTTGTCGGCATACAGATGCTTGCGGAGTCCTTCGTAGCGCGTGGTCAGGTCGGAGAGCAGCTCGCCCACCGTGGCGCCGCTGACTTCCACGGCCTCCTTCTTGTCGGTGAACGGGCGAAGCGGCGTCGGAATGTTAATGATGTTCGGCATAGGTCAGACGTTCCGGATCGAAGGCTGAACGGTCCTCACGAAGTCGCCACGAGGTCATCGCCTCTGGCTTCCCCGAACGGACGGACACGATGATGTACGAGAAGAACGGCCACGCGTGATCGAGATCGTACTGCGACGGCCGCGCGGGATGGTCCGGATGCGAATGGTAGAACCCGAGGAGATCGGCACCAAGCTCTGAGGCCCGCCGCTCCGCCGCGGTGTAGTCCTGCGGCCGCACGAGGAATCGCCGGCGAGGCCCTTCATCGGTCGTGTTCGACAGCGCGAGAGTTGCCGTCACGACACCGTCACGACCATAGAGCGCACCGCAGCATTCGTTTGGATAGGTCTCGGCGCCATGTGCGCGAATCGCCTGCTCGACGGCAGTTTGAAGCGCCAGCGTCGGCGCCGTGCTTTCGTCCCAGAAGCGCTCTGACAAGTACTTCTCACCACCGTCGCAGAACACCACGACAATCACGGCATTCGACGTGTTGCGCGCCACACGAAGCGCCCCGGCGAGGTTCGCGCCGCTCGAGACGCCGACAAATAACCCGTCCTGCGCAAGACGTCGCGTCAATTCGTGCGCTTCTTCGGTGCTGACGCCGATGTCCTCATCGGCGAGCGCCGGATCGTAGATGCCAGGGACGATGGCGGTCTCCATGTGCTTCAGGCCTTCAAGGCCGTGAAGCGGCGAGTCGGGCTGAACGGAAATGAGCCGAATCGATGGATTGACTTCGCGAAGCCTGCGGCCCACGCCCACAAAGGTGCCGCTCGTCCCAAGCCCCGCAACGAAATGCGTCAGGCGGCCGCCCGTCTGTTCGAGGATCTCGGGACCGGTCGTGTCGTAGTGGGCAAGCCAGTTGCCGTCATTGTTGTACTGATCGGCATAGAAGTACCGGTCCGGCTCGGCGGCGTAGAGCGCCTTCGCGCGCAGGATGGCGCCGTCGGACCCTTGCATGGGATCAGTAAAGATGATCTCGGCCCCGAAAGCCCGCAGGATCCGTTTCCGCTCCGGAGTGACGTTTCCGGGAACGCAGAGCCGCACTCGGTATCCTCGCGCCGCACCGATCATGGCGTAGGCGATACCCGTGTTTCCCGAGGTCGCGTCCAGGATCATCTTGTCGTGCGTCAACGCACCGGAGCGTTCACCGTCGGCAATCATCCGGGCAGCCGGCCGATCCTTGACCGAACCGCCGGGGTTACGCCACTCCGCCTTGGCGTAGAGCTCGACATTACGGAGACCCGCTTCAAAGTTCGTCAGGCGGATGAGCGGCGTATTCCCGATTAAATCAACGACTGATGTGGCCGCCCGCAGTGGGCCCGAGGTGGCAACGGACATATCCGACTGGTCTGGTCCTGATTATACTTCGGCCTCCGGGCGGGGTCAGACCCCTTGACAGCAATCGACTCAAGGGGTCTGACCCCTTTTTTATTTCGCCACTCGGCCTTCGGTGTCGCGAGTCTCGATCGCTCCCAGATTCAGCTTCTTCAGTTGAGGTTCGATCTTGGCCTTGTCGCCGACGGCGACGACGACCATGGCATTCGGGACCAGATACTTCTTCGCGGCTGCCAGCGCCTGATCCGCGGTCACGGCGTTCACCTGCTCCGCGTAGCGTGTGTAGTAGTCGAGTCCCAAATCGTAGATGAACACGTTCGAGAAGTTGCTGACTGCATTCGCGCTCGACTCGAACGCGCCGGGAAGCGAATTCGAGAGCGAGTCTTTCGCCTTCTTCAACTCGTCGTCCGACACTGGGCGGTCGATCATGCCTTTGACTTCTTTGAAAATCTCCGAAACCGCCGGACCCGTGACATCGGTCCGCACACCAGACGCGACCTGGAATGGGCCAGGCGCACGCCGGAACGAGAACTGCGACGACGCACCGTACGTGTAGCCATGCTGCTCGCGCAGGTTCATGTTGATGCGGCTGGAGAAGAGACCGCCGAGCGCGAGGTTCATGACCTGCATCGGACGGAAGTCCGGCGACGAGCGCGCAGCGCCGATGCTGGCCACGCGGACCTGCGTCTGCGGACTGCCCGGCTTATCCACGACTACCACGCGCGCCGCTGTCGTCGTTGGTGCGGCTAGCGCGGGCTGCGTGGGCGTACCCGCCTGCCACGAGCCGAAGGATTTTTCGGCAAGGGCGCGAAGTTCGTCCATCGAGATGTCGCCCGCGACGACCAGAGCGGCGTTGTTCGGCACGAAGTTCTGCTTCCAGAAGCCCACCATCTCGTCTTTCGTCAACGCTTTCACAGAACCCTCAGTTCCCACCTCGCTGTATCCGTACGGATGCTTGGGTCCGTAGAGCGCCGCAGCGGTCACCTGCGCCGCGACCTGACCGGGGTTGTCGCGCTGCTGTACTAATGCGGCCAACCGGCTCGCACGCTGCCTCTCGATCTCCTCGGCAGGGAATGACGGATTGAGCGTCACGTCCGCCAGGATTTCCAAGGTCGCCGGGAAATTCTTGGTCAGCGATCGTGCGGAGATGGTTGTCGCGTCCATCGAGCTTGACGTGCCCAGCGACGCGCCCAGCCGCGCGACATCATCAGCGATCTGAAGCGCGTTGCGCTTGGAGGTCCCTTCGTCGAGCATGGCGGCCACGAAGTTCGCCATACCAGGTTTGTCGAGAGGGTTGGCGTCGCTACCCGTCCGCAGGACCAGATTAGTCGCCACGATCGGCAAGCCGCGTCTCTCACTCAGGATGAGCGTGAGACCGTTAGTAAGCTTGGCCGAAACCGGCGTCGCCAACTGCAGCGGACGCGCCTGCCCCGGGCGCGGGACCTCATTGCGCCAGGGCTCGTCCACATTGATCGATTCGCCGCCTGCCTGCGCCGCGGCGGGGGCCGGTGGCGTGGGAACCTGCGCAACAGCCTCGGGTTCACCCGGGACGACGTGCATGACGACGCGGGAGTTCGGTGTCAATTGATCCTTCGCGAACGCTAGCAACGATTCCGCGTTCACGGTACGATAGCGTTCGATGTCTTTGGCGAGATAGTCCGGCGTACCGAGATAGTGGTTGTAAGAGTTGAGGCGATCGGCGATACCGCCGAAGCCGCCGAGCCGCTCCAGCCCTCCGATGATGTTAGTTTCGATCGTGTTGCGCGCCTGCTCGATCTCGCGTGCCTCCGCCGGATTGGCACGGAATGCGGTGAGCTCTTCTTCGATCGCCTTTTCCAGTTCTTCGACGGTGTGCCCTGGCCGTGCGGTCGCTTCGATCTGAAAGATCGAGCCCAGGATCAGCGAGTACTGCTGCGCCGACACGGTCTGCGCGATCTGTTTCTCATAGACGAGTTTCTTGTACAGCCGACTGGATCGTCCGCCGCCGAGAACATTCGAGGCCACGTCTGCATCGGCATCGCCCGGCTTCAGAATCGGCGACGTCACCCACGCCATGTAGACACGTGGGAGTTCGACGCGAGCTTTCACGACCTTGCGGCGCTCCGACGTGATCTTCGGCGTCTCCGCCTTGATAGCGGGGACATCGGGACCACGCTTGAGCGTGCCGAAGTATTTCTCGACGAGCGTCTTCGCGTATGCCGGATCGAAGTCACCAACGATGGCGAGGCTGGCGTTGTTGGGCGAGTAGTACTGCTTGAAGAACCTTCTGACGTCATCGAGCTTCACGGCCTGAATGTCTTCGTGTGATCCGATGACATTGCCGTAGTAGGGATGCCCTTTGGGGTAGAGGCCCTGAATCATCGCCTCTTCTGCCAGTCCGTACGGCTGGTTCTCGACGCTCTGACGCCGCTCATTGCGCACGACATCCTGCTGATTTGAAAGCGCCGCCTGATCCACCTTGTCCAGCAGATACCCCATGCGATCCGACTCGAGCCAGAGCGCCAGCTCCAGTTGGTTGGTCGGTACCGTCTGGAAGTAATTGGTGCGATCGAAATCGGTAGTGCCGTTGATGTCGCTCGCACCCGCGGCCTCGAGCAGCTTGAAGTGCGAGTCCGGCGGCACGTGTTTCGAGCTCTGAAACATCATGTGCTCGAAGAGGTGGGCGAACCCGGTGCGACCCGGCTCCTCATTGGCTGGACCGACGTGGTACCAGAGGTTGACGGCGACCATCGGCACCCGTGCGTCGCGGCTCAGGATGACGTCGAGGCCGTTCGGCAACGTGTACTTCTCGAACGGAATGCGTGGAACGTCAGCCGACGATGATTGAGTGTCGGTCTTGTTCGCGACGCAGCTTGTCAGACCGGAGACGGCAAGAAGGAGAACAACGAGAAAGCTCAAGTAGGCTCTATTCATGATGTATATACGCGGCAGTCGTTCAGCCGCGTCCGTTCTTGGTTGTCTTGATCGGGGCCGTAGTAAGACTTGCCCACAGGTACCAACACGCGACAGAACGATATGGCCGCCATGTCTCACCGATTTTTGTCAGCCGCTGCGGTGAGGGCAGTGTGCGAAGCTTATACGCTCTTTGGACGGCTTTCACGATGCCGAGGTCCCCAACGGGAAGCACATCGGGGCGGTGAAGGCGAAACATCAGGAACATTTCAGCTGTCCAGCGGCCGATTCCTTTCACGCTCGTCAGCGCGGCGATCACCTCGTCGTCGACCATCGTCTCGAGCGTCTCGAGTTTCAGCGACCCGTCCAGGATCCGCGTACACAAGTCGCGCAAATACTTGATTTTTGGCGAGCTCAGACCGACGGCTCGAAGCTCTTCGTCTGAGGCGCGCGCCACCGCCGCCGGCGTCGGTTTGCCATCGAAAAGTGCCGAGAAACGTCCCTCGATTGTCCGGGCCGCCTTTGTGGACAGCTGCTGCGCGATGATGGCGTGAAGCAGCGCCTGAAACGGATCCGCGCGCTGGGACGACGCCAACCCGCATTCGCCGTATTGGCGAATCAGCGCGGCGATGACGGGATCACGCCGCATCAAAGCGCGGCGGGCGCGGGTGTAGTCGAGCGGTGTCATGCCTGAAGGGCAATTCTAGCCCGCGAAGTGCCTCACTTCAGAACCGCCGTCACGGTCGCGCGTGCCCGAATTTCGATCTGGCCGGCTGCAATCGGTGGAGGCGCGTCGGCAGCTGCGCTCTGGGCGGCCTGACGAAGGTAAGGAACCGGCATCGGCGGGGCGACGGTTCCCTGTTCGTCGATGCGAAGGATCCGATCAATGCTCCGTCCCGCGCCCGCGGCCGCGGCTTCCGCCTTCGCACGGGCGTCGGAGACCGCCAGTCGCAACGCGTCGCGTTCCAGCTTCGCTTGATCCTTCAGATCGAACCTGATGCCGTTGAGCGAGGTTGCTCCCGAGCCCACCGCGATCTCGAGATACTCACCGACCCGGTCGATCGTGTCGATCCGCACTTCGATCGTGTTACGTGCGACATACCCGCGTCCGACCCGCTTGCCGTTCACGAAGTCCCATTCGTATTGCACGTCGTAGCCAATGGTCCGGATCGCATCGGCAGGAATACCGGCAGCGCGCAGCTTGTCCTGCACCGGTTTCATCAGTTCTGTGTTGCGGCGCTGCGCTTCGCGTGGGCTGGGCGCCCGGGATTCTGCGCCGATGGTGATCCAGGCGCGATCAGGTACAGCAGAGACAAGGCCCTCGCCGATCACCACCACGACCGGCTCGGCCGGCAACGCCGGCGGCTGTTGCGCGGATGTCACCGAGGGAACGAGCCACAGCAGGAACGCGAGAATGGCCAGTCTCAACATCGTCCTCTTTCTCTACAGATTCTGACGCCAAACATACAGTTCAGGTTGTTCCTCACTAGAATGAAGCGCACATGCCCCTGAGTGACCCACCCACCCGTACGGCCGCTGCCGGCCCGCTGAACGGTGTGTTCGTCCTCGATCTCACGCGCGTGCTGTCTGGACCCTTCTGCACGATGATGTTGGCCGACATGGGCGCGCGAGTCATCAAGGTAGAACGTCCGGGCGACGGCGATGAGACACGCGCGTGGGGTCCGCCGTTTGTTGGCGGTGAGAGCGCATACTTTCTGGGCACGAATCGCAATAAGGAAAGCTTTACCCTCGACTTCAAGCGCCCTGAAGGCCGTCGCATCATCAATCGCCTCATCGATCGGGCCGACGTCATCGTCGAAAACTTCCGGCCCGGAACGCTGGCCCGGATGGGGCTCAATTATGCGTCGCTCGCTAACTCGCATCCGAAGCTGATCTACGCCTCTATCTCAGGATTCGGCCAGACCGGACCCCGTCAATTCGAGGCGGGATACGACGCGGTCGTGCAGGCCGAAGGCGGCTTGATGAGCATCACAGGCGATGCCGACGGGCCGCCCTTTCGCGTCGGCGTCGCGATCGCGGATCTGGTAGCAGGCATGCTGGCCGCTCAAGGAATCGTCCTGGCTCTCTACGCGCGAGAGAAAACTGGTCGCGGCCAACAGGTCGATATAGGCATGCTCGATGGCGTGATCTCGATCCTGAGTTATCACGCGTCGATGCACCTGACGGCGAACATTCGGTCACGTCGGGTCGGCAATCGACATGCGACGATTGCCCCTTACGAAACCTTCGCAGCCGCGGATGGGGAGTTCTTTCTCGCCGTTGGCAATGACGATCAATTCCGCCGCTTCTGCGCAGCCGCCGGCGTCACTTCACTTCCCGAAGACTCCAGGTTCACGACCAACCCCGCTCGAGTGGTCCACAACGCCCAATTGCGACAGCGGTTGTCACCAGTCCTGTGTGCGCGACCACGGGCATATTGGATCGAGATCCTGACCGAAGCCGGCGTTCCGTGCGGAGACGTCCGTGATGTGCCGGAGGCGCTTGCCGACCCGCAAATACTGGCGCGAGAAATGATTCAATCCGTCGAGCACGCCACCGCCGGGATGATCAAGGTCGTCGGTGTTCCGATCAAGTTGTCAGAGACGCCGGGATCAGTCCGCAGTGCGCCGCCGACACTGGGTCAACACACGGATGCGATCCTGCGAGAACTGAAGATCGACGACGATGAGATCGAGAGTTTGCGTAGCGAGGGAGTTGTTGGTTAGCAGCGACGACGGAGGAAACGGCCAACCGCGCCCCTCGACGAGGCTCGGGGCGCCCTGAGCCAAGGGCGGAGGCGCGGAGCATGCCACGCCGGTGAAGCCGCCCTTCGGGCGGCTGATTGATAGAGCGAGGACGCAATTCACAAACCTTCGTCTCCTCCGTTACCCAGGGAGTAACTGCATTGGAGATTTCGCAAGTCCGCAGACGCATTCAGGCCGCGATGGTGACGGCGCGCGATCGTGCAAAGCAGCGTCGCCAGAAGTCTGAGGAGGCCGAGCAGGCGTACACGACGTTCCTCGAGAACCTCGCGGTCCCGCTCGCACGTCAGGTCGTCAATGCGTTGCGCGCGGAAGGGTATTCGTTCACGGCCTCCACACCAGGACGCGAGGTGCGAGTCTCGGTCGATCAAGGCCGCGATGATTTCATCGAACTCGCACTACGCACGGATACCGATCAGCCGCAGGTGGTCGGCCGGATTCGCCGCACGCGCGGCTCGCGCACGCTCGACGAAGAGCGGCCGGTGAAGCCGGGCGCTGCACCACAGGATGTCAGCGAGGACGACCTACTGGAGTTTCTTGTGCGCGCGCTGGAGCCGTGGCTGGAGCGGTAACAACTGAACAGCGCATCGTTGAGTCTTGATCTTTGATTGTGGATTCGTTGATGAATGACGATTATTGATTTCGTGATTGGGGATCAATGGCTACCTATCACCAATCAACAACCCTCAATCAACAACGATTTCAATAATCAACGATCGTCAAAATCAATATTGCATGGTTACTGGGCGCGCAGCAGGAGTACCGGGATCTTCACGACATGGCGAACCTTGCTCACCGTCGTCCCGCGCAACAGATCGTTGAAGAAGCGATGACCGTGCGTGGACATCGCGATGAGATCCACGTGGCGTTCTTCGGCTAACCGAATGAGCTCGGTGGCCGGATCGCCCATGGCGAGCTCGGCTTGCACCTTGAGCGAATCGGCGGTGAGTTCCCTGGCAATGTTTTCCAGGTAGGCGCGGTCGATCTTCATCTCCTCGGATTCACGGAGTTGCAGCTGATCGAAGTTGCGCGCTGCCCACCCATCGGCCACGTGGACGAGAAGGATCTCGGCTTGCGTGAGGGCGGCCAGTTGGCGCACGTGCGTGAGAATCGTACGGTCGGCCGGAGAGTTCTCGACGGCGACGAGGATCCGGCGATACATGGGCTGGTCAGCCAAAGAACGTTTGATAGAGCAGCCAGACGTTCAGCGCTGCAATGATAACGGCAATCGTCCACGCCAGCGCCTGGACCCAGCGCGGAGCGACGAATAGCCCCATTTTTCGACGATCGCTCGTGAAGCTGACAAGCGGAAACACGGCGAACGGCAACTGCAGACTCAATATCACCTGGCTGAGGATCAACAGCGCTCCCGTTCCGCGCTCACCATAGAGACTGACCACGATGACGGCCGGGACGATGGCGACCAGTCGTGTAATCAGGCGACGGAGCCAGGGCCGAAGGCGGATGTTGACGAACCCCTCCATCACAATCTGGCCGGCCAGTGTCCCGGTCAAGGTTGCGTTCTGCCCGGAACATAGCAGCGCGACGGCGAACAGGATGCCTGCCGCGCTCGTGCCGAGGAGCGGAGACAGGAGTTGATGCGCGTCGCCGATATCGGCGACCGACTCATATGCCGTTCCGTGGAAGACCGCGGCGGAGACGATGAGGATGGCGGCGTTGATGAACAGCGCCGACATCAGCGCGATGGAGGAATCCAGCGTCGCGAATCGGATCGCTTCCCTCTTGCTGGCCAGCGAATCGGTGTAACGGCGCGTCTGCACGATCGAAGAGTGCAGGTACAGGTTGTGCGGCATGACCGTCGCCCCGAGGATGCCGAGCGCAATGTAGAGCATCTCCGGGTTCGTCACGATCTCCGTTTGCGGGACGAATCCCGCGACGAGGGCACCCACTTCAGGCCGGGCGAGAAAGATCTGGATCGCGAACGATCCGGCGATCGCCACGATGAGGGCAACGACCAACGCTTCGACGTAGCGGAATCCGCGATGCTGCAGGAAGAGGATCAGCAGGACATCGAGCGCCGTCAGTGACACGCCCCAGATGAGTGGAAGTCCGAACAACAGGTTGAGGGCAATGGCGGCGCCGATGACTTCCGCAAGGTCGCACGCCGCGATGGCAATCTCGCAGAGCACCCAGAGGACGATGGTCACCGGCCTCGAGTAGCTGTCGCGACAGGCTTGCGCCAGATCGCGTCCGCTGGCGATTCCGAGCCGCACGGCCAGCGCCTGCAGCAGGATGGCCATCAGGTTCGAGATGAGGATGACGCTGAGGAGGGTGTAGCCGTAACGCGCGCCGCCGGCCAGGTCGGTCGCCCAGTTGCCCGGGTCCATGTAGCCGACCGCCACGAGGTACCCGGGACCGGCAAACGCAAACAACTTGCGCCAGAAGCCGGCGTCCTGCGGGACTTCAATCGAGCCGTGGACCTCACGCAGGCTGGGAGCGTCGGGCACGCTGCGCCAGCCGTCCTGGGCAGCGGTCGAAGCCTGCGATTCACCCTCCATACGCAGAAACGCTGATCATTTTGACTGATCAAAATTTATATTGTTCTCTATCAAAAGTCAAACTACACTCCCGTCAAATGCCGTCGAGTACCGTCGAGAACTACCTCAAAGCCATTTACATCGGTACCAACAGCCTGGAGCCACCGCAACGCCTGCTCCCGATGGGCCAGCTGGCTTCCGCCCTCAGCGTCACACCGGGAACCGCGACCACCATGGTCAAGACGCTCGCCGAGTCCGGGCTCGTCGAGTACGAGCCCTACGCCGGAGTCGCGCTGACAAAAGCCGGACAGAGACTCGCTGCGCTCGTGACTCGTCGTCATCGCCTGATCGAGCTGTTCCTCGTTCAGGTCATGGGGTACTCGTGGGACGAAGTGCACGACGAGGCCGAGCAACTCGAACACACCGTCAGCGAGCGGCTCGTCGATCGCATGGACGCGATGCTCGGCCGCCCCGAGACCGATCCCCACGGCGATCCGATTCCGAATGCCGAGGGCATGGTCAAGCCGCAGAAGAAGGTCCAGACGCTGCTCACGTGCCCCCTGGACACGACCGTCACCGTCACCCGCGTGATCGATCAGGACAAGGACTTCCTGCGCTTCATCGAACAGCACAACCTCAAACCGGGAGAGGCGATCCTGGTCGAGGAGCGCGACGCCGCGGCGGACAGCGTGCGCGTGCGCGGCAGCCACGATCGACGGCTCACTCTGGGAACGCGAGCGGCATCGAAAGTACTCGTACAGGCCGTTCACGTTCTGCTCCTCGTCCTGCTGTCGGTACCCGCCTTCGCCCAGGCAACGCAGAAACCGGCCCCGCCGCCGCGCACGGCTCTCTCGGGCTACATGGACTTTCATTTCAACAACCCGGAGTTCAGCGACGCTCAACTGGACTTTCATCGATTCGTGCTGCTCGTTACTCACTCCTTCTCGGAACGTATCCGGTTCGTCGGCGAACTGGAACTCGAGCACGCCGTCGTCGAGGGGCTGGAAGAGGAAGGTGAACTGGAGCTGGAGCAGGCGTACGTCGACTTCCTCCTCTCCCGTTCATTCAACGTCCGCGCGGGGATGATGCTGATGCCGATTGGCATCATCAACGAGCGGCACGAGCCACCTGTCTACTACGGCGTCGAACGCCCCTTCAATGACACTGTCATCATCCCGACGACGTGGTTCGAAGCTGGCGCCGGCGTCCATGGAGAACTCGGCCGCGGGTGGCGCTATCGGGCGTTCGTCGTGGCACCACTCGATGCCGCCGAGTTCACCGCCGAAGAGGGCATTCGCGAGGGCCGCCAGAAAGGCGCTGAAGCAAACGTCGGACGGCCTGCTGTAACGGGACGTCTCGAGTACGTCGCGATTCGCGGTCTCACACTCGGCGCGAGCGGATGGTCAGGCCGCTCCGGGTTCCAGTTCCGTCCCGTCTTCGACGTGCCGGTGTCGCTCGCGGAGTTTGATGGCCGTTATTCCCGCCGCAGGCTGGAACTTCGCGGACAGTTCTCGCAGGTCTGGATCGACAACGCAGGGCAATTGAACGAGGCCCTCGCACTTCGTGTCGGAGTCAACCCCAACATCGCGCGCGTCCTGCGTGGCTTCTACGGCGAGGCCGGTTATCGCGCGATCTCGAACGCCTCATATGGTGAAGTCGGCGCCTTCGTCCGCTACGAGAACTTCGACACGCAGTTCCGGATGCCAGGCGGCTACGTCGGACTTCCCGAGTTCGATCGGGATGCGTGGGTTGTCGGTGCGACCTACTGGCCCGATCCCGACGTCGCGATCAAATTCGATTACTCGCTCGTGCGCAGCCGCAGTTCGGTCGTTCAAGCGCCAGATTCATTCAACGTCGGTCTGGGATGGTGGTTCTGATGCGAATCGCATTGACGTCACTCGCGCTTCTCGCCGCTGCGGCATCAGGTCCGTCAGATGTAGTGTCCGGCTTTAGCCGGACTGGCGCGCAGGAACCCCAGGTCGTTGAGATCACGGCCGAGCGTTTCAGCTTCAATCCATCGGAGATTCGCGTGAAAGCGGGCACGCGACTCGAGATTCGACTGACGAGCGAAGACACGATGCACGGCTTTCACATCTTAGGCACCGATATCGACCTCGAGCTGCCCAAGCGCGGTCGCGGCGTCGCCTCGGTCACGTTTCAACCCACCGCCGGCCGCTACACGTTCGAATGCTCCAGGCTGTGCGGTGCCGGTCACGCCTTCATGCGCGGCGTCATCATCGCAACCGAATAGCGAGGTCAGTCATGAAGCGCGAAAACGACACCGGGCGTGATTTCCTCAGAAGGCGCTTCTGGAAATTACACCCGGTGTCATTTCTGCTCCTGGGTGGGTTCCTCGCGGCGCAGACACCGGGCGGCTTTCCCGGCGAGCCGCTGCCGGGCGTTACCCCGGTCGAGTTCGAGGAGTTTCGACTTGGTCTCGACGACTTTCTCGAAGTCGAGACCTCGGACGAAGGCCTGGGTCCGGCGTACAACGGCACGAGCTGCGGCGCGTGTCACAGCGTGCCGGCGGTCGGAGGTACCGGACACATCGCGGAAGTCCGCGCCGCACGGCGCGGCCCACGAGGGGAGTTCGTCCCCGTCGATCCGTCGGGCGAGACGCTCTTTCATCTCTTTTCTGTTCCAAGTCACTCGTGCCAGCCGGTGATTCCAGTTGACGCGACGATCGTCGCCCGTCGAGTGCCGATTCCGCTCTTCGGTGCCGGGCTGGTCGAAGCCATCCCTGACGAGTCGCTTCTGGCGCTCGAAGATCCGGTCGATCGAAACCGCGACGGCATCAGCGGCCGGGCCGCCATCATCACTGATGTCGCAACGAATCAAAGGCGAGTCGGACGATTCGGATGGAAAGCGCAGCACGCCACGCTGCTGACGTTCGGCGCCGATGCCTACCGCAATGAAATGGGGATTACGAACGAGCTCTTCTCACAGGAGCTCGCCGTCGGCGTCTCCGGCGATCGCATGCGGGTGTGCGATCTGATCCCCGACATCGAGGACAAACGCGATCCGCGAACGGGCAGGCGCGGCATCGACAACTTCGCCAGCTTCATGAAACTGCTGGCGCCGGTGGCACGGGGCCCGATCGGAGAATCGGCGAGGATCGGCGAACAGGTCTTTCACGCGATCGGCTGTGCCTCCTGCCACGTCCCGTCCATTCAGACAGGGCCAAGCGGCAATCCGCTCTTTCATCATCGTCAGGTCCCTTTGTTTTCGGACCTGTTGTTGCACGACATTGGGACCGGCGATGGCATCGCGCAGGGTGTCGCCGCACCCGAGGAAATTCGCACGCCGGCGCTATGGGGACTTCGATTCCGCAGACCGTTCTTGCATGACGGGTCGGCGGCTACGCTGGAAGAGACCATCGGACGCCACGCGAACGAAGCGGATCTTTCGCGGCGTGGATACGAGCGCGCTACCGACGGCGACCGAGCGGCGCTGCTCGCGTTCCTTCGTTCCCTTTGAACGTTCGGCGGGTCTGCCTTCGACATGGCTCACGCCAGGAGGGCCCCCTCCATCGCTAGCCGCCAAAGATCATTGGCCGATGCCGTACAAGTGACCCAGGGTTCGCACGACGATGACTCCGTCGGAAATCGCGGGCGTGGCCATGATCACTTCTTTCATGTCGTTCTTTGCAATCTGCGTCAGCCCGGGGCCGGCAGTCAGGACATAGATCTCGCCATCCTCGCTCGCCACGTAGAGCTTTCCATCGGCTGCGATTGGTGAAGCCGAAAACGATCCGCCCGTGCCAACGCGTCCGCGGAAGGCGCGCTGACCGCTCTCGGGGTTGTAGGCGGTCATGACGCCGTTAATGTTCAGGGTGAACAGGTATCCGCCGTACACGAGCGGCGTTGGTATGTATGTGCCTTCGTTCATGTTGCTCCAGGCAATTGCCTGGCTCGACTCCTGTCCTTTCGGCAGCGAGATGTCCCCTTCAGCTCCTGGCCGAATCGCGTAAATTGGCCGAACGGGTGGATAGCCGCCGGTCACGAATACGAGACCATTGCCGACGACGGGAGTGCCAATCGTGATCTCCGAGTTTGGTCCGAGTGTCCACAACTGCTTGCCCGTCGCCGGGTCGTAGCCACGAATCTTCGTGCCGTTGGTCACAATCTCGTCGCGTCCGTCAGCCGTTCGCGAAATCGTGGGCGTTCCCCACGTGGAGATCTCGTCGGTGCGCGGAGTCTTCCAGAGTTGCTTGCCCGTTGCCAGATCCCACGCCGCGATGTAGGAACCCTTCTGCACGTCCGCCTGCAGGATCACGGAATCGCGGTAGATGATCGGTGAGCTCGAGTGGCCCCACTGAAACGCGGGGTCGAAAAACCACCCGCTGTCGAGCGCGCCGATATCGACGCGCCAGAGCTCCTTACCGTTGAAGTCCCACGCGATCAGCACGCCGGCCGATCCAAACACCGCAACGATCCGCCGCCCGTCGGTTACTGGCGTCGAGCTCGCCTGGCTGCTCTTCGTGTGCCGCTTGGTCCTGGGGGCAGCCGTGACGGCGGTGCGTTCCCACACGATCTTTCCGGACGACTTATCGAGGCTGTAGATCTTCCACTGATGTTCGGATAGGTCGTCTACTGGCTTCACATCGCCGTACAAACCCGTCTTGAACGTGTTGTCACCAGCCTTGCTAATCGCGGTCACGGCAAATACGCGATCGCCCCACACGACAGGACTCGAGTTGGCGATGCCGGGAATCGCCGTCTTCCACTTGATGTTTTTGCCACTCGCGACATCCCATTCGGTTACGGCACGCTGGCCGTCCCCGTTGCCGGAGCCGCCCTCACCGCGAAACGAGGGCCAATTTCTCGGACCGCCCGGGCGAGCCGTCGGAACCGCTGGCGCTGGTGCTGCCGCCGCCGCGGCCGATGCCGGCGTCGCGGCTGCCTCCGGCGCAATACGACCGAGGGTGAGATTGGCAGGACCTTGTACGAGCGAGATTGACTCGACCAGACCGCCTCGTTCATTGAACGTCAGCGTCGCGTTCATTTCGGCGACGCGGAACACGTTTTCAGCCGACGGGACGAGCCGCACGGCTGGCTGACCTTGAACCTGGGACACCAGGGCTCCGCCATCAACCGTCACCGTCATCGTCAACCCGCTCGATGCATCGCGGTACGTGCCGGCGTACTTCGGAAGCGTGGTGGGGTTGATGACGAATGCCGGCGCAGCCGCTTCGGCCGGGAGCTTGTCGAGTACTCCCTTGATGATGGGGATCAGCGCCTCGCGTTTCATTACGCCGGCCATACTCATCGCTGACTGAAGCCCCTGACGCGTCACTTTCCCGGCCAATGCAGCCTTGACGATCGCCTCGTCGTTTCCCTGGACTCCTGCGGCCAGGGCGCTGTCAGCGTCGGACCCGTTTTGTACGAGGTAAAGTGCGACCTCCGCATAGCCATTGACCAACGCCATGTCGGCAGCGCGGGCACGGTAAAACGTGTCCTGCGCGTTGACTTCCGCGCCGCGCGATAGCAGCAGCTTGACTGCGTCGAGTCGCCCGTTGCCTGCTGCGAAGATCAGCGGCGTGACGTCATAGCGAGACTTGGCGTTGACATCGGCTCCCGCCGCGAGCGCTGCCGTGATGCGTGTCGTATCGCCAGCGCGGGATGCCTCCCACAGCGATTCGTTCGCGGCCTGAGACCCCTGCCCGGCGACGAGAGGCACGACCATGAGCACCGTGATTGCCGTGATCGTGAGCGGCCGTCCCATGATGCGCCTCCTCGGAGTACTTCGTAGCAGGCGAATTATAATCCCCCGCCTTGACACCTCCTTCAGTGACGCCGCTCGAGGCCCGCTCGGGACTCGATGCTTGGCAACCTGCAGAACTCCCCGAGCCGCCGAGGCCGCGAGGGCTCGAATGGATCGGCGCCGTCGGACCCGGCGTGATCGCGCTCGGCGTGTCCATTGGCAGCGGCGAGTTTCTCCTCGGCCCGGCAGCGTTCGTGCAGCACGGCCTCTCGCTGCTCTGGGTCGTAATCGTCGCCGTCACACTGCAGACGATCTTCAACACCGAGGTGATGCGCTATACGCTCGCAACCGGCGAGCCGGTGTTCACCGGGTTCATGCGCACCCGACCCTCGTCGACGTTGTGGGCGTGGGTCTACGCTGCGCTCTACTTCCTTCAGGTCGGTTGGCCGGCATGGGCGGGAACGGCGGCAGCGGCTATCTTCTTTCTCTTTGCGCGACGCCTGGCGGTTGCCGCCGATGCCCAGGCGATTTACGGGATCGGGGTCGCAGCCTTTCTCGGCTGCGTTGCCATTCTCACGGTCGGCCGACGGATCGAGCGCACGCTGGAGCTTCTCAACTGGGTGCTCGTCGTCACGATCCTGGGCGGGTTCTTCATCTTGACGCTGCTCTACGCGCCGGCTCGCGCATGGCTCGAGGCCGCGGCGGGTTTCGGTGGAGTCGATCTCGTCCGCGGGACTTTCGATCCGCTGCCCGCAGGCGCGGACTTCTTCCTCCTGGGTGCGCTGGTCGCATATTCGGGAAGCGGCGGCGTGGTGAATCTCGTGTTGTCCAACTGGGCCCGCGATCGCGGCTACGGGATGGGCGAGCGCGCCGGCTACATTCCTGCCGCCGCCGCAGGTGAACGAGGAATCGTCGCCCACACCGGCTTCGTCTTTCCAGCGGATGCCGCATCGATGGATCGCTGGCGTGGATGGTGGCGCATCGTGTCGGCGGATCAGTGGGGTTTGTTCTGGATCGGCGCGATTCTCGGCATGCTGCTGCCGGCGCTTCTCTACGTCACCTTCCTGCCGCGCGGGACCAATATTCAGGGACTGGGCATCAGCGCTGCCCTGGCGGCTGCGATCGGGAGCCGCACCGGTGCACTGACCGCCGGTATCATCGCCTTCCTCGGCGCATGGCTGCTGTTCAAGACGCAGCTGGACAACCTGGAGGGGATGGTCCGCGCGATCACCGACATCCTGTGGACCGGCAGTCGGCGCGTGCGCGCCTGGCGCGGCGGCGACGTACGCGCGGTCTATTACACGGTACTGGGCATTCTGGTCGTGTGGGGATTAATCGCCATGCGGCTCGCTCAACCGATCGTGTTGCTGCAACTGGGCGCGAATGTGGCGGGCGCCGTCTTCGTTATCGCCGCGCCACACCTGCTGTACATCAATACGCGACTGCTGCCGCCGCACGTGCGGCCGCCGATGTGGCGCCGTGTCGCCCTCGTCGTGATGACGCTGTTCTACGGCTTCTTCGTGGCGCTTTCGTTCGGGAGTTTATTCACGTAGAGCGCAGGCTTGAGCCTGCGCGGCACGCAACGCGGGGACTCAAGCCCCCGCTCTACGAATGCAGGAATTGCTGTATCACGTCGCTCAAGCCGGCCGCGTCGTCGACTATTGAATTCCCATCCTGGACCCGATCGCGCGAGAACGTCCGAAATCCAAACCCATACGAAACGATGCAGCAACGCACGGACGCCCGTTGCGCCGTCTCGTAGTCGATTCCCGAGTCGCCAACCATCAGCGTGCGTTCGCGAGTCGCACCCATCGACGCCATCATCGCAAGCAGTCCTTCGGGGCTGGGTTTTCGAGGATAGGGACCATCACCACCGATCACGCTCTCGAAGAGACCGTCGATCGCGAACGCATCGAGCAGCTTCTTCGTCGGACCGAGAGGCTTGTTCGTCAGCACGCCGAGTCGGGCGTGGTGTCGCGCCTGTTGAAGCGCGTCGAGGATCCCGTCGTACACGCGCGTGTGGTTGACGAGGCGCGTGTCGTAAATTTCCAGAAACCGGCTGAGCGCGAACGACGGGTGCTCGAGACCGGCCGCGTCGAGAGCTCGTTTCACGAGGACCGCCGCCCCCTCTCCAACCATCCCACCGATCGCATCCTCGGGCTGGGGAGATCCCCCGAGCTCTACGATCAGTTGGTTGGCGGATTCAGCGAGGTCGCGGTGCGAATCGATCAGCGTGCCATCGAGGTCGAACGCAATCAGGCTTTGTAGGTTGCCCACGAACTCGGCGTCTCCCATACCGTCACACGCGAGACTGGCAGCCCCTGCTCGCGCGAAACGTCGAACAGCAGGCGCGCAATCCGCTCCACGGTGGGGTTGCTGTCAAGCACATACACCGGCTCACCCAGTGAACGGAGCGACAAGACCAGGGGATCGTCGTGGCGCAGGATCATGCGGTGATCGAGCTCGCGATCGATCCAGCCTTTCATCGCGCGTTTGATGTCGGTGAAATCGGCCACCATGTTCCGGCGGTCGAGCGTGTCGGTCTGGATCTCCACCTCGACGACTGCATTGTGACCGTGCGGATGTTTGCAGATGCCGTCGTAATCGAGGAGTCTGTGACCGTAGCAGAAATCCAGGCGTTTGGTGACCGAGTACATAGTCTGTAATCTTATCGGCGAGAACTCCCAACTCCCAACTTCCAACTCCCAAAGCAAGACTCGCGGGAAGAAGTCAGAGTCCTGGGAGTTGGGAGTTGGGAATTGGAAGTTGCGGTTCTCTTTTCGTCAGGGCTTGATAGCGCCGTACTGGCCTCAGCCGAGGCACGCGCTTCGATAGTCCATCCGATCTACATCAGCTGCGGACTCGCGTGGGAAGAGGAGGAACTGAGAGCCGCGGATCGATTGCTGGCCGCACCCGCCTACCGTGGGGTCCAACCCATCGCTCGTCTTGCGTTCACCGTATCGGACTTGTACCCCCCTCATCATTGGGCACTGCGCGGAGTTCCGCCGGCTTTTGACACTCCGGACGAGGACGTCTATCTCACAGGTCGCAACGTCATCCTGTTGAGCAAGGCCGCAATTCATTGTGTTCAGCGGGGTATCGCAAGAGTCGCCATCGGCACACTCGCCGGGAATCCATTCCCGGACGCCACGACGGACTTCTTCAACGCGATGGCAAACGCTGTGTCGCTCGGACTCGCTCACAACATTGCGATCGAGGCGCCGTTCATGCACATGCACAAGGGGGATGTCATTCGCCTTGGGCAGCAGCTCGGTGTGCCACTTGAACAGACGTTGTCGTGCATGAACCCTCGCGATGGCATGCACTGCGGCGAATGCAGCAAGTGTCGCGAGCGCCACGATGCGTTCCGCGAGGCGGCAGTGCCCGACCTCACGCAGTACGCTCAACCACCACGGCGTTAGTCGCTACGAAGCCGCCTCGACGCGATTGGTCAGGGTGCCGACGCCTTCGTACGTGCACACCGTTCGGTCGCCTGGCTTCAGATAAATCGGTGGCTGCCGCGCCGAACCCACACCAGATGGTGTCCCCGTCGCGATGACGTCACCCGGTCGCAGCGTCATGATGCTCGATCCGTAGGCAACCAGCTCGAAGACGTCGTGAATCATCAGCGACGTCGTCGCATCCTGCATCAATTTTCCGTTCAGTGAAAACTTCACCGGCAGGTTCTGCGGGTTGGACACGAACTCCTTCGGCGTGATGAAGGGGCCCATCGGTGCAAACGTGTCGTGTGACTTACCAATCAGCCAGTCAGACCCGTAGCGGTTGTCGCCGCGACCCTCGCGGTCAGACACGTCCATCTCGTTCGTGTAGCCGAAGACGTAGTTGGCTGCCTGCGCGATCGGCACCTGACTCGCCATTCGCGAGATCACGACGCCCAGCTCACACTCCCAGTCGATCTGCGTGCGACCCTTGGGAATGCGGATCGCATCACCTTCTCCCACAATTGCCGACGGAGCCTTGAGGAACGCGTATGGGTTCCACCGCTTGTCGTCCGGCTTGCGTTCCCAGATTCCGGGCGCACTCTTGGTTCCTGGCAGCGCCGCTCCAGGAGGAGGAGCGCCGGCCGACTGAGGCTGGCCAGCCCGCCGGTCCATCTCTTCCCCGTGCTCGCGGTAGTTGACCGCCGCGTTCAGCATCGTCATCGGATACATGATCGGCGGCAGGATCTTGAGCGACGTCAGATCATGAACGTAGGCGGGACGCGCTCCGCCTTGGGTTGCCGTCACCGCCTTGACGACGGCGTAGATGCGATCCCGCACACCTGAGTCGTATCGCTCAATCAACTGCTTCATGTCGGCGGGTGCAGCCACGCGGCCTCGTCCCACCACGGAATCAGCAGCGGCGAAGTCGATCACCTGCGTATCGCGAACGACGATGCCGATGAACGTGCGTCCCTGAAGCTGAAAGGTACCGAGCTTGAATGGCGCAGGCGCTTGAGCGCTGAGGATCACGCCGGCTGCCAGAAGACCGGCACATGTGGCTGCAACTGCAAAGCGCTTCATCGTGATGCCTCCTCGTAGGTGAGGAAGCATATCCTACCGCGTCACGTCTATAGATCCGTCCCCACTCCGCAGTCGAAGCGTCGCTCCTCCGGAACCGAGCTGACCCACGACCCTTCTGCGCTCGGAATCATCGCCATCCCTTGGCGGTGTGCTGATTCCTTCGACGCGGACCGAGCCGTCGCCGGTCGATGCATCGACGGCGGCATTGAAGCCGTTCGGTACGCGGAGCGCGATCCGGCCGTCGCCGGTCGTGATTCTCCAGTCGCTCTTGGCAGTGCTGCCATCGGAAGCATCCACGCGAACCGATCCGTCCCCGGTTCGCACCGCCAATTCGTCCAGGCGGCCGGCGATCTCAATGGAGCCGTCGCCGGAATCGGCGTCCACGCGACCGGTGGCCGCGTCGATGTCGATCGAGCCGTCGCCAGTATGGGCGTTCACCTGCCCCTCCACATTCGACGCGACAATGCGGCCATCACCAGAGTTCATGTCAATCGTTCCCTGGAGATCGTGAGCTTCAATCAGCCCGTCTCCGGTCCGCGCCTCGAGTGTCAGACGTCGAGGGGCGGTAACGGTGAAATTCACCGACTGCGACACCCAACTACCGAAGCTGACCACGTTCCGCTGATTGCGAGGGCTCGGCGCTTCGATGACGATACGGTTCCCTTCCTGGCTCTGGGTGACGGTAAGCGCCTCGGCGGCCGACTGGTCAGGACCGCGACGTTCGATTTCGATGAGCACCTCGTTCTTGTCCCACGATCTCACGGCGATCGTGCCGTCGAAGGTCTGGATCTTCAAATCAACCGGGTCCGTGGCTGAAACGGTGAAGCGCTTTTCCTCGCGAGTCGACGCCTCATTGCCGCGGACGTCGATGCTGCAGGCAGCGGACGCAGCAACAACCAGAACTGCGAAGACATGGACAATGCGAAGAGCAGGCATGCTCGTTACCTCGATTGAAGGGAGACTCGGCCGCTCGAATTCTGCACCCCTGTTAGACGGGATGCCAGAGCACAGAGTTCAGTGCGCTGTAGTTGCTTCCCAACCGCCAATGAATGTGTGCACGACG
>DASRJE010000190.1:0-66717 GCA_035649635.1 Vicinamibacterales bacterium | reverse complement strand
ACCGCCTACTGCTTACTGCCTACTGACAGCGCCCTATTGATCCTGGGATACACCTTCCGCGCGTTACCTTCGAAGACCTTCTGCTTCGCCTCGCCCGAGATCGAGGCGGCGTCAATGTAGCGTTTCGTGTCGTCGTAGTAGTTTCCCGTCTCGGGGTCGATGCCGCGTACGGCGCCGACCATTTCTGATCCGAAGAGGATGTTGTCAGCAGGAATGATCTTCATGAGCAGATCGATGCCAGCCTGGTGATAGACGCAGGTGTCGAAGAACACGTTGTTGCGAATCAAATCGGCAAGCGGCGGCCGCTTCATGTCCTGGGCCAGGCCGCGGTATCGGCCCCAGTGATAGGGCACGGCACCGCCGCCATGCGGGATGATCATGCGCAGCGGTGGAAAGTCTTTGAAGAGATCGGCGGTGAGGAACTGCATGAACGCGGTGGTGTCCGCGTTGATGTAATGCGCCCCGGTCGCGTGGAAGTTCGCGTTACATGATGCGCTCACGTGAACCATCGCCGGCACATCGAGCTCCACCAGCTTCTCGTAGAACGGATACCAGCTGCGATCGGTCAGCGGCGGAGCCGTCCATCGTCCGCCTGACGGGTCGGGATTCAGGTTGCATCCAATGAATCCCAGTTCGTTGACGCAGCGCTCGAGTTCGCTGATACAGTTGGCCAGCACGTCGCTCGGCGTCTGCGGCAACTGACACACCCCGACGAAGTTCTCAGGGAAGAGTCCGCACACACGGTGGATCAGATCGTTGCAGTGTCGCGTCCAGTCGAGGCTCGTACGCGCGTCACCGATGTGATGCGCCATCGCGGATGCGCGCGGCGAGAAAATCGTCACGTCCGTGCCGCGATCGCTCTGGAACTTGAGCTGCGGTTGCACGCTCTCGCGCAACTGATCGTCAGAAACCTTGATAGGTTTAGTCGGAATGGCAACTGATGGATCTTTCAACGCCGCGATCTGCGCGTCGCGAAATACCTGGAGCTCTTTCGGGGCGGTGGTGTAATGCCCGTGGCAGTCGATAACCATGAACTCTGGATCTTATCTCTGAAAAAACAATAGCCGGGTCTTGGAAGACAAGACCCGGCTATTGATACGTATCGGCGGGTCTTCAGCCCCGCCGGCGATTAATTTCTCGTCAGCGTGAAATCGCCCTTTTGCCCGCCTTCGACCCAGGTGCCGTGAAACAGCTTGTTGTAGGCGCCGATGTTCTCGAGCGTTCCATCAACAGTGATGGCGACGGGCTTACCGGACTTGTCCTTTCCCTCCGCCGTCAACTTGACCTTCCACGCTGAGGGATTCGAGTAGTCGAACGTCACCGACTTCACGGCCGCCGCTTCATCACCGGGATTCACGACACCCGTGATTTCCTTGCCGTCCCAGTGCAGATCGAGAAGCAGGCGCTTCGGATTGTCTGTCGGACCCCATTGTCCGCTCCACTGTCCCTTGAGCGGATGTCCAAACTGCGCCCACGCACCACTCGGTGCGATGAGCAGGATCGCAAGTGCCAGAACGTGGAGAACCCGTGACCGCTTCAAATCTTCCTCCTAGCGGGTACCGGTCGACGGCTTCTGTCCGGGCTGCGGACGGGGACCAAAGATCGGCTGACCAAAATCGTCTTCCAGGCGATTCAAATACCGGTTGTTCTCCTGGCAGATGTACTCCGGTAATTCGCCGCCCTCTCTCCAGGGAATGTCCCACGCGATCGTGAACGGCCGTGTGTACGCGCCTGGATCGGTGACCGTCGCCTGGTAGTGCAGCGTGGCCTTGTTCGGACGCGTCCACCGCTCGATCACGTGCATCTGATCGGTGTGCGGATGTCCGAAGTAGTCGAGCCAGCTGTTCTCGTTGAAGCCCTTGTTCTCGACGACGAGCGTGTCGCCTTCCCATTTGCCGACTGAGTAACCCAGGTAGGTGGGGTTGAGGGCATCACCCTCGGGGAACGAACGCCCATCCATGTAGATCTCACGCCAGATGTGGGTCGCGCCCTCAAAGATCATCATGATGCGCTTGTGTTCCGGCATCTGAATGATCTCCATCTGATACGGAGTGGCCATCATGCGCGGCCCGCCGGGAGGAAGGCAGTAACCCTCGGGGTCGTACTTCGACTCGTTCTTCGAGTTGTAGTCGTAGACCGCTGCCGACCACGGCATCCACGGCATCCACGGTTCGGACTTCGATCCGCCTCGCCCGCCACCGCCACCACCGCCACCGCCGCCCGCGCCGCGACCGCCCGCGCCGCCGGCGCGCGCAGCGTTCTGGGATTGCTGGATCGCGGGCAACAACTGGCCATCGTCGCCGACGACACGCATCGCCATGTTGGTGATGTATGGAACAGCCCATACACCTTTCTCACCGGGGATGCGGCCGAAGTTTACTGTTCCGTCTGGTAGTCGTGGGGCTGGGAGGGCCGGGCCCGCTTCGCGGCCCCGACCACCTCCTCTACCCTGTGCCTGGAGTGTTGGTGCGTCGCCTGGACGAGACTGCGCGGCGACGATCCATGCGGTGCCTGAAAACACGATCACCGCAGCCGCGCCCGTCAGCGCGGTCCGAAGAACTCTGCTCAAGCGACGCTCCTTACTTACTGAGTGGTGCCCTGGCTGGAGGCCGCGAACAGCCGCTGACCAGTCGAGGCCATCGTCACTGAGCGCGCGTTGCCGGTGGGGCTGCCATCCTTCGCGAGGCTGCCTTCGACCGACACCTTGTCGCCGATCTTCATCGTGTTTCGCGTCCAGCCGGCGCGCATCAGGCCGTTCGGGCTACCCATTTCCATCGCCCAGTTGGTGACCTTCCCGGTCTTCTCATCGGTGACGTCGATGTAGAAGAAGGTGTGTGGATTCATCCACTCGACCTTGGTCACCGTGCCGGTCATCTTGAACGGCTTGCTGGCGTCGAACTCGGCTGAGAATGAATGGTGCGCACTCACACCGACCACGCTGACGAGCAGTGCGATTCCAGCAACTACGACTGCACACTTGGTTCGCATCGAACAATCCTCCACGCGAAGTTCTCGACGGCGACTCGCGTCACGACTCTCTCTCTCTGACATTTCAATACTGCGGAGCTCTCCCGGACGTTGACAGTGCAAGAACAAACGCCACGCCCCTGGAACTGTGGACGATTATTTTCCCCGTGCAATCCTGTCCTTGTCAACGGGTTGCTCGGCGACCTGGACTGCGAATTTTTCAGCGAATTACGGGGAGTATAACGGGTCTTCCGGACCTGAGCAAAGTCGAAGGCAGACTGGCCGTCGAACACACCCGAAGGTAAAGCCGCCCCGATGGACAGGGCGGCCTGACTCTAGTGGGCGACGAGCGGTGTGGCGGTTACGGGTCTTCGGTCGCTGCGGTAAAACGTTGTTCCCGTCAGCTTTCGGAGCTTGAAGTAGGGCTGCAGCACTTCAAGGGACCTGCTCATGGCCACGGCCAGATGCTGCCGCACGGCATCGGCGACCTCGTGCGGCGGACCCTCGCAGAGCGCCTCCGCCAGTTCCGCATGACGAGTCGTCGAGTCCATCGGACTCGGCTGTCGCAATACGCAATACCAGATGGAGGCCAGCGCGTGGGTCTTTTCGATGGCTTCGAGGAGCGCCGGACAACGTGCGTTTTGCGCAATCCTCGAGTGCAGCTTCAGGTGCATGGTTTGATACAGGGTGCGATCGGATTGCGTCCCCAGGACATCGACGCGATTGGCCAGCTTTTTCACCTCGAACCGCTCGCGGGCCGTGGCAAAAGCCGCAAACCTCAAGGCGGCCTGCACCTCCAGTGCCTCCCGGACGACGTAATGCCCCTGAACGTCCTCGGCTGAGGGGATTCGTACCCTGGTGCCCGCCCGCGGCCGGCTTTCGAGGAGCCCTTCCACTTCGAGGCGCAACAACGCCTCGGATACGGGAAGGAAGCTCATACGGAGCTCGGCGGCGAGTTTCCGGCGGGAGATCACCTGTCCCAAACCGATAGCGCCCGTCAGGATTCGTTGCCGGACGACTGAATATGCTTCCGAGGCCAGACTGGACTGTTGTGCAGAATCACTCATGTTCGCAGCCCTTCTGTCTTTCCGCGTTCAGACCGAAAACCCGTTAGGTTTGGATTCCTTGGATTCTATTGTGAAACCTCGTCGTTTAGACGCTCGGGACCATAAAGTCGCTCTTCGAAACGATCGGGCGAAAGAATGGCGCGTCCTCTGCCGACTAATTACGCTTATAGCGTTAACGTGGTTCGCTGCCGCGTGTAACAGCACGCCGTCACACCGCCAGCTCGACCGGCTCCACCCCTGCCTGAGCAGCGAGGGTCCGACCGACGCGCTGTGCGGCACGGTGACGGTCTTCGAGAACCGCCACACAGCCATTGGACGACAAATTCGGCTCTGGGTTGTCGTGTTGCCGTCACTGTCGAACACGCCCAGCGACGATCCTCTGTTTTTTCTCGCCGGCGGTCCTGGTCAGGCAGCGGCCCAGCTGGCGAGTCAGGTCCGGACGGTGTTCCGCCAGGTCCAGCGCACCCGGGACATCGTCCTCGTCGATCAACGCGGGACCGGGAAGTCCAATCCGCTCAACTGCCGGTCGAAAGCCAGCTCGCTGCGAGAGCTTACCGAGGGGAGTGAGGAAGCCCTCGCCAGGTTACATCGATGTCTTGAAGGCTATGACGCCGACGTGCGGTTGTACACCACCGATATTGCAATGGACGACCTGGACGATGTCCGAGCCTTCCTCGGCTACGAGCGCATCAACCTGTACGGTGGGTCATACGGTACGCGCGCGGCGCTGGTTTACTTGCGGCAGCACGGCGAACACGTTCGGTCGATCGTGCTCGATGGGGTCGCGCCCACCGACATGCGACTTCCCGTCTTCACCGCCCGCGATGCGCAGCATGCGCTCGACAAGGCGCTCTCCGATTGCGACGCCGAATCGGCGTGCTCCGAGACATTTCCCGGGATGGCGACTCGAATTCGCAACCTGATCACCAGCCTTGAGCGACACCCGCGACGTGTGCGCGTCGTGCATCCACGAACCGGCATCGCGGAAGACGTCGACGTCAATGCGCGGCTCGTCTCGAGCGTGATGTTCAATGCACTCTACTCTCCGCTGACGGCGTCGATTGTCCCGGCCCTGGTCGACCGAGCCGAGCAGAACGACTTCCACGGTCTGTTCGCGCTGGCCTTCGCCGGCGAGGACTCCGGCGAGAGCATGAGCATCGGAATGCAGCTCTCGGTGCTGTGCAGCGAGGATGCGTCGCGCGTATCGGCCGACGAGCTCGCCCGGGAAACCTCTCATTCGGTGTTCGGCTCGCATCTCATTGGCAGTCAACTCGATGCCTGTGCGATGTGGCCGAAGGGAAAGGTCAAGGCTGACTACTACAAGCCGGTCGTGTCAGACGTGCCGGTACTCGTGTTGTCGGGCGAGGTCGATCCGGTAACGCCGCCAATCTGGGGCGCATCTGTCGTCAAACATCTCTCGCACGGCATGCACATCGTCGTGCCTTCGACGGGCCACGGCGTCGTCACGACACCGTGCGGCAATAGATTGGTCCGCAACTTCATCGAACGAGGTTCGGCTGAAGGCCTGGACACAAAATGCGTCGCATCCGTTCGACGCCCTCCTTTCTTCGTCACACCAGCCGGCCCCGACCCGTTGGGTGGAAAAATCGACAAATGATTCCCGAAACAGTGGTCGAGTGGAGCACGGGTCTGGGAGCGTCTGCGCATGATTGAGATCACCGACGCACGCAAGCGATTTGGCAGCGTGACTGCCGTTGACGGCGTGAGCTTCGTCGCGAAGGATGGCGCTATCACCGGCCTGCTCGGTCCCAACGGCGCAGGAAAAACGACGACGCTCCGCATGCTGTATGCCGTGATGAAACCAGACAGCGGCAGTGTGCGCGTAGACGATGTGGACGCGGTCGAGGCACCGCAGGAAGCGCAGGCCCGGCTTGGTGTGCTGCCTGATGGATTCGGCCTGTACCCACGTCTCACCGCTCGTGAGCACCTGGATTATTTCGGCGCGTTGCAGGGGGTGGACAGCGGACGCCTGGCGCAGCGCACGGAGGAGTTGATCGATCTGCTCGACATGCGCGCGATCGCGGATCGCCGCACGGGCGGGTTCTCGCACGGGGAACGAACGAAGGTCGCCCTGGCGCGAGCGCTCGTCCACGATCCGCAAAACATCCTGCTCGATGAGCCAACCAACGGGCTCGACGTCATGAGCACGCGCGCCGTCCGCACCATCGTCCGCCGCTTGCGCGACGAGGGACGTTGCGTGCTCTTCTCCAGTCACGTCATGCAGGAAGTATCTGCGCTGTGCGATTCGATCGTCGTCATCGCATCCGGTCGCGTGGTGGCCCACGGCACGGCCAACGAGCTCCGGCATCAGACCGGTTGCGACAACCTCGAGGATGCGTTCGTTGCTCTTGCCGATCTCGATCCCGGAGAGCAACCGTGAAGCTTCTCCTCAAGCTGCAGAGACATTGCGCGTGGCGAAAGGCCGCGGTCGTGGCGATCTCGACCTTGGGAGATGTCTTGTGAGTTCGCGACGCACCGCGCGTCAGGCGCTCATCGTCTGCCGGAAGGAACTGAAGGACTCGCTCCGCGATCGGCGCGCACTCTGGTCGATCCTCTTCAGCGTTCTCATTGGCCCGGTGCTCATCGGGTTCATGATGAACAGGCTCGCGGACAGGCAACGTGAGGCCGACATGGTGCGTGTCCCGATTGTCGGCCTGAACCGTGCTCCCACGCTCGTAAACTGGTTGAATCAACAATCGGGCGTGCGAGTCGTGGAAGGACCGGCTGATGCCGAGAAGGCCGTTCGTGAGCAGCGCGAGTCCGTGGTCGTGATCGTGCCCGAAGATTTTGCCGATCGCTTTCGAGCGTCACGGCCGGCGCCGCTCCAACTCATATCAGACGGCTCGCGCAATGATGCGCAGCCGTCAGTGCAGCGCGTCCAGCTCCTGCTGCAGCAGTACGCCGCCGAGATCACCAGCCTGCGTCTCATCATGCGTGGTATCAGTCCGGCCGCAGTCAGGCCGCTGGCGATCGAACAGATCGAGGTCTCCACGGAACAGCAACGTGCCGCGCAGATCCTGACCTTCATCCCCATGTTGATCATGGTCGCCGGTTTCATCGGCGGGATGCAGATTGCGACCGACTCCACCGCAGGTGAGCGTGAGCGCGGCTCACTCGAGCCGTTGCTCGTGAACCCGGCGCCGCGCATCGCGCTTGTCACCGGCAAGTGGATGGCAGCGACGCTGGCGGCCATCGCCAGTGTCTGCCTGACGACCGTCCTGTGTGCGCAGTTGATGCGACTGATGCGACTCGAAGACATGGGCATCCGCCTCGAGATAGGTCCGCAGCACGTCGGCCCCATCCTGCTGGCAGTTGGTCCGCTGTGTCTGTTCACCGCGGCGCTCCAAGCGGCGGTCGCGACGCTCGCGCGGTCGTTCAAAGAAGCGCAGACCTACATGGGTGTGCTCATTCTTGCGCCGATGTTGCCTGGAGTGATTTCCTCCCTCTACCCGCTCGGGAACTCGCCCTGGATGTACGGGATTCCCATGCTTGGCCCGTTCGTGCTGCTGACCGACGTTCTTGGCGGACGCCTCCCCGACCCGAGCACGTTTCTGACCTCGGCCGGCACGTGCCTCGTGGCGAGCGTGATTCTCATTCGGATCACGACGGCACTGTTTCGCAGCGAACACATCATTTTGGGACGATAAGGTTTCGGGATCCGGGATCCCGGCGTGGAGTATTCGTCCCGAGTCCCGAGTCCGGCTCCCGAGTCCCGGATCCCGAGTCCGGAATCCCGATTACGTGCAGTCTTCCAGCATTCCCGCCGATACCTCTAGCAACCGCGCGGACAGACGCCGCTGGTGAGCAAGGGGCAAGTCGTGAGTCAACAGTTGCCAAAGACGCCGTTCGGCGGCGAATGGGCAGCGACCCGATCCAACCCGGGGTCGTTTGGGTTGACGGCGTTGCCGTCCAACCCGTCGTCATCGCTGACCTACGAACCGCACTTCGGTCTGAGAGAGAAGCCATTCAGCCTCTCCGCTGACCCGCGATTTCTGTACCGCAGCCCCGCGCACGCGCCCGCCTTCGAAGAACTTCTCAACGGCATTCGCCGACGCGAGGGATTGGTCGTCCTCACCGGCGAAATCGGCACCGGCAAGACGACACTGATTCGATCCGTTTTGCAGCAGCTCGATCGACGGACGTTCACGGCCTTCGTGCCCGATCCGTTTGTCTCGCGTGAAGACCTGCTCAAGATGCTGCTTGTGGACTTCGGCGTGGTGTCGCTGACTGACCTGAAGCGCGGCAGCCTGTCCGGCGCGTCACGTCCCGATCTGAGCTACCCGCTTTACGAGTTCCTCGATTCACTCGTCCCGCTGCAGGCGTTCGCCGTCCTCATCATCGACGAAGCGCAGAACCTTCCGCTGGGATTGCTCGAAGAGATCCGAATCCTGTCCGATCTCGAGCAGCGCGAGAAACTGCTGCAGGTGGTCCTCGTCGGCCAGCCCGAGCTCAAGGCGCATCTGAAGATGCCGCAGATGCGCCAGGTCGATCAGCGTGTGTCAGTCCGCTGCGAGCTGGCGCCGCTCGCCGCGAACGAGGTCGGCAAGTACGTGCGTCATCGCCTGTCCGTCGCGAGCGAAAACAACAATCACGTGCAGTTCTCGGATGGCGCGATCGATGCCATCTTCAAGGCGTCACGCGGCACTCCCAGAGTCATCAATCTGATCTGCGACCGCGCGCTGCAGCGTGGCCACCAGGCGAAGGTCACCATCATCGAATCGCCTCTGATCCACGAAGCGGTGTCGCTGCTCGGCATCGAGATGCCGACGACCAAGACGCCCGTTGTCCGCGTCGAGACGCCAGCCGAGAAGACGACAGAACCGGCTGCAGTAGAAGCCATCAAGAAGGCGGCCGTGCCGATCGCACCGCGCCCGGAACGCGCCGCTCAGCAGGTCATTGCCCCACGCATTGCTGAAACAGCGGCACCGCAGATCCTGTCGGAGTTCGCGGCTGAAGCCGACCTCGCCGAGCCACTGGGCGGCTCCCGCTATCGGCACATGGCCATCGCGCTCGCGATCGTGGGCCTGCTTGGCGCCGCAGCCACCGCGGCGTTTCTGCTGTATTTCGCAGCCGGCGCGGTTGAGGTCGACGCTGTCGCGTTGCCGTCGCGGCCGAAGTGGACCACAGCCCCCGCGTCATCTGCTCCACCATCGGTCGAGAGCCTCGCGAGCGGCCTTGGCTCATCCCCGACTCGATCACGCTCGTCGGTGCGCCAGGCAAATGACGGCAGCTACGCTATTCAAGTCGCCTCCTTCGAGAGCCGCGAGCGCGCCGATCGTCTTGTCGAGGAACTCGCCCGCGCCGGATTCCGCGCCCGAGCGGTGGAATTCAACCTTGGCCCGCCGCGCGGAATGGTCCTGCAGATTCGCCTCGACGGTTACGCGACTGCGCAGGACGCCGAACGCGATCTCGTCCGCATCCGCGAACTTCCCGGCTACGCCGACGCGCACTTGCTTCAGAAGTAGATCTGATCGGTGATCGCACCGACGCGGATTGCTGATCGCACTGACAAGCATCAGCAGGATCGCACCAACAAGAATCCGCGATCTAGTCCGCGACAGCTTGCGGTGCCATCGTGGCGGTCGGCATCCAGCCGCCGATGTGCGCCACAAGGCGATCGGCCTCGGGCGGACCCCAGCTCCCGCAGTCGTACGGAGAGGGCATGACCGGCACGTTCAAAATCGGATCGACGATGGCCCACGCGGCTTCGACAACGTCCTGCCGAGCGAAGAGCGTCGCGTCGCCGATCATTGCGTCGCCCAGTAACCGCTCATACGGGCCGAGTCGCGTCCCCTGCCCCTGCATCTCCGTCGCCACGACGGAGAGCGTCACCGCCTCGCCAGTCATTCCTTCTCCGGGACGCTTGGCCGACGCGCCGATGTCGATGGCCACGTTCGGCGCCAATGTGAACCGGACGTAGTTGTCGCCATGCGACGTCTCGTGAAACACCACCGGCGGCGCCTCTTTGAGATTGACGATGATCTCCGTTGAGGTCGCCTGCAGGCACTTTCCCGCGCGCACGTAGAAAGGCACGCCTTCCCATCGCCACGAATCGATGAAGAGTCGCATTGCCGCGAAGGTCGGAACCTTGGAATCAGGTGCAACCTGAGGTTCACTGCGATAGCCGCGAAACTGACCGAGCACGAGATCGTCAGTCGCCAAGGGCCTGACCGTTCGCAGCACCTTCGCTTGTTCGTCGCGCACGGCTTCGGGGTAGGTCGACGATGGCGCCTCCATGGCGAGGTAGCTCGCCATCTGCAGCAGGTGATTCTGGATTACGTCTCGAATGACCCCGGTCTCTTCGTAGAAGGCGCCTCTTCCGACAACTCCGATGTGCTCGGCCATCGTGATCTGCACGTGGTCAACGTGATAACGGTTCCAGATCGGTTCGAGGAATGCGTTGGCAAACCTGAAGTACAGCATGTTCTGCACCGGCTCTTTTCCGAGGTAGTGATCGATGCGGAAGATCGACTCCTCAGGAAAGGCGGCTCGCAGCGTGGCGTTGAGCTCACGTGCCGACTGCAGGTCGCGACCGAACGGTTTCTCGACGATCACGCGCGCGCCTGTCGGGCAGCAGTGGAATGTCGACAGGTGTTTGATGACGACGGGGAAAGCCGTGGGTGGTATGGCAAGGTAGAGCACCGGCCGGTGCGCGTCTCCGAGTGCCTCACGAAGCTTCACGAAGATGCTGCCATCGTTATAGTCACCCGAGACGAACCGAAGTAGTGCGGTGAACTTGTCGAAGGCGGTCGCGTCGAAGCTCCCGTCTTCTTTCAGGCTGTTGCGGGCGCGCTCGATCAGCGCCTCGAGCGTTCCCGCGCGGGCCACGCCGATGATGGGTACCGTCAGTCGTCCGCGCCTGACGAGCGCCTGCAGCGCGGGAAAGATCTTCTTGTACGCAAGGTCTCCAGTGATGCCAAAGATCACGAGAGCGTCAGACGGTTCACGCATTGCGATTCCTTCCAGGCGAAAAAGCAAGTATAGGATCTCTACTGCTGGTCGCTGACCGCACCGACGAGGATCGGCAACCGCACCGACAAGTAACGGGATCGCACCGATAATGATCCCCGATCGCACCGGCGAACATGACTGATCGCACCGACAAAAATGCCAGGGATTCGGAGACCCTGGTTGGCCCACTGGCATTGCTGCTCGACAGGCTGACGACCGATGCGCGTGAGGAGGCCGCGCGCGCCACGGTTCGACAAGGGCGTTTCGCCTTGGTGTTACCGGGAGGCTCGGTGGGCCTTCATGGGTTTCCAGCCCTGGCCACCGTGCCCTTCGACTGGAGCGCGACGCACGTCTTCTGGGTAGACGAACGCTCGGTCCCGCCCTCGTCACCTGACTCTAACTTCTCCCTTGCCCATTCCCTGTGGCTCGCTGCCTCAGGCGCACGTCCGTCGAATATCCATCGCATGCCTGCCGACGATCCGGACCTGGACGTCGCCGCCAACGCATACAGCGACGAAATCACGCGCGTGTTGGGTGCTCAGCCACGCCTCGACCTGGTGCTGCTGGGGGTTGGTCCCGATGGTCACGTGGCGTCACTATTTCCGGGTCATGCGGCGCTCTCCGAGGACCGTAAGCTGGTGCTGCCGATCGTCGACGCGCCCAAACCGCCGCCGAAGCGAATGACGATGACGCTGCCCGTCCTCACGAGCGCCGAACGCGTGATCGTGATGGCGCTCGGCGAGTCAAAGGCTGCCGTGATGCACGAAGCGCTTACGCAGGATCATTCCCGATTGCCGGTGTCGCTCGTGCTCCAACGCGCCGCGCGCTCGTTGGTGCTCCTCGATGACGAGGCCGGCGCCAGACTCTTGAAGCCCGCGACTCCGTACACTTGAGACCAGCTCTGAAGCGGCCTTCAAGAGTCCCGCCCGCCCGGAGGGCGGGCAGAAGATGCTGTCACAGCAAGCAAGGGGAGTCTCGCTTGCTGTGACCTGCTCTGTCACCGAACCACGCGATACTGCTTCGAACGGAACTTGAATCCGCAGACCGGATGAACCCGGAATCCCGAGTCCCGGATCCCGCTTTCAGAGAGCCTATAATGCCCGTCGTGAAACCTCTCTTCGAGCTCGCCGCGCTCGATGCCGTCAACTGGTTGCGTGAACTGGCGACCGAGTCGGTGGACCTGGTGGTCACCGATCCTGCGTACGAATCGCTCGAGAAACACCGCGCCGTCGGCACCACAACGAGACTGAAGCACAGCAAAGCGTCGAGCAACGACTGGTTTCGCGTGTTTCCCAACGCTCGTTTCGGCGAGCTGTTCACCGAGGTCTTTCGGGTGCTCAAGCCCGATACGCACTTCTATCTCTTCTGCGACGCCGAGACGATGTTTATTGCGAAGCCGGAGGCCGAACGCGCCGGCTTCAAATTCTGGAAGCCACTCGTGTGGGACAAGCGAGCGATTGGAATGGGCTATCACTATCGCGCGCGATACGAGTTCATCCTGTTTTTCGAGAAGGGCAAGCGTCGTTTGAATGACCTCGGTGTCGCGGACATCATCACCGTCCCGCGCATCCATCGCGGATATCCGGCCGAAAAACCCGTGAAAGTTTCGGAAGTCGTCATAGCTCAAAGCTCACACGCAGGCGACGTCGTCGCCGATCCGTTCATGGGATCGGGCAGCGTCGGGGTTGCCGCCGTGAAGCTGGGACGCAGATTCATCGGCACCGACCTCAACCCTGAGGCCGTTCGGTGGTCGGCCGAGCGGTTGCGGAAGTTCGGCGATGGTCATCAGCCCGAAGACGTCATCTCGCCCGGCGACACCGATCTGCTTGCGCTCATGGGTTCGCGGCGATGACGGGCGCAGCGTACGCCGATCTCGTTGCGTTCTACGTCTCGCGGCGTTTCGAGGATCGCGGCCTCAAGGTGTACCGCGAAATCCAGATCGGCAAGACCATCATTGGCAAGAACCGGCACGTGGACATCTTCTGCGTCTGCGAACGCAGCAACCGCGCGTTCGCAATCGAATGCAAATTTCAGGAGAGCATCGGCACCGTCGACGAGAAGATCCCGTACGCCCTCGACGATCTCAAGGCGTTCCCGATGGCCGGGTGCATCGCCTATGCCGGCGGCGGCTTCTCGGATGGTGTGTTGCACATGCTCGAAGCGTCACCGCACGCCGCCTACTGCATGCCCGCTCTCGATCAAAGTGAGCCGAGCGCCGAAACGCGCGAGCTCGACCACTTGATGGCCATGCACTTCGAATGGTGGGATGTACTCGTCGGTAGCAAGCGTCCCGTCTTCGATCAGCGGCTGCTGCTTTCCTGACGCGTTTTTCAGCTTCACTTCAGAAAGCGATCATCAGACCGTCTCACCGGCACTCGTAGAGCGCAGCCTTCAGGCTGCGCGGCCGTGCTCCAAACCTCGCGCAGTCGGTCCTCTGACGAAGAATTTAAGAAGACTTCAGGTACATCTCGCCGTGGTCGCCCTACGCTCGACGTATGTCGACGATGCTCTCATTCTGTCAGTGGCTCGCGAACACACCGTTCAGTTCCGGAATCCGTGAGTCGACCTACATCTATCCAGTCGTTGAATCGGTCCACGTTCTCACTCTGTGCATGTTCATAGGCCTCCTTTTGCTGTGGGACCTGCGACTGCTCGGCATCACCCTGCGTCGCATCGCGGTGTCGGAAGTCTGGGCGCGGCTCATTCCCTGGATCACAGTGGGTGCTGTGCTCATGGTGATCAGTGGTCTGCTGCTCTTCGCCTCTGATCCGGTACGCTTTTTCGGCAACATCTTCTTCCGCGTCAAGGCCGTCGGTCTGTTCCTGGCGCTGCTCAATGCGCTGGCGTTTCACCTCGGCATCGAGCGGCGGATCGTGGAGTGGGATACGTCCGCGATCACACCGCGTGCCGCCAAGTTTGCCGGCGCGGCCTCCATTGCACTCTGGGCAGCCATCGTCGTCACTGGGCGCTTCGTCGCGTACAACTGGTTTCCACCGCTCGTGTAGGAGTCCTCATGTCCCCGTTCTTTCAGTGGCTCGAGCACTCGTGGCTCGGCACGTCAGTGAACAACTCTCTTTGGGCCTTTGCTGCTTTCGAGGCCGGGCATCTGTTGGCGCTTGCCGTGATCGGCGGTGCAGTCCTTGTCGTTGATTTGCGGATGCTGGGCTGGGTGTTTCCTCGTCAGCGTGTCGCCGAAGTGGCCACTGAAGCGCGACCGTGGTTGATTGGCAGCGTCGTCGCCATGTTCCTCACGGGCATTCCGCTCATGGCCTCGCTGGCGTTTTCGAAGTACTACTTCAACGAAGCGTTCCGCCTGAAGATGTACTTCCTCGCAGCTGCACTGCTTTTCACCTTCTTCGTTCGCCAGCGCGTCGCGCTAGGTGACGACGTGCGCGCCAACTCGATGGTGGCAAAGGCAGTGGCAGTCATGTCGGTGCTGCTGTGGTCCGGCGTCGGCGTCATGGGCCGCGGCATCGGATTTTATTGATACGGTAAACGTAGTGTCCGGCTTTAGCCGGACCTGAACGGCGGGTCTCTAAAGACCCGCCGCTACGTAACCGCGTGAGCAGGACTTACTTGGGCGGCGCCGCGCCACCGCCAGCGCCGGCACCTCTGCCACCTGCAGGAGCAGCGCCTCGGCCCCCGGCCGGAGGCTCACCTTGCTGGTTCAGGCCCTGACCCTGTCCCCGACCTTGGCCAGGGGCGGGCGGACGACCGCATCCTTCCGTGCACGGCGGCGGCATCACGTACTTGTCTTTGAGCTTCTTCCGGTATTCCGGATACATCGTCTCTGGTCCGCCGACCACTGCCTCGAGCGGGATGTTGTAGTGCTCCGTCACTTCGTTCATCGCGGGATGTTTGCCCGGCAGGTAGTGTGGAACGAGCGCGGGATTCTCGTGAAGAATCGGTAGCTCCTCGATCGGCTCACACGCGGTCAGCGGGAAGTTGTTCGGGTTGGTCGTGAGGCGGTAGACCTCGGTCAACACGTACGGCTCCGCCATATACACGGGATCCTCGAGGATGCCCGTGACAGTGAGCGTGTCGCCGTGCCGGTTGAAACGATAGGTCAGCGTCGCTCGATCGCTGTTGAAGCCGCGGTGGCGCTTGATGTCGCCGAGCTTGAAGTGTGTGGTGACGGCCGTCAGCGTGTCGCCCTCCCACTCGCCGGTGGTGAAGCCGCCGTGCGAGTGCGGAGCGTTCTTCGACGGATGCGGCCGTCCGTCCATCCAGATCACCGTCTCGTCGCGATCACCCCACCCCGCGATCTTCCACGCAAGCAGCCTCTGGGTGACCGGGTCCGGCACCATGGTGAACTGCAGCGGGAACGGGCCGACGATGGCGTAGATCGGCGGGTACATCTGGCACTGGCGCTCGGTCGCTGAGAGGGCCGCGATGTCGTAGCTCAGCGCCTTCGCCCGGCCATCAGCGCTGAACGGCATGCCCAGGAGATCGACCGGTTCCCGCGAGGCACCGTTGTCGTTCTGTCCCACACGCTGCCAGGTGCCGGTGAGATCGATCTGGGCGTAGACCGGTGCCGCCGACAACACCACGACAGCGAGTATTGCTAACAAACCTGATTTAGACCGCATTTCCATATCGCCCCTGGGACTTTGCACCTTGTGCTTTGTACGTTGCACACTTTGACCCTGGCACCTGAAAACCTTTGCCCTAACTTTTGACCTTTGCCCTTTGACCTACACTTACCATGTAGTTGAGCAAGGAGTCGGGTCCCATTTACTGCCATCAGCTTCCTTCTTGAAGACCGGCGCCACCCGTCTTGTGTTGCGCAGATACTGAGGATCCTCGATCTCCGTCGTGATCGTGAGCCACTCCTCACCGTTCGGCCGCTTGTAGAGATCCCAGAACTCGGTCATCACGGCGCTCTCGCTATAAGGGACGCCGTTCTTCCGCAGGTATCCCGCACGGAGATTTTTGGTTACGACTTGAAGCGATCCGCCAGCCGGACGAATCGGCGGTGTATCCGCGACGCGTTCCGCCGGTCGGAGCTGCAGCGGCACGTTAGGGCGCGGCATCAGCCACTCCGCTTGCGAGACGCCCTGCCAGGTCCGCGGCGTGTTGGCCGCCGTTTGTGCGGCACCAAATCGCAAGATTCGAGTCTGCGTCCCCGCGTCGGCATCCACCTTGAGCGTGTTGTCGTCCTGCCAGGTGACGTGAATACGGCCGGGCACGCTCATCAGCGCGGGCGCACCGTATGACTTGCACTGCAGGCCGGCGGCTTCGTCTTTCGCCGGATCCCAGGCGTCGGCAACCTTTGCGGCCGCGGGGGTCAGAGGAACGCCCTGGTAGTCGCCTTTCCTTGGCGTCACCATGCGCCAGCGCCAGTCCTGAGTCACGATCGAAACCCAGTACCCCGTCAGATCGATCGGCGCGGCGGCTTTCGGTGCGCGCGGCGGTTGTGGATTTCCGCGCTGCGCATCGACGCGTGCGAACCCGACAGCGATGAACATCGACGCGACGATAACAACCAGCGCGCGGCTCATTTTGAGGTCCCCTTCTTCGCAGCGAGCTCGTTGTAGATGACTTCGACGAACATATCTGTCGTCCATGGGCCGGACTCGGCCCCGTACTGACTTCTATATCCAAGCGTTGGATCGGCGGCCTTGAGCTGCGCGAGCGTCTTGCCCTGGTCAATCAAGTCCTGAACTCTGTCGCGAACGACCGTTACGGCGTCGCGGTACTCGAGTAGATCCAGCTTGTCGTACACGAACCCGTGCCCGGGCACGAGGAGAGTGCGGTCTGGGTTCCACTGTATCGGCACGTTGAGGATGGCCAGATCCATCAGGCGGTTCAGTGCATCGAGCTCGCCTTGAACGGAGCCGCCACGCTTGACGTCGATGAACGGCCACCGCGTCGTGTCGACGATGTCACCGGTCGCAATCACATCACCACGACGGAAGAACACGGCCAGATCGCCATCGGTCGTCGCCGCGGGCATGTGAAGGGCTTGAATGCCTTCGCCGTTCAGGTACATCGAATACAGCCTGTAGGCGAATGTCTTCGTCGGAAACAGCGCGAACGGGACAGCCTCCTTACCCGTTGCGGCCGTCATCCTGGTCAGCACGTTTTCGTGCGCCAGTACGCTGGCCCGGCCCGAGTTGGAGACCAGGTCGTCGTCCAACCCCGCGCCGGCCGCGACAGCGCCCGGCAGGATACTGAGTCCGGCCCTGGCGAGTGTGTCATTCCCGCCGACATGATCCGGATTCATGCTCGTGTTGATGATGTAGCGGATCGGTAGTGTCGTAATCCGCTTGATCGTCGCCAGGACCTTGTCCGCCGCTTGAGTGGTCCCGGAGTCGACGAGGATGACGCCTTCGGGTCCCGTCTGCACGACGATGTTGCCACCGGCGCCTGCAATGACGTAGAAGTTTGGGCGTATCTGGACGAGGTCCAGTTCATCGCTCGCCTGCCTCGCGGTTGCAGACCGTTGCCAGCCGCTCAACAAGAACACCGCGATCGCGAGGAAGCAAGCTGCCGTGAATGTAGTGTGCCGGGTACGTGGTCTCTTCATGAGTGCGCTAATGAAAAAGGAAAGCGAAAGCGCGATTCTCGCTATCGGGTGGGTCCCAAGTCAAGCGTTCGATCCGGGTGCCACGACCGTTGTGAATCGAGGAGGAGGACCTACATGGCAGTGTCGCGTTCGCTGGCGTTCCGGGCGTTGTTGGCCATTGTCCTGATGGCGGGTTACTACGCTTTTGCGCTGGCGATCAGTGCGGCGCTACTGTGGGTCCCGTACGCCGAGTACGAGTATCTAAGCCGAGTCGATTTCAGGATTGCCGCGGTGTGTTGGGGCGCCGCCCTGACCATCCTCTGGGCCCTGGTGCCCAGGCCGGACCATTTTGAACCTCCCGGCCCGCAGCTCACGCCCGAGTCCGACCCGCAACTGTTCGCCATGATCGAAGACGTGGCGGCGGCAACGTCGCAGCAACGTCCTTCGGAGGTCTATCTGTTGAACGAGGTCAACGCCTGGGTCAGCCAGCGCGGAGGTTTCATGGGTTTCGGCTCCAGGCGCGTCATGGGCGTCGGCCTCCCGCTGATGACGAACATGACAACACCTGAGTTGCGCGCCGTCATCGCGCACGAGTTCGGCCACTACTGTTCCGGTGACGTTGGTATCGGCCCTTTGATCTACAAGACACGCGCTGCAATCGCCAGGACGCTCGTCGGGGTCGACCAAACGTTCCTGCAGTCGGTCTTCAACTGGTATGCGCGGGTGTTCATGCGCTTGACCATGGCCGTGTCACGACAGCAGGAGTTCGTGGCGGACGAAACAGCGGCGCGCGTCGCCGGTGCAGCGCCGATGGTCAGTGCATTGCGCAAAGTTGCGATGTTGGGCCCGGCCTATGTGACGTACCTTCAGCACGAAGTCCTTCCGGTACTGCGGTCAGGTTTCATACCGCCGCTCGCGGAAGGTTTTGAACGTTTCATGGCAAGCCCGGAAACCGATCAAGCCCTGCAACGGATGGCCGAGGAATACACAACAGGAACCAATACCGGCGAATTCGACACCCACCCGCCGATGAGCGAACGCGTCGCCGCACTCGAGCTGCTGCCGCCGGCCTCCATCCCCAAGACCACTGTCGACATCGCGCCTGTTGTCGGTGACTCCGAGCGGAAGGGTCGAGAACTGCTGGAACGTGGCGTCGGCAGCGACTCGATGCGACAATTCCGCGACATTCAATGGAAGGACGTAGGGACGGCGGTCTACGCAGAGATATGGAAACGGATGACCGCAGCGCACGCAGACTGGTTCGGGACGACGACGATCGATCAACTTCCGTCTGGCAAGAGGGCGTACGAAGACCTGGGCCGGATGCTGCGCGGGAAGATGGATATCAGCAGCTCGGAGGAGCGAATCGGGAGCGCTGTGTACATGATGACGGCGGGCATCGGGGCAGCGCTGATGCGGGCCGGCTGGCGTGTGGAGACAAGCCCTGGCCGACCGCTCGAACTAACCAACGGGAGCGCTCGTGTGAACCCGCGAGACGTGATCTCGCGCCTGGTCGAGGACGTCAATGCCTTCAAGGAATGGAAGGAGACCTGCGATGCCCTCGGCATCACCGGTCTCCAGTTGCGACCCAGTGAAGATGCGGCGCCGGCCGCAACGTGATTTCGCCGGCCGCGGCGTCGGTTCGCAGAGTTCTTACTTCGCCATGACCACCGTGTCGATGACGTGGATGACGCCGTTAGACTGATAAACGTCGGCCGTAGTGATCGCGGCTGTCGTTCCTTTGCCGTCGCGAAGCCACAATTTGCCGTCTTTCCAGGCGATCCACAGCGTGTCGCCGCTGACGGTCTTCAGTTCCGCGGCGCCCTTGCCCTTGCGCGCCATCTCCTTGAGCATCTTGGAATCGATTCGCCCTGGCACGACGTGGTAGGTGAGAACCGCCTTCAGCGCATCGAGATGGTCTGGCCTGAGCAGCATATCCACTGTGCCGGCCGGCAGCTTCTCGAATGCTGCATTGGTCGGGGCGAATACCGTGAACGGTCCTATGCCCTTCAGGGTGCCGACAAGACCCGCGGCTTTCACTGCCGCGACCAGCGTCGTGTGATCCTTCGAGTTGATGGCGTTATCGATGATGTCTTTCGACGGATACATCGGCGCGCCGCCCACCATGACTGTCTTCTCTTCCGCCGCTGCGCCGGCCGCGAGAATCGCGATCGCTGCGCACGTAATCATGAATCTTCGAAACATTCCATCCCTCCTGTGCATGTCCTTCACACGGGACTACGAGCTTCCAGGGCGATCGGATTGCTGCGTGTCGGCCACGTTAATAAATTGGCGGCAATCGAGGCTTCGCAGGGAAGCGGTGGCGACTCTGGCGCGCCCCGGGCCGGCGCGGAAAAACGCACCTCCGCCCGCTGATCGACGGCACACGTTTATCTTCCGTGCTGGTTGCAACGGCGTCCCCATATGGGTCGCCTCCGGCGCGTTTTTATCCCTTCGATGATCGCGCCGCCTCGAGGGACGCGCCGTCGTCACCACCGCTTCCCTTTGTCATCGCCACTCGCTAGGAGCTACAGACCGTAGAGCGCACGCTTTAGCGTGCGCGGACACGGACGACGGTCATTGGGAGTTGGGAGTTGGCACAGTTGGGAGTTGGCACAGTGAGCAGTTTGGGTTGGGAGTTCTTTAAGAGTGATGCCCTCCATCAACGAAGATCTTCTGCCCGGTCACCCAGCGCGCCTGTTCTGACGCGAGGAAGACCACGACATCAGCCACATCCTCGGGCGTTCCAATGCGCGGTAGCGCAAGTGTCGGCAGAAGTGCCTGCTCGAGCGCTGGGGTGATCCAACCGGTCTGCACTGGTCCGAGCGCAAGCGCGTTGACCGTGATACCGAACTGCCCCAGCTCCTGCGCTGCCGTGCGTGTGTAGCTTTCGAGCGCGTATTTGCTGGCGCCGTAGCTCGCCTCGGATGGGAAGCACTCCGATCCGGCGGTGCTGATATTGACGATACGGCCCCACGTCGCGGCGCGGCCGACGTGCCGCCGCGCGAACTCGGTCGTGAGGAGTGCGGGTGCGACCGTGTTGACGACGAGTTGGCGCGTGGCCGACTCTGGCGAGAGCGCTCGACCCGAGGCAGTCCACAATTCGATGAACGGATTGCCGCGAGATCCGCGCGAGGGCAGAAAGGTGTCCGCGCTCCACGTGGCGGCGTTGTTGATCAGCACATCCACTCCGCCACAGAAACGCTCCGCGGCGTCGAAGAGTGGCGAGATGGTCGACAGGTCGCTGAAGTCGGCCTGGTAAGCCGCGGCGCGGCCACCGATGTCGCCGATGGCTGTGAGAACCTCGTCGGCCGACTTCTCCTGTTGCGCGCGATAGACGTCGGCCTGAATTCCCTGCCCCGGCGGCGTTCGATGGTAGTGAAGGAATACGGTTGCGCCGAGCCTCGCGAATCCGAGCGCAATCGCCGCGCCGATGCCAAGGCGGTTGTTCGCCCCGGTAACGAGGACGCCACGTCCACGTAAACCTGGATTGATCACGGTCCCCTCCACGTCAACTCCCAACTCCCAATTTCCAACTCCCAAACGTTTAGTTCGCTGTTGGACTGTGGAGTGGTTAGTCGAGACACACGCCACCACAGACGACTGGTCGTGGTGGCGCACAAAGATGGAGGGTTACAGCTTCACGGTAGTTATCACCAGATTATCGCGTACGAACTTGGGCTCGAATCCCGAATCCCGCATCTCGAGTCCCGGATCCCGAGTCCCGGATCCCCAGTCATCATCCACGCGGGTTCAATACGTCGCACGCTACATCGGCCGGCGCCACATCCTCCCGCTGCGAGAGTGCGATCGCTGACGCGTGACAGCGGATGCGCGGATCGACCGTGCCCAGTCTCGTTGCCCGCTGAATCGCCGACGCTGCATCCGCCACGCGACCGGCACGGAAGTACGACCACGCCAGTCCATCCATCGTCACCACGTCCTGACGCTCATGAGCCGCGCGCTCGGCCAGGGCAATCGCTTCGGGAATGTAGCGCCCTCGTTCAGCAAGGAATCGCGCCAGCGCTCCCGGCTGCGGCTGCTCCTGTTTCCACCCGTCTCGTTCGACGCGCTCCGCTTCTCGATACATCTCTTCCGCTTCTTCCAGATGTCCCAGGCGCGCGAGCAGGTCGCCTTGCGTGGCCAACGATTCCGGCGTTGTGGGTACACGGCGAGACAAGTCGAGGGCATCCGCGTAGCGATGTCGAGCGATAAGTAGTCGGACGCGCCCGTTCATCGCGTAGGGATGCGATGGGAAGATGAACTCGGCGTGATTGATCTCACGCTCCGCCTCGTCAAGTCGGCCCTGCAGCAAATAGAGGTTGCCGATCTGGGCGAACGTCCATGCCAGTCCCTCGACGTCCTGGCGACTCGTGGCCTCCGCCGACATCCGCATGAGCCGCACTGCCCCATCGAGATCGCCCTGCAGCTCGCGCGCATACGCCACACGGGCGTAGGCGCCCGCATCGGGACGATGCTCCATGACCCGATCGAATGAGTCGAAGGCTTCCTCGTATCGCCCGAGCTCGAGCAGCGCGTCGCCCGCGATCGCGTAGTTCCAGGCGTCGTTTGGTCGAAGCTTCTGCGCTGTCTTCGCCTCCGTCAATGCCTCCGCGAATCGATGCTGCGACAGGTAGACGACGCTAAGCATGCGGCGCGCCAGGTAATCGGACGACGAATGCTTCAGCGTCGCACGCAGGACGTGCTCGGCTTCGATCGCCAGCCCCGCGTCTCCCTTGACGCGCGCGGCGCGCATGAGCGCATCGGCAAGCTGCACGGCGGCCGCACCGTCGCCCGGATTGGACGCCACTTTTTGACGATTCGACTCGATCGTCGCATCCAGTTCGGCTCGTGACGTCGATCGCGACACAGTCGTCGTCTTGGCCGCGGGCTCCTTGCTCGAACCGTCGCGGTGCAGAAGGATCCAACCGGTCGCGACCGCGATCAGACCGCCCACCACAATGAAAGTCGTGCGCATATTTCCTCCTACCATCTGAACGCCACGCCGCCGCCAACGCGCCAGGCATCGAAGTCCGCCAGGTGATCGATGATTACGATCGACTCCGGCTCGGTATCTGTGATCGTCCACGGCTGCTGCGCGGCATCGCGCGTGGCCGGACGCTCGGTCATTCCCCACGCCATCGCCGCGAACGGAAAGGCAAGCCACTGCGCCTGCGCCACGTCCGGGCGAACGAGCTGCGCGGAGGCGATCCCCTCGACTTGAACCGTCATTCTTGAATCCATGGTGTCCTCGACTGGCCGGAACGCTTGTCAACTCCCAACGCCAACTTCCAATTCCCAAACCACGAAGAGAACACGAAGATTCTTTGGGCTTCGTGGCCTTCGTACTCTTCGTGGTCGTCGTGGCTCAACCCTTCGTGATCTTCGTGGCTATGGGTTGCCGGACTGCGGCGACGCGAGATACGGGAACGTCGGCAGATACGGCACGTCGTTGCCCGCGACGCCATCGGAGAGCTGCGCGTTGATGCCCATGTTGAAGTCGGGCGTCAGTGGCGTTGCTCCTGCCATCACTCGCAACGCGACATCCGTCACATCGTCACCAACCCGGCGGCCGTTCGGGAATCCCGCGATGTCGCCGCCAAGCACGCCCAGCGGATTCGGCGCGGCCGAGGGCGGAATGGCGACGTTCAGCCGAAGCATCTCCGACGGTTTCACCTTCTTCGGTTGATTCACCCCGGGTATGCCGGTCAGGAAGATCCTGGCTGATAAGCGGCGCCTCGCGATGACTCGAGGCCGATCCCGGCATCGAGACAATCGAGACGATGAGGATGACGAGGCACGCCCAAAACGCTAGGCGAAGACGTTGAATCACCACGCACCTCCCGTAACGGGCAAATTCGGCCCGTATCTGCACGCACTACGCGCGCGGAAGGTCGATCGGATTTAGCTCAGGAGATTTCGTCTGTATTGTCTGTCGCGGGCGCAGACCGGACACGTGCTGCTCCGCGAACCGCTCGACGACGCGGAAAAACATCGCTTCGAGGAAATCGTCCTCCGGTGCTCGGCATGGGTCCCAGTCACCCACGCCTCGGTCACCCCTCTGCGCGACGTTTTTCAGACTGACGCCCCGCGCGTCGCTCGCAAGGTTCGCTTCCGCAACACATGTCCGGCCTGCTTCATTGACCGAGGCTCGCGTGTGTCGACCTGGCCGTCGGTGCCAGGCCGATTCAGTGCGAAGCAGGATGCTTTTGGGAGTTGGGAGTTGGAATTGGGGCGTTGATGCGTTTTCGGCGCGCTGCTTAGATGGAGCCCGCCAAGCGGATCATTCCCGAAGGGGCCGGCAAACCTCCTGGCGGTTCGTCGGTCACAGCGACAGTGATTGTGCCGGGCGCGACACCATTCGGCGGCGGTGCGATCAGCATCCCGCGTCCCGCGCCCTGGTCACCGAGAAGACCGGCGCTGAACGGCGTCCCGCCTCCAATCACCCACACCTGATAGACCCGCCCGGGCGGCGGCACTGGGAGATCGTCGGCAACAATGAGGAGGCCACGGGTGCGACTCCAATAGGCGCGCGCGGTCGACGCCGTGGCGTCTTCTTTTCCACTCATCGCAATCGGCTGCATGTCGCCGGCGGTGAGAATCGAGACGGCAAGATCCGCCTGCTCCGCGTAGAGATCGATTCGACGCTGCAGATCCACCGCCGCCGCCTGGGCCTCCTGGACATCGTCGATGAGCAGGCGACGAGTCGCGTCGGAAGAATAGAGCGCCACTCCCAATCCGAGGATCACGACCGCAGCAGCAGCGAGCCATCCCGGGTGAACGCCTCTTCGAATCTTCACGCCCGTCACGGGCATCGTGACGACGTTCGACTCGACAGCGGCGCGCCGCGGCTCCTGTGGTTGGAGTGCCAGCGACGCAAGCACGCGTTGCTTGAGAGCAGGAGGCGGCGTCACCGGGTCGACTGAATGCGCGATTCCCTCCATTACGACCGTCAAGTGGCGGAGGTCGGTGGCGCAGACGTCGCATTCGCGGATGTGTGTTTCCACGTTGCGTCGTTCGTCCTGCGACAGTTGTCCCAGGGCGTATTCGTCGAGCATCGCGCCGATCGTGTCGTGGCGATCCATCGTCATGGCCGCAGGCTCCGGCGCAGGGTCGTGAGCGCGGTTCGGATACGAGTTTTGATCGTGCCGAGCGGGGCCGCCAGTCGCTCGGCGATTTCGGACTGGGAGAGCCCCTCGAAGTAGGCGAGCTCGAGCGCGGTGCGCTGCTCGACGGGGAGCGCGACGAGCCCCTGGCGGATTAAGGCATATTGCTCGTTCGCGATCGCCTGATCGGACGGCGCCTGCGTGTTACCCGGCATCGTCTCGAGCAGGACGTCGCCGGTGGTGTCGGGCCGCGAGTGCCGGGCGCGCAACCGGTCGATCGCCCGGGTGCGCGCGATCATCAGCAGCCAGCCCGCGACCGATCCGCGGCCCGCTTCATAACGGGTGGCCGTACGCCAGGCTTGCGAAAACACCTCCTGCACGATGTCCTCGGCATCGCCCTCATCACGCAGGATTCTCCGCGCGAGCGCCAGGACCCTGCCGGCATGCCGGTCGTAGAGTTCGCCGGCGGCGTCCATATCCCCGGATGCCAGCCGCCCAACCAGGAGCAGATCTGCGTCAGCGGTCGCGCCGATAGCTGTACCCTGCAGATGAAAGTCCCTTGTCACGTTCTACGGACCAGAATCGCGATCGGATTTTAGGCCCTTCGGATCGCTCCTTGGTCGTTTTCATACACGAGTTGGCGATTCCCCCGAACGCCGAACCCGAACCCGAATCCCGAGCCCCGGATCCCGAGCTCAGGCTCTGCGCGGCTCAATCGAGTGCACTCGCCCGCGCGGCGTAATGGGAAACGTTCGCCATCGCGCATAGGCGACGAACGTCGCAATGATCAGCAGTACAAACGTAACGGCAGCCGAGCTGTTTTCGCCGCGGGCGAGGTGGTAGACGGTGGCTGAGATCATCACGATCATGATGCCGGCTGCCGCCCATGACACGAGCCAGGGCATCACGCGCGTCAGGCCCGGCAGCGTGAGTCCGATCGCGGCCAACACTTCGGACACGCCGATGAAAAGCGAAAACCAGCGCGGTAGCGACGCATTCATCTGCACCGCTATCTCGGGTGGGGGAAAGAGCATCATCACGCCGTGCGCGAGGAATGCGGCTGCCAGCAAAACTTGAAGTACCCAGAGCAGAATGTTCACTACCTTCCTCCGTGAACGTCAATTTTCCAGCAAGACCTGGCGGCGGGCCAAGCCTTGTTAAGGCGGGGCTCCGAGGCGCGTCTGACAGGCGGGTCTACAGACCCGCCTCTACCACGACTGAGCTACGTGACCGGCGCATACTCCGCGGGTAACGCCTTGCCTGACGCGAGCGCGTTCTTCACGTCGCGCGAGTGTTTGCATTGACCACGATACTCGAAGCCTGGACACGAACAGGTAACGTCGGAGCCATCGACGTCAATGAAGTAGTGGCTGCCCGGCTTCGATGCACTGGCGGTCTGAAATCGCTGAGCCCGCGGCCCCTCGAGGACGCGCGCAAGGACCTGGAGCGCGGCGCGCAGACTGCGTATCGCGGCCGGATCGGCAGCCTTCGCCTCGTGCCCACCAGTTGCGCCGTGCCGCTTCCGCCATTGCTCGGCCGCCGCCCGCACCAGTTCATCGACGACGCCTTCGTCATAGCCGGCCAAACCTGCGTCAGCCAATCCTGGCGACAACGCAGCAATCGCACGTTCCAACTCCTCGAGCACCGCACCTCCGTCATCGGTGAAAAGCGCTTCACCCTCGACGACAGACCTCACGAGCGCCGTTTTTGTCTCGAGCACGGCCTGCACGAACTCGTCGAGCGTGTGCACACCGACCACATAGGTCACGTTGACCGTTCGAGTCTGTCCGAGCCGATATGCACGGTCCTCGGCCTGCCAGTGATTGGCGGGTACCCAGTCGAGATCGTTGAAGATGACCTGCGTGGCGGCCGTCAGGTTGAGACCCGTTCCACCGGCAATGATGTTCGCGAGGAACACGCGAACGTCGTCGTCCTGTTGAAAACGATCGACCAGCGGCTGTCGCTTTCCCGAGGCCACCTTGCCAGTGACCACGACGGCTGCCGGGCCGAATGCCTTCGCGAGGCGCTGCAGAGGCTCGTCGAAACATGAAAAGACGATGACCTTCTCTCCCTGCTCGATCGCGCCGCGGGCAAGGTCCAACGTCGTTTGGTACTTGGCAACGGCGAGCTTCCGCCTCGCTACGGTCAAGAGTGCCAGCAGACGCGTGCGCGATCGCTGATCGCTGGCTTCCGACGCGCCCCGGACACGCGTGACCAGCAGTTCCATCACTTCCCGCACCTCGCGAATGGCGATCCCTTTCGCGTCGGTGGTCGGCAACCACGTTCGCAACTTCGGCGGAAGTGAGATCACCTCCTCCTTGGCGCGCCGCAGCATCGTCCCGTGCAACTGCACGGTGAGTTCCTCGAGGTTTGATGCGCCGTCGGTCTTCCAGCCGTATTGAGTTTTCTCAGCGGCGCAATATCGTTTGGCGAACGAGAGAAAGCTGCGACCAAGCGGATGTCCAACGAGTTGCAGCAACACGAAGAGGTCGCGCGGCCGATTCGTCATTGGCGTCCCGGTCAATAGATAGACGGGCGGTTCCTTTGTCGCTTTGGCGGCCGCCCTGCCCGCGATCTCACGCGCAAGCTTGCTGCGGGCGCTCGTGTGGTTCTTCAGGTAATGCGCTTCATCGAACACCAGACCGGCCCACGGCATCGCCACGACGGCGTCCACGTGGCGACCAAGGATGTCGTAATTGGCAATGACCCAACGCGCATCGCGAGGGACACGCTGTTTCGTCGTGCCGTCGATGATGTGGATGGTCCCGTCGGCGCCAGCAAGCGAGATTTCGCGGGCCCAATTGCGCTTCACTGAAGCGGGGCACACGATGAGCACCGGTCCGTCGGGCGCGGCCTGCTGCAAAGCCACAATCGCCTGGCGAGTCTTGCCGAGGCCCATATCGTCTGCAAGAATCGCGCGCTTGCGGCCGAGCAAGAACGCGACGCCTTCCACCTGGTGCGCGAACAGCCCGTCGGCAAGCTGTACGGCTTGACGGAAGGCGACCTCAGCATCGTCGGTGGTCGCAAGGATCTGCGCGAAAGCGGCAGCGTGCGCATCTAATTCACGTGACGAGGGATCGCCCATGCTGGCCTCTGCGCGTCCTGGCGCCCAGTACACGTGTTTCGGCCGAGTGTTTCAACCTCGCGCGGCGGACTGAGCATTCCGGCGTGAATCGGCGTCCGAAGTCGTCTCGCGTCCGAAGGCAGACAGGTGGACCAGATTGCCGTTGACTGCGAGCTCGCCTCCGGAGACCTGGGGCGCGTAGAGCCGCCATGTTTCCCCGATGCCGGGCGCGGCAAACGGCGTGCGAGGAGCATCGAGTACCAGCTGCATGAACTGCCTGGCGACTGTCACCCTCGCGCCCGTCACGTCTGTAGACGATGGCGCGTGTGACGCACGCTTGGCGGTGAGGTCGATGGCATCCAGCGCATAGCCGCGCAGGATCTTCGGGATCAGCGAGCGGAAGGTTTCCGGACTGTTGAAGAGATCGACACCTTTCGCATCGCCGTTCAGTATGAACACCGCGCCAACCTGACCCGCAGCGACCGGGAGTCCAGCGACGAACGACTCAACGGCCTGGCCATGATCCTCGAACATCGTCGCCATGGCAGCCGTCGCGGAGGAGGTGCCCAACCGCATCGACTTTTCCGATATCGCTCGCCATACCTGCGACTGGTCGGCTCGAGCGACCCCGTCTCGCCGGAGAGATTCGCTGACCTGAGCGCTCTTGGCGGCGCGACCGGCCGCGTAGTGCGTGCGTGAAGACGAAGCAAAGCTACGCGATTGACGACTCCAGCGTCCTGCTTCCACGCAGGTGACTGGCACGATGACATCGGCTGCTGGCGGAATCAGGATGGAGAGGTTTACCGTCCGATTTTGCTTCGCGCCGACGAGCTCTTCCCCGTCGATGATCAACACCGGGCGTTGACCGGCATTCACCACCTTGATTTCGGGGACGCGACCTGATTCGGTCACTTCGGTGATCTGCAAAGTGCCGCGCGCAAGCGCCACATCAAGGGTGTCATAGTCGGCCACAGACGATGACGGCCCCGGGATGCCGTTCGCGGCCGGGGGCTTGCCGATGAGGGGGACGATGGTGAGGCTGTTGAACGTAACTTCCGTGCCGAACGTGAACGTTGTCTCAATGCTCATGTGATTGACCTATCAATGGAGGGGGTTTAGGCGCGCAGGAAGCGGCCTTGTTTGCAGACTAGAGATGAGCGGTGACAGCTAGGGTCATACGCTTCACCTTCGATGTGTGATTCGAGCGTGCCGTTGTAATTAATAACGCCGAGCTGAGGAACTTATTTATGGAATATCGGGCTCGAGACCGGATGCTCCAAAGTTCCAGCACTCCTGGTCGGGGAGGCCGAACGGCACCGTTGGTGCAACAGCCGTCGCCGTGAGACACGCGGGCCAGCTCGTCCTGATCGTTCTACCAATCCTTACGGCTGCGGTCGCGATCGCTCCGCGGGTTCACGCGACTGCCGGCGACGTGGCTGACAATTCCATTCGGCAATTCCTCGCGCAGAAGAAGGATCAGCCAGCCTACCGGGCGCTGCGGCGGCTCGAAGCCACAAACGGTGACAGACACGGATGGATAGAGGCGATAACGACGTACTCGCCCCACGCCGGGCTCGACTACGAGATCACGGCTGAAGGCGGCTCCGGTGTGATACGCGCGAAGGTGCTTCGGGCAGTGCTTCAGGGCGAACGGGAGATCATGAGCCAGGGCGAAACTGCCACGTCGGCACTCGTCCCTGCGAACTACACGTTTGCGCCGAATGGCGTAGATGATGATGGCCTCGCGAACGTCCTGCTGTCGCCGCGTCGCAAGGAACGTGTGCTCGTGGCCGGCACGATGTTTCTACAGCCAACAGACGGCGATCTCGTTCGGCTCGAGGGACGGCTCGCCAAGAGCCCGTCGTTCTGGCTGAAGACCGTGGACATCACCCAAAAGTACGAGCGGGTCGCAGGTGTGGTTGTGCCGGTCGCCCTCGAATCGAAGGCCCAGTTGCGGCTGTTCGGCGGGTCCGCCACGCTGCGGATGACGTACGAGTACTCGGAGATTGAGGGTCGTCAGGTCAGCTCGCAACTCTCGCAACGCTAAACGATTTCAATTCGAATGCGAGCCTCCGAACGGTGGAGACACGTCTACGCTTTGAGCGGACGGGACATCGCTGGCCGAATTCTTGCTCCATCAAACGGTGAGGTGCTCACATGCGCTACATCGTTGCCTGGCTTTTTGGCGTTCCCCTGGGCGTGATTGCGCTCTGGTACATCGTTGGTCATGCCGCCTGCGGCTAGACCAATCGCCTCAGACGATCGCCTGTTGAGACTCGATGAGTCGAACGAGATCACACGATGTCGCATCGATGGCATCGCGCGCTGCATTCCGCTACCGTTCCAGTCTCGGGCACGTGACGTCTGGTCGAGCGCTACGTCAGCACTTCCCACGACCTCCAGCGGCGCCGGAAGCAGGCGCTGGATTGCCGGCAACAGGCTGCGGTCGCCAGCACTGACCAGCGAGACTGCGCGACCAGCGTGGCCGGCACGACCCGTACGGCCGACACGGTGGACGTAGTCCTCCGCCGCAAGCGGCAGGTCGTAATTGATCACCAGTGGCAGTTGCACAATGTCCAGACCGCGCGCAGCAATGTCGGTCGCGACCAGGACGTTGACGCGGCCGGCTTTGAACTCGCCGAGCGCGCGGTTGCGTGCGCCCTGACTCTTGTTCCCATGAATCACCGCCGTCCTGATGCCAGCACGATTGAGGTGCTCCCCTACACGGTCGGACCGTCGTTTTGTCTTGCAGAAGACCAACGCCTGGTCCTTGGGTGCTTGTGTCAACACGCGCGTGAGCGCGTGGCTCTTGCCGCCTTCAGGGACAGCGTGGACACGATGGGTCACGGTGTGTGGAACCGCATCCCGCTGCGACACGTCGACGTGTTGCGGCTGACGAGTGAACTCCGCAGCCAGGCGCTTCACTTCTGCCGAGAACGTCGCCGAGAACAAGAGTGTCTGTCGCGTGCGCGGCACAGTCGTCAGCACACGGCGCAGCGCCGGGAGAAATCCCATGTCCAGCATCCGGTCGGCCTCATCGAGCGCGAGCATCTCCACGCGAGTCAGATCGACCGAGCGCTGCTGCAGGTGATCGATCAGCCGGCCGGGCGTCGCGACGACGATGTCGACGCCGCGGCGCAGCGCATCGCGCTGCGGTTTCATCCCGACGCCACCATAGATCGCCGCGATCTGTGCGCGCACCGGAGCGCCGTAGGTCGCGAGCATTCGATGCACCTGAATCGCCAACTCGCGTGTCGGCACCAGGACCAGTCCGCGAGGCGAATGCGTGCCGGGTTGCCGCTTGCTGCGCACGAGCAAGCGCTCGATCATCGGGAGACCGAATGCCGCGGTCTTCCCGGTACCGGTCTGCGCGCGCGCAAGCAGATCGCTGCCACGAAGCACGATCGGGATCGATTGCGACTGGATTGGCGTTGGCTTTTCGTAGCCCAAACGCGCAACTGGGGTTGAGAGAGTCTCTGAAAGTCCGAGGGTCGTGTATGACAACGAGAGCATGCTCCTGAAGTGCCTGGAGCATCTCGCGAAGCACGCAGGCTGATGACGATTCCGCGTCCTCGAAGGGCCGCGGGCGGATTTCGTGTCGATGCTAGGCAGTTCGTGAGGGGAAGCGAGCCAGGAAGGACTCGTTACGCCAGACGGCAACGTGCGCGGCAGGATCCGATGCGCGATCATACCACGGCCGGACGAGTAACGGGATTCCTGAGCCTTCGCGGGCGCCTTCCGATATCGAATGCATGGTGTGCATTACTGGACAGACGCGGGCCGACGGATCTGAGACGATCACCGCGGATCATGCTGTCTACGATTGGCGTCTTCGTCGTGTTGGGCGCCGCGATATTCATCTACAGATCGCGGGCGCCTCGTCGTGTGAACGATGTCAATCTCGGGCGGATGAGCACGCAATGGATCGCCGACCAGCGTGGGTCCAAACCATCGTAGGCCGTGATGTTACGGCGAGAGACGTTCACGACGACGCCGCCGGACGGCGACTACATATTGAGCCCAACCGGCTACAGCTGGAACGTGCGACGCAGCAACGGCGACGGCTCGGTTCAGAGCATTGCCGCCGGGGAGCGCAAGAGGGCCGTCGCCTTGTCCAGCCTCATCGCACTCGCTGAGGCCGACAAGACCGATGCCTGGGAAACGGTCGGCACCGGGGTGTTCTGGCTGCTTCGACGATTCCGCCCGTTGTTCGCACGTTAGTTTCTCGAGAATCCCTTACGAAGGTTATTTGCCTCACCCGGTGATGTCCGCCGATGAAATTCGCCGGCGCACATAGCACACCTGGGATCGGTTCTACTCTCTTCGCCTGATTTGGCAACGCTCGCGGTTTATCCGGTCGTTCCGGGCCAGGCCGGCGTTCATGCTGATTTCCAAGCTGTATCGGCAGATGTACGCAAATGCCGGTTCGCAACCGATCGCGCACGCGCGAACCGATCCGCTCGATGGGCGCGATGGTTGGCAAGGCCATGCCATCGCCTGTTCGTGGCCGATCCTGCACCGGACTAGGGACAAGGACCGAAGGACCGAGGACTCGCGCTACATCGATCTGAAAAACGCGCTAAGTCTGCCAGCCGCACTGCCGCGGCGCCGATGCCTCGTTCTCTGACCTGACCACACACCTGTCGGCCACTTCCATCTGGGCCGTCGTGGAAACGTTGTGACCGCCATCTCTGCGGGACACGGAGCCGGCCAGCAACTGACGCGCCCGAAGCGCTGAAATGACCACGAACTCGAATGCATTCATGTCGACCGGGCGATTTACCATCTCGCCGCTCCCTGATGGGCGCGGGACACGAAAGGTCCGTCCTCGCGGGTCCACCCCCGAGGGAGGCCCCAGAGAAACGAGCAGTCGATGCAGTCACGCCACTCGAACGCACTCTCGGCGTCGATGCCAATACGGCGGATCTGCACTCCCTCGCAACGTGGACACGAGGTCGAACAGCCAACGATGAAAGTGGGACGCGTTGCGGGGAAAGAATCCATGGATTCCTCTCTGGCCATGCCATGGTGAGGAACCCGCAGAATGACGGGAGGCTCAGAACAGCTGGCGCTAGACTACCACGAAAAAGGATGGCGGGATCGCAGCCTGGTCCTCTGTGCACATTGGAACAGACTTTGGCCCGCGCAATCAGACATCATCGCGCTCATGACGATGAACCTAGCAATGTCCGCCGAGGCCAAAGCGGAGTCAGATCAGCGGTGGGCGCAATGGATCGCGGCCGGGGCGAAGCGCAACCGCGAGAGACAGGAGCGCGTCAGGAGGGTTGCGATCGTCATCGCGTTCGCATTTGCCATTTGGCTAAGCAAGCTCCTGATACTCGGGTAAGAGACGATGCCTGATTCACCATCCGACCAGACCGTCGCGCGCCCAACTCACTGCCCGTTTTGTAATGGGACGATCTTCGACACGCTGGCTAAAGTCATCACCGTAGCGACGCTCTGGCGATGCCGCCAGTGCGAGGAAACGTGGACCATTGCCAGCGTCGCGGCGTCGCTCCCGCGTCCGCGGTGAGGCTCTTCGCCGATTCCTGGCACCTTCTCCTTCGCTGTCAGAGACTCAACCCGTCGCTGAGCGCCAGGTCCTCTGCCGCAGCTGCCGCTTCCGCAACTGGGCGAGGGTGAGGAGGGTGAGATCCTGGTCCGCCCCTACGCCGGAACCGGTCTTGGCCTCGATGATGGCTTGGAGATTGAAGACGATGAGTAGCATTAGTCGCGCAGGATCACGTTGAGAAGCGAATTGTGCACCTCGAGGGTGCCGTTGTAATCAATGAAGCCCAGCTTGCGAAACTTGTTCATGAAATAGTTGACTCGGGATCGCGTCGTCCCAACCATCTCTGCCAGCATCTCCTGACTGACGTCGGGAAGAATCGGCTCGGGTTCTTGATCCTTGCCGAAGTTGCCCAGGAGCAAGAGCACTCGCGCAAGGCGTTTCTCGCTCGAGTTGAAAAGGTGATCGACGAGATCCTCTTCGACGCGGGTGTTGCGTTCGAGCAAGTACGTGACAAACCGAGCCGCGAAGGCTGGTTCGTCTTTCAGGACGCGAAGCATCTCGACTTTGGAAATGCGCATGGCGGAGACATCGGTCAACGCCGACGCGGTCGCCAAACGCCGAGACTGACCGTTCAAACACCCCTCGCCAAAGAAACTGCCCGTCTCCACAAGGGCGACCACTGCCTCCTTGCCACCCTCAGATGTCACCGTCATCTTCACCTTGCCGTTCTGCACGTAGAAAACGGCGTCAGCAGGGTCTCCCTGCGAGAAGAGCTTCTGCCCTTTCAGGCATCGGACGATGGTCTTGCCCGTGCCAAGCTTTGAGAGGAAATCAGCGGAATCGAATTTCCGGCGCATCGCCTTCTATGACATCACCGCGCGCACGAAAGCCGACGAGGCGTTGCGCGACTCGGACCGCCGCAAGAACGAGTTTCTAGCGACGCTCGTCGAAAGGGCTGGCCAGCACGAGCGCTGGGTGAAGCGCGCGTCGCTTCACTCGAAGAACGGCTTTCTGCCCTGCGGCAGCGGCGTCTGGTCGAGCGCGACCATCATCGACGAGATCTGATACAGCCCCATCGTCCCGACCAGATCAACGACGCCGCGATCTCCGCCGAGAACCTGCTTCGCCGCATTTACGGCTGCGTCGCTCAGTTTGCGCTTCGAGATGAACTCGTTCGCGAAGTCGTACACGACCTCTACGTCTTTCTCCATCCCCGTCGGTCTCTTGCCGACGCGGATTGATTCGACGACGTCTGCGGGTAGTCCGAAGCGGACAGCGGCGGTGTGATGCGCATTCCACACGTACTCCGCTGACCAATGCTTCGCGACCACGAGGATGGCGAGCTCGTTCAACTTGGGTGGCACGGTCGAGAAACCCTCGCGACCGGCGAAGCGCGCGTAGGCGATCGCCTTCTGGTTCAAGTCGCCGAGCTCCGGGCTGACCATCATCACGCCAAGAGGTCCTGAGATGTCCGAACGAGGACCCGAGAGGATGCTCTCGACGTACTTCTTCTGCTCCGCCGTCAGCTTCTCGTAGTCGTTTGGCGTCGCGATGCGGTTGCCACGCAGGCGTGACACCGCCTCACGCATCTGCGAGGCGGTCGGCGGCGCTTCGCGCTGCGCTTGCGCCATAACGAGGCCCCCGAGAGCTACAACACCCGTGACGATGGCGACATAGACGCGCGTGCTGGTCATGATGCTCTCCTTAGAGTCCTCGTTGAATCACTTCGTGATGCTGACTTAACACGGGCGGAAACATGCTGCGGAGACGAACCTTGCGAGCGACGCGATCACCGAAGTCATTAAAAACGACCCCATTTACTGCTGCGGCTGGTCGACGATGGCGATCTTCTCGAGCTCCGCGACGTCGAGCGGCAATTCGAGGGAGCCGGCCTTGCCGCCGTTCGCCTTCAGCAGATACGAGATCAGATCAACGTACGCGCGGTCGCCCAGGCTATCGGGCGCGTTCTGCGGCATCGATGCGCGCAGGTTCTGCAGCATCTCGACCGCACTCTGCCCGGTAAACCGCGCCAGGAATCCCTTCCCCACCAGCGCCGGCGACACATCGTCTCCCTGCAGCGAATCGAGATGGCAGGCCGCGCAGGCACGCTGATACACCTGCTGACCGCGCTGCGCCTGCGAATCGGTGAAGACGCCATCCCAATTAGTCCTGCCCGAGGCCGATGCCGTAGCCGACTTTACGATGGGAACGGCACTGCCATTTCGCTCGATCTCCGGAATCGGCAGCCCCTTCTCGCGCATCAACCGGCGAATCAACGCCGCGGCTTCAGGATAGCGACGAATGCCGCTGCTGGCGTAGACGACGCCTTCGGCCGCGAGCAGCGGAGTCCACTGCTTCTTGTTGGCGACATCCAGCTTCGCGCCCTTATCAGCGAGAAACTGGATCACGGGGACGGCGCCACCGCGATAGACCGCGCCGAGCAGTGCCGTCTCGCCATCTCTGTTCGCGTCGTTCACGTCGCCGCCGCCGACTTCGAACGCGAGCTTCACAGCCTCGAGCGCTTCTTCATGCGTGCCTGGACTCTCGCCCGGCCCATAGACGCCGACACCAGCCGCAGCCATCAACGCGGAGGTGCCATCGTTGGTCTTGATCTTCGGGTCGGCGCCAGACTCGAGCAGGACCCGCATCAGCGGCACGTCCGCTGACTTCGCAGCCATCACGAACGGCGTCGCGCCGATGCGATTCAGCATGTTCCGGTTGCCATCGCGCGGCTCCTTCGTCATCTGCGCGTTGACGTTCGCGCCCTTGGCAACCAGCTTTCGCACCAGATCAAGGCTGTCGATTCGACCTGTGGCCACCGCACCGGGCATGTTGAAGCCGCGGTTCGGCCGCCGCGACCACGCCACCTGGTGCAACGCCGTCCATCCCTGCTCCGCCGCGTTGGGATCGGCGCCGCGATCGAGCAGGAACGAAGCCAGTTCGAAATGCGCGTTATACAGGGCCAGCACCAGCGCGCTCATGCCATCCGCCAGCCGCTCGTTTACGCTGGCGCCTGAGTCGAGCAGCGCTCGCGACGCCTCGATGTGACCGCCTCGCACCGCGAACAGAAGTGCAGTGAAGCTGCCGCCCGTCGATTTGGCCTTCACGTCGGCGCCCGCCTCGATCAGTAGTCGAACGGCGGCGGCGTTGTTTTCCGTGGCGGCCCACATCAACGCGGTCTGTCCACGCCAGCCTTCCCGGGCATCGACCATCGCACCGTGCGTGAGTAGCGCCTTGATCGTCTCAGGGTCGCCAGTACGCGCGGCCATCATCAGCGGTGTTTCACCACCCGGTGTTGCGCTGTTTACATCGGCGCCAGCGGTGATCAGTCGCTGCATGATAGCCGCGTTCCCGTTTGTTGCCGCCAGATGTAGTGGGGTAACACCGTGCCGGTTGGCCACACGCGCACGCGCGCCGGCAGCAAGAAGTGCCTGACTCAGCTCTGTTTCGTCGTTCTCAACGGCCCAATGCAATACCGTCGATCCGTCCGCGTCGGCTGCATTCGCATCACCGCCGCGCGCTAACAGCGCTCGTGCGGCGCTCGCGTCACCGGCTTTGGCGGCGTCCAGCAATGTGCGCGATTGTGCCGCGATCGTGACACCAAGCGCCGCCAGCAGCGCGATCGCGATGACGCAGAATGGGGAGCGACGGGTCAGGGACACAGTCATCATTGTCTGGATTCTGCACTCCGGACATCCGGTCCGGCTAAAGCCGGACACTACGCGAACTAAAGCCCCGGCCGACTAAAGCCGGACACTACGTACCCGATTACACATCGGGCAGCGTGTCCACGGGAATACGACCGTTGCTGTCACCGAGCGTGTCCGTACGCACGCCGACCTTGTCGAGCAGCGTCAGCAGCAGGTTCGTCATCGGGACCTGGCCGCGGAACACGACATGGCGGTTCCCCTCGATACGGCTGTCGCGGCCTCCGACCACCAGGAGCGGAAGATCCGTATGCGCATGCGTATTCGGGTTGCTCAGCCCGGCGCCGTACAGCAACAGCGTGTGGTCGAGCATCGTTCCATCGCCGTCTGGTGTTGACTGCAGTTTCTCGAGGAAGCCGCGGAACAACTCTGCTTGATAGACGCCCACCTTCGCGTACTTCGCGATCTGCTCCGGTCGATCCTGGTGATGCGACAGGCCGTGGTGCCCCTCTGTCACACCGACTTCGGGATATGTCCGGAAATTCAGCTCGCGCCCGAGCATGAACGTGACCACGCGCGTCAGGTCGGCACGGAAGGCTAGCCACTGAAGCTCGTACATCAACTTCACGTGCTCGTCGAATCGCTCCGGAATCCCTTTCGGTCGATCGAGCAGCGCCAGATCTGAATCAGTCTGCGTCTCCGCCTTCGCGATGCGACGCTCCACTTCGCGCACGGCGTCGACGTAGTCCGTCACGACGACGCGATCGCCCGGTCCGACACGACGTTGAAGCCGGTTCAGATCTTCGAGAACAGAATCCAGCAGGCTTCGCTTCTTGCGTGCGCGTTCGGCCTGCGCCTCTGGCGAGCCACCGTCACCGAACAAACGCTCGAACACGATGCGAGGGTTGTTCTCGGTTGGCAACGGCGTCGTGGGCGACGTCCACGCCAATGTGTTCAGGTACGCGCAGCTATAGCTGTTCTCGCACTGGCCGGCGAGGAAATTGAGATCGATCCCGAGCTCGAGCGACGGCAGCGCCGTGTCGCGACCGAGCACCGACGCCGCGATCTGATCCGCGGAGATGCCGTTGCGAACGTCCGCGCCCTCGGTCCGCTTCGGATACACGCCGGTGAGCCACGAGCTGGTGCCGCGCGTGTGATCGCCACTGGCCCCGTCATCTCCAGCCTCGGCCTGGTTCTGATCGAGGCCGCTGATGACGAGCATGCGATCGCGGAACGGCTCGAGCGGCGCCAGGATTTGCGACATCCCGAAGTTCTTGCCTTCGTTCGACGGCGTCCAGTAGTCGATCGACGAGTTCTTCGCCACGCCATTAGGCATGTAGACGAAACCCAGCCGGCGGGTCCCGGATGCCGGCGTCTGCGCTAGCGTCGACATCGCGGGCACCATCGCGTCGAGCATCGGCAGACCCAGCGCGATGCCGAGTCCGCGAACGAACGTCCGGCGCGGCAGCGCTTTCCTGGTGATGATCATGAGTGCGATCTCCTCATCTGGAACGGGGCGCTCTCGACGATGGCACGAATGAGCGACGTGAAGCGATAGTCGTCGCGACCCGCGTTCCGGACGATGGTTCGTACGGCTGGCATGTCGTAATACTCCACTCCGCGGCCAAGCGCATACGTCAGCATCTTCTCGCTGAGTGTGGTGATGAAGCGATCCGAAGTCAGAAGCGCGGTGCGCAGACCGTCGGCGCCGTCGAACTTCCTTCCATCCGGCAAAGCGCCCGAGGCATCGATCGGCGCGCCAGACTCATCGAGCGCGCGCCATTTTCCCACGCCATCGAAGTGCTCCAGTGCCAGGCCGAGCGGATCCATCATCGAGTGACAACTCGCGCACACGGGGCTGTTCCGGTGCGCCGATATGCGCTCGCGCATGGTCAGAACTTTACCAGCGAAGCTTGGGGGCTTGAGCGGCGGCACGCCGGGGATCGGCGGTGGTGGCGGCGTGCCCAGAAGGTTCTCGAGAATCCACTTACCGCGAACGACCGGCGAGGTCCGATCCGGATAGGACGTCACCGTCAGGATGCTGCCCTGCCCCAGCAATCCACCGCGATGGCTATCCGGCGGCAGGACCACGCGTCGAAAGCGATTGCCCTTCACGTTGGGGATGCCGTAGTGACGCGCGAGCCGCTCGTTGAGGAACGTGTAATCAGCACGCAGCAGATCGAGCGCACTGCGATCCTCGCGAATCACGCTGTCGACGAACATCTGCGTCTCGATGCGGAACGACTCGCGCAGGGTGTCGTCGAAGTCGGGGAAATTCTGCTGCACGGGAACCGATGCCGCCAGGTTGCGCAGGAACAGCCACTGCCCGGCGAACTGCTCGACGAACGACCCGAAACGATCGTCGGCGATCATCCGCCGGACTTGCTTCTCGAGAACTGCGGGATTGCGCAGTTGTCGTTGCTCCGCCAGGCGCAGCAGTTCCTCATCCGGGATGCTGCTCCACAGGAAGAACGACAAACGCGATGCGAGCTCGACGTCGCTGATCCGATACGGCGTGTTCGCTGGCACGCCAGCGGGATCGGCTGCGACTCGCAGCAGGAACTCGGGGCTGATGAGCAGACGCTGAAGCGCCTGATCGATTCCCTCATCGACGCTGCCGCCCGCAAGCCCTGCGCGATAGAACGCCATCAACGGCTCGATGTCCGCCGCGGCGACCGGGCGACGATAGGCGCGACGAGCGAGCGTCGTGAGAATGGTTCGCGCACAGACGTCGGCATTGCGATTTCGGGGCGCCGGCGTGGTCGCCGTCGCAGTGGTCGGCGATGGCGACGGTTGACATGTGAAGATTCGCTGACGACTCGGCGAATTACCCGGCCCAGTGGCATCGAACGGACCCGCGATCTCGACGCTGCGCAAGTAAGCCCCGGTGCGCGTCTCGGCGATGTTGACGCCGGCGGGATACGGTCGCTGGAATGGCAGGCGCGTGGTTTCGGCGACCGCGGACGATTGCTTCACGAACGCGACCTGCACCTGATGCGGGCCGGCTTTCACCGGAACGCGGATCTCCCAGTCACGGTCGGCACGGTTGCGCTGCGCCTGTCCCTGACGATTCCCGCCACCTCCGCCCCTGCGCGCGCCCGTTCCACCGCCGCGCTGTGCCGCACCGGCGCCGCGGCCCCGTGCCGCAGGTTGTGCGTTTGCGGCGGGATCATCCGCGGGAACATCGGATGCGGCGACCGGCTCTGACGGCGGTGGTGGAGGCGGCCCAGCGACTCCAGGCAGCGTGAAGACGTTGAGGCGCTCGCCGTCGATGCTCACTTCGAGCAACTGCGGTTCCTGATAGATCGGCACTTGCTCGTTCAGATCTCGCGACAGCTCGACGCGAATCGTGTAGTGCGCGTCCATCGGGAACGTGTAATTGATCGACGCTCCACCGCGAGTGCCAAACAACTGCGAAGGAAGACGATCGTCCTGCGCGCGATCGTCGGCCACACGGAAGTAATCGATGTTCGGCGAGGACGGCGGCAATCCGACGGCGGTGCGGCTGATCTTCTGCGCCGCCGTCAGGTACCGCTCCATCAACGTCGGCGAAATCTTCAGGACGCCTGCGATGTTGTCGAACCCGTAGCTCGAGTCGTCCGGCGGAAGGAGCGCCGTCACATCGATGTCCAGGTCCAACAGATCGCGGACGGCGTTCTGATACTGCTTGCGATTCAAGCGATGAAATGCTTCCGTGCGCCCGGGATTAGGCATTACGCGGGCGGCTCGATCGAGATCACCTTCGATGGTCGTCAGGAATCGCTCGTGCGTGGTCTTGTCGGCCCGCGGCATGCCACTCGGCGGCATGACACCCGCGCGCATCTTGCGCACCACCTGTTCCCACGTGCGCGCGTCGCGACTGACGTTGGCGGGATCGAGATCGTCCAGCGCGACCGGCACCGTCCCGCGCTGCTTTGCCTGCTGGGTGTGGCAGCTGACGCAGTACTGCTTCATGAACGCGCGTGCATCAACCTGCTGCTGAGCCTCGACAACGCGGACGGGCTCCACCCCGTTTGGCGCAAGAAGGACGGCGATAACGAGGGCAAACGTGGCCGCGCGCATGACAGTACTATTGTGCCTCTTCTACCCTCACTCGTAGGCCGGGTCTTGTTCTTTAGACCCGGCGGGCAGGCGGGTCCGAAAAACAGGACCCGCCCTACGGTTTTCGTGATCTTCGTGTTCTTCGTGGCTAAGACTTCTGGGTTCTTCGTAGCTAAAAGTCGATTTGTGCGCTGATCTTCGCGAACCTCGCATCGAGGATCGAGTTCGGGTTCCTCCACGTCGTGCCGTACGTCGTGACGTAGGTCAGCGGCACGTTCGAGTTGAACAGGTTATAAACGTCCACCCCGACGTTCGTCCTCGTCCGCCCGAACCGCAGCAGTTTCGCGATTCGCAGGTCGACCTGCGTGATTCGATCCCCGAATACGTCGCCCGGATCCAGGATATTCACCGGCACGTGGGCCTGACTTCCCGCGAGCGGCCGTCCCAGGCTCAACGCCACCACTGCGCTGGGCGCGTCCAGATCGCCGGGATTTCGGGACCCGGACGGCTCTGAAGCGTGCTGCTCACCTGCACGTCGATCTTCGGAAGCGTGTAAACGACCAGCCCGCGGTTCGGGGTCGACAATCCCCCTACCGAGGTAGGCTAGCCAGTTTTGGGGAGCATTTCGCGGCCTCGACTGCCGTGCCGCTTTAACTCGGTATCGGTTCACCGTCGTCGACCACGTCGATCAGGACGCCTTCGAGAAGGGCGGTCGTGTCGGTGGCAGGCAGTTCCTGAACGTCAGAGAGCTTTCGCTGAATCGTTCGGGTTCCTTTGCGTGCTTCATCGATCTTGGTGGCTGCGCGATGGAGATTCTTCTGGATCCCATCGAGCACGGTCGCGAACCTCGCGAACTCTGTCTTCACGGCGCCGAGCAGTGCCCACACTTCGCTGGAACGCCGTTCGATCGCGAGCGTTCTGAATCCCATTTGGAAGCTGGTCAGGATTCCCCAAAGAGTTGTCGGTCCGGCTATCACGATGCGGTGGTGGCGCTGCAGGAAATCGGCGAGACCAGGACGACGGAGGACTTCGGCGTAGAGTCCTTCATTGGGCAGGAACATGACGGCGAAGTCGGTCGTGTGCGGCGGATTCAAGTACTTCGTCGAGATGTCCCTTGCCGACGCCTTGACGCGCGACTCGAGACGCCGGCCGGCATCTTCGATGGCGACAGCATCGGAGCGATCCGACGCGTCGAGCAACACCTGGTAATCCTCGAGCGGGAACTTCGAGTCGATCGGCAGCCACATCGGACCGTCATCGCCGCTGCCGCGTCCCGGAAGACGAATCGCGAACTCGACTCGCTCACTGCCGATGTCGCTCGTCGCCACGTTGCACCCGTATTGATCTGGTGCAAGGACCTGCTCGAGCAGCGTCGCCAGCTGCACCTCGCCCCACGTGCCGCGCGTCTTCACATTCGCGAGCACTCGCCTCAGATCGCCGACACCGGTTGCAAGGACCTGCATCTCGCCGAGGCCCTTGTAGACCTGCTCCAGCCGCTCGCTGACCTGCCGGAACGATTCACCGAGGCGTGACTCGAGCGTGCTTTGCAGCTTCTCGTCGACAGTCTGCCGCATCTGATCGAGCTTGGTGGCGTTGTCGTCCTGGATCGCGCGGAGGCGCTCGTCGACAGTGGTTCGAAGCGCCTCGACCTGTCGTTCGAGTCCGGCGCGTAGCGTCTCGATCTGTTGCGCCTGCGTCTGTCCGAGCGCTGTTTGTGCCTGCACGAGCGAATCGCCAAACCGGTGGACCGACTCTGACGTTTCGGCGCGATGGTGCCGCAGTTCGTCGCGCAGCGTGACGTCCACCGTGCGCGGCAACGATTCGATGTCGCGTCCGATCGATCGCACGGCTTTCCTGCCCAGCGCGATCATCACGACGACGATCGACACGGACACAAACGCGACGACGAACACGGCTAGTTCCATACGATCCCCGCGGCTGCGTGCGGCCGCCCTTATAGCGTTTTTCATGTCGCCGAAGAGCGCAGATTTCAGGCTGCGCGGTCATCGTGACGCGGGGGCTGAAGCCCCCACTCTACGGCGTTCGGACAAAGCGCTCGACCCACCTACCCTGATCGCAGGCTAGATGACACCCGTGACAGCGCAGGTCATTCGCCTCGTTTTCGCCGTGTTTTGGGCGCGATTTCAAAAGTCGTGAGCAATCTTGGTCCACCGCCCGTCCGCGTTCACCCGCGAAATACCCCACCCCGATCGTCGTCCCTGCGAGTAGTCGTAAAGCTCCTTGAGCAGCCACTTGGCCTCGCGCGTCCCACGTTCAGTGAGCCCGGCGTGAGTCGCGAGCGCGAATTGCGGGTAGCCATTTCTAAACCAGGGGACGTGGAGCCCCGTGCCGAAGCCCGACACTGGCGAGTGGATGACGACCGACATATCGTTGAACTGCGCGAACAGAATCTCGCCCGCGATCTCGATCCCGTCGACGACGATCTGAACCGGGATGTTGCGCAGTGGCTCAGGGGTGACGCTATCGCTCATGGTGTCTCCTGCCTGTGAGAAGACAACCAGACGACCGAGCTGACTCGGCGGGACCTTTTGTTGTCGCGTCGGGCGACCACATCCGCGCGGGATTGCGCGTTGGCACCTTGCCGGTCCAGGCAGGTTGCCGGGACTCGCCGCGTCGGGCGAGCCGCTCTGGATGTCGCCGCTGATTATAGCGGATATGACCGGGCTCAGGACCCGGCCATTCACGCGGGGGCGTAGAGGTTAACCGAGGCCGCGGCCTCCGTGCCTGTCTATTGAATATCGACCAGCTCGCCAGGCTTGGGCACAAGCGCCTTTCGAAGGTGCGTCAAACCGGCCGCCTGCTCGAGCGCGACGTCGTATGACTGGCCCGCTGCGACGAGCAACGGCTTATCGAATGCGTCAACCTTGCTGGCAATGCGAGTGGTGCCTGCCTGGAGCGCGTAAACGGCTTTCAACTCGGTACGGATTTTTGGCGTGTGCACGACGATCACGGCAAGCTGATTCCCGGTGTCGATTCTGGTGATCGCACCCGCCTTGATCTGAACGTTCTCGGCAACGATGACGATCTGGTCGTCGCTGGTCGAGCAAACGATGTCGTACGACCCAGGGGCCAGCGGCAACGTGACACCCAGTTTGTCGGTTGACTGGGCGAGCAACCGTTTGTCACCAGACGCGCGATCGATCACTTGTAGTTCTTTAATCGTCGGGAAGCCTTTCCGCGCGAGCGGCTCGACGGCGATTCCGCCGACGAACGCATTGGGGTTCACTCGCGTCAGCGAGCCCTCTTTGATCTGCACGTTCGACGCGACGATGAATCCGGCACCCCGGTTGTCGGCTGACTTGAGGAGGATGTCGTACGAGCCCGCATCCATGACGACCGGCGTGCCTGGCGTTGGCTGATACTTCACCTTATATGAGCCGCCGGTAGCCGTGCCGTGCTCGACGACGTGAATCTCGCCGGGGGCCATGTATGGAGAGCTTAGTGGCTCGATCACCATGGCAGGGACAGAGCTCGACTCGGGCCGAATACCCGGACCGGAGACGGACGGTGCTCGCAGGTCAGCCGCTGTGAGCGGGGGATTCTTCGCCGCTGTCGCCGTCTTCGCCTCATCGATCTTTGCCTTCGCCGTTTCAAACGCCTTCTGCGACGCGGCCACGTTCTGCACTTTGTTGTACTCGACGCCCAGGTTGTTGTAGACAGCGGGCACAGGCACCGACGCGGCGATCTGTTCGAAGAGACGAATGCTCTCGCCATGATCGTTCTTGAGCGCGGCGCTGACCGCCTGCTCGATTTGTCGTTTCAGGTCGTCGTCCAGCGGCCGGCCAGTTTGCGCTTCGTACTCCCGCGCGATGACCGCCACGTTGGTGACGAATGTGTTGTGCGTCGAGTAGTCGTAGTTGACGGTCGCGTTGTCGCCGGTGATGGTCGTGACGAGCCCACCGCCAGAACCGCCGGACGACTTCAGCAGGGCGGGCACCGCTGCGAGAAGAGCGACAGCGATCGGGACGGCGACGACAACAACCCACCAGTACTTCTTCGGGTAGCTCTCTTCCTTCGCCATCGCCTTCTCCTGGTTGATGCTACGGGCGCACGGGATTGCTGCTCCGCCGGGGCGGGCGGCGCCCGCCGCGCGCGAATCGTCGCTCCGAAAACAACGCCTATCGCTCAGTACAACGGCTGCCGGCGCGAAGACGAACGGATGGCTGCTGAGCTGGACGCCTCTCACTGTGCGTGCGGTGGAATCGAGACGACGCAAGGGATGCGACGCCGGGGAGATTCTGGTTACCACTATCCCGCGGCTCGCTTTGACATCCCGCGGCTCGGGCAATTTGACACGCCGACTCGACGGGCATACCGTCGCCGCGGAGGAAGAATCGATGCGTCGCGCCCGTCTTGCTCTCCTCGCTGGATCGATTGCCGCGATGGCGGTTGCCGTCGTGGTATCGGCGCAGCAAACAAAACCCGCCAAGCCGATGCAGATCGAGAAGGTCAAGGACGGCCTCTATCTGATTCGCGGCCCCTTCAATCCGTGCGCGCCGAACGGCTGCGGCGGTGGGTATGGCGACGATGGGCTGCTGCACGAGGCGGGGGACGTCGCCGTTCGCGTGACACCTGAAGGGCTGATCCTGGTGGACGACAAGTATCAGAACAACGTGGCGGACGTCCTGGAGAAGGTGAAGAGCGTCAGCTCACAGCCGATCAAGTACCTCCTCAACACGCACCATCACACCGACCATGCCGGTGGCGATGCGACGTTCATCAACATGACGGAGATCATCGCGCACCGCAACGTGCGCGAGAACTTTTTGCGCAACAAGCAGCCGGGCGCTCCGCGCGTGACGTTCAACGATCAAGCGTCGGTCTTTCTTGGCAACGTGGAGGTGCGCGCCTACTACTTCGGCCGCGGCCACACCAACGGCGATGCCGTCATCTACTTCCCGGATCTCAAGGTGATCCACACCGGCGATCTGATCACCGAGGGAATGCCGGTGATGGATTACAACAACGGCGCCAGCGCCGTTGAATGGGTCACCGTGCTGGACAAGATCCTTGCGCTCGACTTCGACACTGTCATTCCCGGTCACGGACCGTTGCTCACCAAGGAGCGGATCCGTTCCGACCGGCAGAAGCTGGTGACGCTGAACCAGCGGATGGCGGAGCTCGTGCGCAAGGGCGTGCCGCTGGAGCAGGTGTTCGATCAGCTGAAGCTCGCCGATCTCGGGTGGGATCACACAGTCAGTACCGTCGCATTCAAGGGCGGCTTGAAGGGCTACTACGAGGAGATGGCGAAGACGACGACCAAGTAGTATCCGGCTTTAGCCGGACCCGCTCGTCGGTCAAGCGCCGCTCGACGTCTGCTCATCGTCGAAGACGAGCAGGTCGGTCGAAACTGGTTGTGCGCCGAGCTGGCGAAGCAGCGTGGCCAGTTGTCCTCGGTGGTAAGTGGAATGATTCACCACGTGGCACATCTGCCGCCATAGCGGATATTCCCACGTCTCACCCTTGCGGTTCACGTAACGCACGACTGACAGGAGCTGTTCGCGAGTCACAGCACCGAGGAACACACGTTGCTCACGTTCGACCTCGGACCAGCGTGCCCTCACGGCGTTGCAGGTCGGAAAGTCACCGGGCTCAGAGACGACCCGTGGCGAGGCACCTTGCCAGCGCTGTAGCCAAACCCACTCGCCCCACACGATGTGCACCAGCGTGTCGCGGACAGAGGGATAGCTGCTGCCGAGATCCTTGGTGAACTCTTGTTGACCCAGGGTGGAGACGGCGTCGAACACCCGGCGGTTGGCCCACGTGTTGTATCGATACAGGCCCTGGATGGCTGACACATCGAACATGCAGTGCGTCACCAGCGCGCTGAGACCTATTCTCGCGAACCTGGCGGTGTCTTCACAACGCCCTTCTTCGTGCTCGCCTGCTACTGAACCTCGTTGATGTTCAAACTGGGTGTGTGTCCTTCATCGAACGGCTGCTGTGTTCATCTGCCGGCTCGAACCACTGCAGCTGAGCTCGAGGACTATTTCATTTGACTGCCACTCAAATTTTCGTTGTAATGATGGTCAAATGAAATCGTCGAGACGACAGGGCTACACGATGGTGGCCAGGGCCGAAGGGATGGTCGCCACTCGCGACCGGATCGTGCAGGCGGCGTTGGCGCTCGCGCTCGAGCAGGCCTACGAGGACATCACGCTCGCGGCCATCGCCGAAGCAGCTGATGTCTCGCACCAGACGGTCCTCAATCATTTCGCATCAAAGGAAAAGGTCGCCGTGGCCGCTGCCGAGCTCCTGTCGCGACAAACCATTGATGCGCGCGCCCGCGCGATGCCCGGCGACCTGACCGGCGCCATCAGCATCCTGGTTGGCGAGTACGAACGCCTTGGCGACGCCAACGCGCGCTGGGCGGCCGCGGCCGAACGGCTTGGCTCCCTGGCCGCTATGCTCGAGGGCGCGCGCGCGAGTCACCAGGTGTGGCTCGAGCACATTTTCTCGGAACGCCTTCCAACGAGGCACAGCGCCCGGCGCCATGCGATTCACGCGCTCCACGCAGCGACGGATGTGTACACGTGGAAACTCCTGCGTCGAGACCTGCGGCTCAGTCGCGAAACGACAGAGCGCATCATGCTGGATCTCGCAAATGGAGCCCTCGATCGCATATCCGACCGGACACCTCGCCGGCGCTCGCGCAGGAGGAAGCCGTGAACCACCACAACTATCTCTTCGCGCTCGTCGACGGCGGCGGAAACGTCCCACCCGAGGTGAGTGCGGCGCGTCGGCTCGTTGGTCGCGGCCATTCGGTCACGATCCTGGCCGAGGACTCCATCGCACTCGACGTGCGTTCCTCTGGTGCTGTCTTCCGTCGCTGGGAGCACGCACCAAACCGGCCGGATCGAAAACCGGGCAACGATCCGAGCCGCGATTGGGAGTGCAAATACCCGTGGCAGCTCGTCCACCGGCTGAACGAGACGCTGATCGTGGGGCCGGCGGAGCGTTACGCACGTGACGTCAGCGCCGCCATCGAGACATCTCCCGACCTCGTGGTCTGCTCGATGTTCTGCGTGGGCGCAATGATCGCCGCCGAAAAAGCAGGCGTGCCGTTCGATGTCCTGTTCACCACGATCTATCCGTTGCCGGCGGAGGGAATAACGCCCTTCGGCATGGGCCTGAGACCTGCACGAACGTTCATCGGCCGATGGCGCGACCGCAGTCTGAACCTCCTCGCCGAGCGCTTGTGGGATAGCGGCCTGACGACGCTCAATGCCCTGCGAAGGGCGTACGGCCTCTCGCCGGTTGCCCACGCTTTCGACCAGCTGCGCGGCGCGCGGCGTCAACTCGTGCAGACCTCAGCGGATTTCGATTTTCCATGGACCCCCCCGCCAAATGTGCGGTATGTGGGCCCCGTCCTTGATGACCCGACATGGGCTGAAGACACCTCGTGGACGCCGCCGCGCGGTCCGAATCCGCTGGTGCTGGTCGCGATGTCGTCCACGTATCAGGACCAGATCGCTTCTCTCCAGCGTGTGATCGACGCGCTGGGCACGTTGCCCGTGCAAGCCGTTGTGACGACCGGTCCGGCCCTCGATTCCTCGGCTCTGCACGCGCGAGCAAACGTCACTATCGTGCGGTCTGCGCCGCATCGTCAGGTACTTCAGCACGCGGCTCTCGTCGTGACCCACGGCGGCCACGGCACGGTCATCAAAGCACTGGCTGCCGGGGTGCCGATGGTCGTGCTGCCGCACGGCCGCGATCAGGCAGACACCGCCGCGCGCGTGGACGCGCGGGGAGCGGGGCTCGCGTTGAAGCGGAGTGCCGGATCAGCAGCCATCGCGGACGCGGTCAGGCGAATTCTGCGGGACGACTCGTATCGCATCGCCGCACGACGGTTGGGGCAAACCGTGTGCCGCGACGCACGGAGCGACGCGTTGATTCGCGAGCTCGAAGACATCCCGGATATTCAGGGGAGAGCCTCATGACACGTCTGTTGCCACTTGCGTTGATCCTCACGATGGTGTTCGCCGCAGTTTCTGATGTGTCGGCGCTCGATGGGCATAAAGCGGCTTACGCCGGGGGAACCCTCGCGCTGTTCAACGACTCCCAGACTCGCGTCGAAGGCCATCTCGATCTCAGCGATCCTCAGGCGCTCGTCCTTGTCGTCGACGGAAGTTCCGTGCTGCGAGTTCAGTACTCCTCTATTCACGATCTGGAGTTCGGCCAGAAGGTTCGTCGCCGCGTCGCGGCCGCGACCGGCACCACTGCCCTCCTCGGTCCGCTTGGGGCGTTGGCGTTCACGATGACGAAGCGCGAGCACTACCTCACCGTGGTGTACAGGGATGACCGTGGTGTCGATCAGGTCGCCGTCCTGGAGCTTGGCAAGAACGTCGTACGCTCCACGCTCCTCACCCTAGAGGCGCGTTCGGGAACCGTCGTCGAGTATCAGGACGAACACGCTCGCAACTGGCGTCCCCCCGGTGTCAGGCAGCAACTGGCGTCCCCCCGGTGTCAGGCAGTGAATCGTGAATTGGCGTCCTGGTGGCGCCACGGCGTCAGGCAGTGAATCGTGAAGGGCGTCCTGGTGGCGCCACGGTGTCAGGCAGTGAATCGTTCCAAAGACCAGTCTTTGCCACCGAAGTCCTCGTGGACCCGGCGTCAATTCCTCGCAGCAGGCTCCGTCGCTCTGCTGCCGTTGACGAGTCCGCGGATGCTCGGCGCGCACGCGCCTTCGTCGCATCACCACGTTCCCGAGTTTCGACGTCCGCTGCCAATTCCCGACGTGTTGTCGCCCGTGCGTCGCGACGCGACGACGGATTACTGCGAGATCGTGCAGAAAGAAGTGTCCGCGGAAATCCTGCCAGGAATCCGTACGCGCATCTGGGGGTATAACGGCAGCTTCCCGGGCCCGACGATCGAAGCGCGCCGTGGCAGGTCGACGGTCGTGACCTACACGAACCGCCTTGACGTGCCGACAGTCGCCCACCTGCACGGCGGTGTCACGCGGCCCGAGTCAGATGGCTTCCCGACCGATACAGTGGCGCCTGGCGAGAGCCGGCGCTGCCAGTACGACAACACCGGGCGCGCAGCGACGCTCTGGTATCACGATCACAGCAGTCACGGCGCAGGCCACAACCTGTACATGGGTCTTGCCGGACTCTATCTGCTGAAGGACGCGGACGAGGTCGACGGTCAACTGCCCCACGGCAGCTACGACATCCCGCTGCTACTCCAGGACCGCGCGTTCACCGCCGACGGCGAACTGGAGTACGACCATCAGCGCCATCATGGCGTCACCGGCCGCGTCATGCTCGTCAACGGCGCACCCTGGCCGGTTCTCGAGGTGGCTGCCCGCAAGTACCGCTTTCGCATCGTCAACGGCTCGAACGCGCTGCCGATACGGCTTGCGCTCAGCACCCATCAGCCAATCATTCAGATTGCGACCGACCAGGGATTGCTGCCGTCGCCAGTGGTGTCATCGACAATCCCGCTGGCAATGGCGGAGCGCGCCGAGGTGGTCATCGACTTTTCGCGCTGCCCTCTCGGCAGTAAGGTCGTCCTCGAGAACCGACGCGGGGACGGTCCGCTCAAGCGCGTCATGCGGTTCGATGTCGTTCGCCGGGAGAGGGACGACAGCATCGTACCAGCCCGGCTCGCTGATGTGGAGTCGTTGCCGCCATCTCAGGCCGTCTGCACTCGCACGTTCGTATTCGGCGGAAAGCCGACGCTCGCAGTTCCTCCGGGCGTTCATTGGGTAATCAACGGTCAGACATTCGACGCGTCGCGCGTTGACGCTGCTCCTCGCCTGGGCGACATCGAAATCTGGCGCTTCATCAATCGCGGATTCCTCGGTCAGACGATGCTGCATCCCGTGCATACCCATCTCGCTCCGTTTCAGATCCTCCGGCGGAACAGCGGTGCGCCTTTACGACAGGAAATAGGTTGGAAGGACACGGTCGCGATTGAAGATGGCGAAGAGGTTGACGTGATCGTCCGGTGGAGCGGTTACCGCGGACGTTACCTGCTGCACTGCCATAACCTCGAGCACGAGGATCACAGCATGATGGCGCGGGTCGACGTGGTCTGACGTCGTGTCCGGCTTTAGCCGGACGAACCTCGGTGCCAGAACGTAACGAGTTCAGGCCTGCCATTCAACGGAACGCCTCATGCGACAGCCGATCCGCATCAGCGTCATCCTCGCGTATTTCTGGATCATGATGATCATGCTTGGCAGCATCGTCATGGAGACGTTCATGATCTATCCAAATGTCTTCAACGACCCGCCGCGATCGTTTGAGGTGGCGCTCGACTTCATGCGGGTTCGAGCGCCAAGCGACTTCTTTCCGCCACTCGGATTCATGTGCTGGGTGACCGGCGCCGGCGCGATTGTCGCCAGCTGGCCGACTCGAACAGCGCGCTACTGGATCGTGGCAAGCGTCGCGATGATCGTGTGCGAAGGGATCTTTTCCATGGTGTTCTTCTGGCCGCGGAACACGATCATGTTTGTCGAGGGTCCGGCCGTGCATACGACGGCGGTGCTGAGACAGACAGCGCGCGAGTTTCAGTCGCTGCACTGGGGACGCGTGGCCTTCGATGCGGCGAGCGCGGCATTCATCTTCGTCGGGTTCCTGAAGTTCTACCGCGCCCACATCGTCGGCACCGTGCAGCCCAAGGGACCGTGACCCGCACGCATCAGTCGCAGCCGAGATAGCGTTTCGCGAAGTCGCGACCGGACGCGGATTTGAGATAGCGCACGAATTTATCCGCGGCGTCTTCCGACGCGAATTGCACGGACACTACTAGGGCCCAAGGTACGAAGCTCCGAGTCTGGGGTGACTCCCCCGCATTGTGTGATGCGAGTCGAGACGGGAGGTCCGCCGTCAGGCCGATATAGTGCCGCGCCGGATCGCGACGGCTCCGTATGATGTAGACGATTCGCTTGCTGGACATGCCCGTAACAGAGGCACGAGTGATGCCACGCCCCGTACACGAACGAATCACGCGAAACGCGTTGTTCGTGTTGCAGTTTTTGCTGCAGCAAACAGCGTGGTGATGTGAGCATATTGCGCACCTCATTTAGCACGAAATGGCCGACAGCACCCTGCGCGCCCACCTGACGACGTCAGCGCGAAGCACCTTTTAGACTTCGTCGTTGCGCGATCGTGTCGCGAGGGCATAGTGCGCCGAGGTCAGTTCGCCGGCGGTCTTCGTGAGCCGTTCGAGCTGGAATCCGATCTTGGACCGCTAAGCGCCTCGTTGTGGGATTTCGTGCCCGTTGTGCCCCGCATGGCGGTCCTAGGCGCGCGGAGCGCGCCGAAGAGATACTGAACCAGCCAAGGGATCCGCAGGGATTTCATGGCACGAAGCCCTTGGCTGGTTCGCTCTTCGTATTCGTCCTGCTCCAGCCAGCCCGGCTTGTCCGGCAGCAATTCGCCAAACGAGTCCTCTTCGCCTAATCGGTAGGTCTCACTCACGTCGATGTGATCGCGAATGAACTCGATGACCTCTGCTCGCCACTCGTACCGCTCCGCCTCGTTCGTACAGATGTGATCCGGCAGTAAAGGCTCGTCCTCAGGTTGCTGGTCTGGCGTCCGCTCTTGTTCGCGTTTCCAATGATCGGCGCTTCGCCTGTGGCTATCGATTCGGCGATCCAGCAGCGAGCGTAGCTCCTCGCCGGTGATGGTCAGCTTCAATCCGTTAATCATCAGATCTCTTGCCTCCTTCGACGCCGATGGCATCGTCGTCGCGACGGAAACAAGAGGCAAGAATTGCAACAGAGGCAAGAATTGCTTGGGTAATCTGACTAGGTAACACGCGCGAACAGCGTGTCCCATTCACCGTGATGCTGACCGCTGTCGGCTCGCGTGCCGGGGAATCGCCGCTCGAGCACGCGCAACTGAGTCATTCCGTCAATGTCGAAGTGCTTCCAGCCGTGTGGCGCCCCGCTTCGGCTGGCGCCGCTGATCTGATAAGCGAGCAACTGTTCGACGCCACGACGCATTCCGTAGTCGTGTGGCTCGGCGATGCGGGTGCGTCCGGCTTTGTAGACGAATTCGATGAGGCGCTTTGCGGTTATCGCTAATACAAGGTCCGAGTTCACCGCTGCACACCTCCGAGGTATTGGTACCGGGAACAACGATCCTCGAGTCAAGCACATTCGTACCCGTCGAGTTTCATTACTTGGTATTCAGGTGATAACGCCGCTTGACGATCCAATTTCTCGCGACGGGACCTAAAGTTTCCGGAATGGACCCGAGTAAAGTGGTCGGGGCGACTGGATTCGAACGCGTCTTGCTGAAGTTACGGCGGGGCAAGCCAGACCCCCTCCGCCCAAGCGGGCCGCCGCGATATGCTGACGCCTCGTGAAACCCGGGCTCTACGAGAAGCTGATCACACTTGGCCTGGCCGAGCACCTCAAGGGGCTCGGCCTCAAAAGCCAGCGTGACGGCGCCGGTGAAATCGCACCCCAGGTGCTATCGCGGCATCTGTTCGATGCAATGATCAAGGCGCTTCGGAATGTTCCTACGGAGGAACGTTCTGCGCGTCAGCGAGAGCTTGCGAATAAGGTCGTCGCGTTGCTCGGAGCCGAGGTACCCTCGGCCGGCATCGACCGCGACGATGAAGTCGCAGATCCGATCGAACTGCTGCTTGCACTTAGCGATCCAGCAGAGACGCGCCTTGGCACAGGTGAGATCGAACGACCGAAGCTGCCCCTCGGACAAAGCGATCTACTCATTAACGGTCCGCGCGACCTGGCGATCGGACACGAGATTCGCAGCGAGCTGGCGTCCGCGACAGCTGTCGACGTCATCGTGTCGTTCGTGAAGTGGACGGGCGTTCGCGTCATCAAACCCGAGCTCGAAGAATTCGCGCGACGTCATCCTGGCAAGCTTCGACTCCTCACGACGACGTATATGGGTGCGACCGAGATCGAAGCGCTCGATGCCCTCGTCGAGCTGGGCGCCCAAGTGAAGGTCTCGTACGATGCACGCCGCACGCGTCTCCACGCCAAAGCATGGCTCTTCCATCGCGACACCGGCTACTCAACCGGGATCATCGGCTCGTCGAATCTGTCTCATGCGGCATTGCTTGATGGGTGCGAGTGGAATGTCCGCCTTTCAATGGTCGACAACCACACGATCCTCGAGAAGTTCATCACCACGTTCGATCAGTACTGGTCTGACATGGCCTTCGAGCCATACGACCGCGCGAAGTTCGCCGAGGCCGCCGAGTACCGAGACCCTGCCCGCGACCTACTGGCCCGGGCGGTTCAGATACGACCCTTCCCGCATCAATCGACAGCACTCGCTCAACTCGCGAACGAGCGCGCGCACGGCCATAGGCGCAACCTCGTCGTAGCAGCCACGGGTACTGGCAAGACAGTCGTCGCCGCTCTCGACTATGCACGACTGCGCAAAGAACTCGGTGGTGACCCGTCACTGCTGTTCATCGCGCATCGCGAAGAGATCCTGCAGCAAAGCCTCGCAAAATATCGTGCTGCGCTCGGCGATGGTTATTTCGGAGAGCTCCTGGTCGGTGCGCACAAGCCGCGCCGCGGCCGCCACGTCTTCGCATCGATCCAGGCGCTCCACAGCCAGCGTCTCGCTTCGTTGCAACCCGACGCATACGACGTGATCGTCGTGGACGAGTTCCATCATGCTGCTGCAGACTCGTACACGGAGGTTCTTAACAAGTTCAAACCGAAGATCCTGCTCGGACTGACCGCAACACCGGAGCGTGCCGACGGCAAATCCGTCCTGTCCTGGTTCGATGGTCGCATCGCCGCCGAGCTGCGGCTGTGGGATGCGCTCGACCAAGGTCTGGTGGTTCCGTTTCAGTACTTTGGCATTCACGACAGTACCAAGCTCTCCACGATTGCGTTCAACCGAGGGCGCTACGATGTTGCGAGTCTTGAGTCCCTCTATACGGCAGACCACGTGCGCGCGAACGCGGTCCTACGCGCGATTCATACGACGATCCGCGCTCCCCACCAGATGCGGGCACTCGGCTTCTGCGTCTCGGTCAACCACGCCGAATTCATGGCAGCGTTCTTCAACAGCAAGGGGTTGCCGTCGCTGAGTGTCGACCACGAATCATCTGATACCGAACGCGCGACTGCGCTCCAGGAGCTGCGCTCCGGCAAGGTCACCGTGTTGTTCGTTCGCGACCTCTTCAATGAGGGTCTCGATATCCCGGGCATCGACACGGTGTTGTTTCTCCGCCCGACCGAAAGCGCCACGATCTTCCTGCAACAGCTCGGGCGCGGCCTACGCCACGAAGAAGGCAAATCGTGCCTGACCGTCCTCGACTTCATCGGTGACGCCCATCGCAGCTTCCGATTCATCGACCGCTTCCGCGCGCTCACGCGCGGGACGCGCGCCGAGGTCCACCGCGCGATCGCCGATGGATTTCCTCGCCTCCCCGCTGGCTGCGACATTCGACTTGACCGCGAGAGCCAGAACGCCGTCCTCGCCAATGTTCGCCAGTCTCTCTCGAACAACTGGAGCCAACTCGTCGAAGACCTCCGTCACGCCGGTGACATGCCCCTCTCCTCCTTCCTGGCCGCAGCTGACCTCGAGCCCGAGGAGCTCTACTCGAACGACTCACGGACCTTCACCGAACTGCGACGCCAGGCCGGATTCCGGAAGAAGCCGCTGCCCCAGAACGAGTTCACCCGCGCGATTTCACGTCTCACCTATGTCGACGACGAGGTCCGTCTCCAGCAGTGGGCCGCGTGGCTCGAGCAGGACCGTCCACCAGCACCGGACCTGACGAATCCACTCATGCTGATGCTGTTCTCGGTCCTTGGCTTCGTGAAGCGGCCAGTCACCGAAATGGCGCAAACGTTCAAGGAGCTGTGGTCGGAACCCGACCTCCGCAGCGAAATCGTCGAACTTCTTCGCGTGCTCGATGACCGATCCAGGAGGCCGACGTTCTTGTTTGCCGACCTCCCGTTCCGGCTCCATGCGAGCTATAGCCGAGACGAAATCAGCGCCGGGCTTCTCCAGACACGCGGCAAGAAGGAGAAGGGCGTCGATAGGCCCGGCCCAGCAAAACTCCTTCGTACGCAGGGCGGCGTCTTTCGATGTGAGGACGCCCGGGCAGACATTCTTTACGTCGAGCTCGACAAAGACCCGAAGCACTACACGCCGACGACGCTCTACGATGATCGCGCGGTGACGCCGTCACTATTCCACTGGGAGTCGCAATCACGCACCCGCGCGGACTCAGAGACTGGTCGACGTTATCGCGCCAGCGCGGACTCTGACTGGCGCATCTTGCTGTTCGTGCGTCACAAACCCGATGACGCGCGGGGGTTCACCTCGCCGTATCTGTTCCTTGGCCGGGTGCGTTATGTCTGGCACGAATCCGAGAAGCCGATGCGAATCACGTGGAAGTTGGACGTCGAAATGCCGCTCGACTTTTTCTCTGAAGTGAAGATTGCCGCCGGCTGAGTACGGGCGGCCCTTCACATAGTAGTCAGCGTTCTCGGTGATTTGAGAGGCCCGGTGCTGAAACGGGATGCGCGCGCTCATTCACGAGGCGGACCCCGGGGTCGTCGAGGAATGGAAGCGGCTAACAGGGCCTCGCTAAAGGATCGCGCTCGTCTCTTCAACTCGAGCCTCGAGGGAAATACGCGACGGGCCATCCACATTCACCAGGACGACGCGACTGACGAAGCGGCGTTCAAAGAGCTGATCCGCGCCGCTGTCGCATTCAACGGTGCGAAACGGAAGAAGTAATAGTCACCAAATGACCTTGACACCTTCGTACAACCTGAAGGACTCGTCTGGTGTCACGACTGAGACGTTTTCCACCAGCGCCTGCGCGATGATTTGGCGGTCGAAGGGATCGGCGTGATGTGTGGGCAGGTCGAACAGACGGAAGGCATGTTCCACCGCGTACGGCAAAACCCGCAGTCGCAGATCGGTCATACCTGCCATCGCGTCTGCCTTGGCGAACGTGAGCTTCCCTCTGGTCTGTTTGACGGCGATCTCGGTCAGGGAAACAACGCTGATCTCGCGCACCGCGGACGGCTTTCGGAGAGCGGACATGGCCGCGCGTGAGAGGCGCTCCGGAGTGCTAAGTGCCCAGATGAACGTGACCGTATCGAGGATGAGCCGCATGCGCTAACGGCCATCGAGAAGGGCTTCGACCTCATCGTCGCTCATCGGCTTCCACCAGTCCGGGTCGAGAGCGGTCACTTTCCCCGTCAACGTACCGAACTTCGGCTTCTTGGAATCGGCCTTCGTCGTCCGAACGATGTCCACGACCGGCGTGCCGTGCCGGTAGATCGTCACGGATTCGCCCTCTTCGACTGCCTTAATCAGCTTGGGAAGCGTATTCTTGGCTTCGGCCACACTCACTTTCATCCTCGCCAATTATAGCCATAAATAATGGCTATTCCAATCCCAGTGCCAGTTGCGAGCTCGGTAATTGACAAGGCTCGGTGCCGAAATGGGTGCGCGAGCGCATTCACGAGGCGAACCCCCCGAGGTCGTCGAGGAATGGAAGTGGTGGGTCGTCGACGACATCGTCCTCATTGATGATGACGATCTGCTGCAGGCGATGAAGCTGTCGGCCGATCGGCCTCCTGCTGGGGCTCTCCGAGGTCGCAGGGCTGGCCGGGATCCGCGTGCACGATCTCCTTGAGATCGTGCATGCCCATCGTTCTGACCGGCAGCAATCTGCGAGCTGAGCACCTGCGCGCGCTCGCACGCTGGCAGTTCCGTAGTGCAAGTGCTCGTCGCCTTCCGACCATCAAGCTGAGTCGGGTCCAGTCTCGAGACGCAGAGCCGTTGCGCGCATCAGGGACTGCACGAGACGCGAGGGCGACGTACATGTCGCCTGCGATCTCAAGATCGCCTTTTCAAAGATCCGGACGGCAACATTCTCAGCGTCGTGAACCACTAAGAAGTGGTCAATGAGGAACGGACCAATCTCCAAGCATCGCGCGGTCTTCTTGAATCCATGTGTCGAGCAGCGCTGAGAGATCCTGCTCGCGCTCGAGGAACCTCACGAATGCGTCGCGGATCTCCGGCGAGCTCGCGGCGCGTTCATCATGCCGAGCCATTGGCAGTGGCGCATACCCGGCCATGCGGTCAGCGATCCCTTGCAGCTGCGTTGCCGCATCGCGAAGGGCATTTGCGACGGCGTCGTACGCATCGTGTTCTGCCCTCGCATTGTGGTCGGTCAGATCCAGCGTTCGCCGGGTTTCGCGGGAAGTGCGGAGCGCTCAGCGAGGCCCTGGCCGCAGGTTTCAGGCATGCATCCTCTCTTTTCATGTTAGGTCGGCAACTCTTCCTGAGCGCTCCCAATCTCGACGGCGCGCCGGTGCCCCGAGTTGTCGCGAACGGCGCGACGCTCCGATCGTAAGGAAGCCACCATCGCTGCCGATGCTGAGAACGCTGTTGCTGCTCCCGATGCTGAGAATCGACGCGAAACTGCCGATGCTCAAGAGCGACGCGGCACTTGCGATCGACAGCACGCTCGAAGCACTCAGGAGGCTGCAGACACTCCGATAGCTCAGCGAGCTGCGTCGTAAGTCATTCGTGTGTAGATGTGTCACTTGCGCTAGCGCGGCCGCGCCGACACGACGGGTGGCTGTAACGGTGTTGTGCCAGAGGTTGTAGAAAGGTCGCATACGAAAGTGCATGCAAGCCTCGTGGCATTCAGTACGACTGTCGCAGCAGCTAGCGAATGTCCAACGTACGGTCGCGAAGCCTGAGCAGCTGTTTCTCGTGGTGTCGTCCGTGCACCACATGGAGCGTTCTCCACTCTGCTGCATTCAGCGCACCCAGAATCGGATGGTCGAGCAGCTTGACGTGTCGCCCGAACCGATTTTCACACTGCGCGATGATGGCATCCATCGCTGCAAGCTTCGTCCAAATCTCGTTTCGCACCTGCTCCGCTGACAGGCCCTTCGGCTGCACGATTGGCGGGGCCTCTCGTCCGGTGGGCATATAGCCCAATTTCGTGACGACGAAAGTCAACATTCGCTTCTCCATCGATGGCCTCGTCGCGAGCGGTGTGCCACGGGTGATCACTTTCTCGAGTCCTCTGGTCGTTCCCACATACGTCAGGTACAAATGTTCGAGCACCTCCGCTGCACACCACTTTCCCGGGAGATGCCAGCTCAATTGCTCGCTGGACATTCCTTCCACGGCCGACTGCAGCGATTGTTTCAACGTGTCCAGGCGAGAATCCATGGCAATCGACTCTCAGTGAGTAAGACGAGACAGCGCCGACCGTTGTGACACCACCGGTGTCAAGCGCATCAGGGCGGCCCTGCGTGCAGCGGAACCTCTCTGAACTCCTAGCTGAGCCGTGATTGCAACCAGATGGCGTGCGAATAGGCGGCGGTCCGCAGACCCCTGTGCGGAAGCCTGGGTGCGACCCCGCTGGCCCCCTACGTATACCGCGACCGATTCGATTTCACTCACCGCCTCGGCGTACGAATCGTAGAGGCTCGGCCTTCACTGCTGATTGGCGACGCCGAGCAAGCACCCTCAGGATCGCATCGAGCACGGCGTCCAATTCCTTGCCCACATCCTCGGCAAGAAAGCGCAGCACAAAGTAGCCGTTCTCCTGTAAGAACTGGTCCTTGCGTCTATCGCGACGATACGCGACCGGATCCGCGAGGTGCTGCCCGCCATCGAGTTCGACGACCACGCGCGCGTCGGCGCACAGCAAGTCGACTTCAAGTGTTCCGAAGCCGTCGAACGGAATCGGTAGCGCCACGTTGAGACGGAAGCGTCCACTCGTCTCCGTCAGGGTGTCCAGTCGCCGGTAGAGGAAAGCCTCGGTTGCACTTCTGGACCGCGCTGCACCCTCGCCGTCTTCCGGCATCGTCCGGGCGGCGTGCACGAACAGGCTCGCCAGCGGCGTGTCGACGCCGTCTCTAATGAGCCTTCGCACGCTACCGGAGTAATCGCGCTTCCAAACCGGATCGGAAGGAAGAACGACATCGGCAGGCCATCCTGGAACAGCGCTGGCCGGAAGAAGAATCGTATAGCCGATAGCCTCATACCCACGACATCGCCGATCGAACATTCGCGCCAGCATCGGCACATTGAGATCGGCGTAGTCGTAGATGCGCACTTCCCGCTTCCCGTCGTACAAGCGATGAAGCCGGCCGGCATACTGCGCGACCGTTCCTCGCCACGAGACCGGGAGAGTCAGAAACAACGTGTCCAAACGCGGGTCGTCAAACCCCTCGCCAACGTACTTGCCAGTCGCGACGATGACTCGCCCTTCGTGGGACGGGATGACTGCGAGACGATCGTTGATCGCCTGACGCTGCTTCTTGCCTATGCCGGCGCGCAGGACGACGACGTGATCGACGCGCGTCGAAAGCTCATGTTCGAAGAGGTCGAGATGATCATTGCGCTCAGTCAGTATCAACGGAGAACGGCCGTCGCGAACCGAGTCGATGACGTCCTCGCAGATTCGCCGCGTTCGCGACTGGTCGTCGATCAATTCTTGATACAGAGTCTGAAATTCGAGGCGCTTGTCTTGGTCAGGACTTTTTGTCGGCTGGAATGCTGTGGGCTGAACGAGTACGAAATGATCGAAGGGACGAGACGCGGCCTGTGCGCGGGCATTTACTCGATGTCGGACCGGACCGCACTGCATGAAGATGATCGGATGGTGACCATCCTTGCGCGCGATGGTTGCCGACAAGCCCAGGATGAATCGGGCCTTGGCCTGGCGTGCAACCTGTTCGAAACTGTGCGCCGACAGATGGTGGCATTCGTCGATGATCACGTGGCCGTAATCAGCGACCAGATCGGCGACCACGCCCTTGCGGACGAGACTCTGAATGATGCCGACGTCAATCCTTCCAGTCGGTCGACTTCGGCCTCCAGCAATTCGACCAATCGATTTGGCAGGTATATCGAGGAACGTCGATAGCCGGTCGACCCACTGATCGAGCAGCTGGCGTCGATGGACCAGCACGAGCGCATTGACGCCGCGTTGAGCGATCAGCCACGCGGCGACGACGGTCTTGCCAAAGGCCGTGGTTGCTGCCAAGACGCCAGTCTCGTGGCGCAACATGGCGTCAGACGCAGTCTTCTGTTCCTGCCGCAGTTCGCCGTGAAATTTCACATCCAAAGGACTGCCGCCGTGGCGTTCGTCGCGAACGGCTATCCGAACGCCAAGCTCAGTGAGTGTCTTGCGAACGTCATCGAGACAGCCGCGTGGCAGCCCGATGTGATGCGGGAGATCCTCAGCGCATGCGATGACGCGCGGTTTGTTATAGGTCGAAAGTCGCATTGCTTGCGCTTTGAAGAACTCAGGGTTCTGAAAAGCGGCCAACCGCAACAAGCGATTGCGAAGCCCGGGATGCAAGCCTTCTTTGGCGATGTAAATCTGGTTGCCCAAGACAAGTTCCAACGTCGACGGCAATTCCCCGACGAGGGGCGATTCCCTGCGGTGACGTGACGGGAGTGCCGTCCAAGGCTCAGTTTCTGCGTCATCCTGTGGTGGCAATCGGACGCCGAGAACGCGGCCTCGTCGTTCAGCGTCCTCAACGATCTGTTCAATCTGCGGCCTGCCGATCTTGCGCACGCTCGCGAGAAACGCCCACTGGTCGGCCCATGGAACAAGGGCGCTATCAAGAAAGACGGTGTTGTTCTGTTTGCGCGCCGCCCTCTGGAGCGGCAGAGTAATCAGGTTTCCAAACCCTCCTTGCGGCATCGTGTCTTGATTCGGAAACAGCCGGTCGTACGATCCCAGACCGATGTCCGGACGCCTCTCCATGGTCTCGGTGAGGACATGCGATCCCAGTCGTCGGGCAAGCGCGGCTGGAATCGCTTCCTCGAAGAAGAACCAGACATGCGCACCTCGCCCGGAGCGTGATCGTTCAAGCGCGGCTGGAAGATTCAGGTGTCGACACGCTTCAAGAAACGCCGCTGCATCTTCGCGCCACTCCGTTTTGTCGAAATCAACCGCAAGGAAGAAGCACGTCTCGTCCTGAAGCAACGCGTAGACGCCAGCGACGAAGGGCTGGCCCTCGGCGTCGCGCCCAGACAGGTGCCAGCGAATGACGTCGTCGGTGACCGGAAGAAACCGACGGTTGGGACACTCAGTGCATTTGATGCGCGGCTTCTCGCACACGCCACGGACCCACTCGTTGGCACAGGCGGGCGCGTAGCCAGACTTACCCGTCTTTCGGCTCTCGAATCGCCGCGGGTACACGTCGTTGCGGCCTCGGAAGAGCGATCGAAAAAGGGCGATCTTCGCTTCCGACGATGATGTCCGATCGACAGACCCCGAGATCACGTCCATGAGATCGACGTCGTGTGTTCAGCGACGCGAAGCCGCCCAGTCTTCCCACTTCAGCCCCTGCACGCGCGCGAACTCCTTCGTGTCGGAGGTCACCAGTGTCGCGCCGCGTCTTCGGGCTTGGCCAGCGAGAAGGACATCATACGCACCGACAGGTCTACCAACGATTTCGAGCTCGGCACGAATAGTGCCCGCGGCTCGCGCATCATCTTCGTCGAAGAGAGCCCATTCGAGAGGGCCACCAAGGAACGTCTCGAGCCGCTGAGTGTTACTGTCTTTCCGCTGGCTCTTCGCAACGCCGTACCACAGCTCGAACGCAACGATCGAGGACAGCAGGATCATGCTCTCGCGAGCCACTGCTCGCTTAAATCGTCGACGCACGTTGATTTCGGTACCGTTGATCAACGCGATGCACACGTTCGTATCGAGCAGGTACGTCGTCATTCAAACACGTCTCGCTCTGGTGTCGGTGGCTGCTGACGACCCTCCGGCATAAAGGGCTCGGATGCAAGTCGATCCAGTTCGGCGAACCATGCAGCCACGTCGGTGAAGACCGGTTCGACGAGCACCCCTCGCCCAGCGCGGCGCACTCTGACGCGGTCCCCCTCGAACCTGAACTCGCGCGGCAGGCGTACGGCCTGGCTTCGCCCGTTCTTGAACAGCTTGGCGGTGGTCGTCACAATCCCCTCGTCTGGTATATACCATAAGTATATACCGTGACGGTGCCGACTTCAAATTCGCTCAGCCGCGCGGAGAGCGTTCAGGCGGAACTACCGACTGGGCAATTGAAGTCGACTGTCGCCAGGGCTGCGGAAGCGGGAGGGCGCCGGATAATTGAAGGACGGCGCGTTGTGCGTGGAACCCCGCTGGAACCCCGAACTTTGAAAAGTGGTCGGGGCGACTGGATTCGAACCAGCGACCCCCTGCGCCCAAGGCAGGTGCGCTACCAGGCTGCGCTACGCCCCGACTGGAATTCCCTGATATTTTAGCGCGCCTGTGAACGGACGGCGCATGACAGTCCCAGAGCTGTCCCAGAAGATGGGACTGTCCCAAAACTCCTTGCGACGTGGATTCATCAGATTCATTCGAGATTTCAATGGCGCTGATTCGAGGGTGGCTGCTCCCCTGCCAGACAACCTGCTGGAAAAGCAGGTGTGCTGCCGTGTTCTTATACGCACGTTGAAGTGGTGGTTGGATTTGAAATCAGGCGCTCGCGATCTTCTACCCAGTATGGCATGGCAGCGACGCCGTCGCTTATTGCGCGTCGGATACACCTCGTCGGTACGATCTGTGTTCGGGCGTCGCTGGACAGGCGTTAACCTAATTGCCCAGACGGCATCTTAGATTGTTGGTTGAGCCGCCACTGAACTGAGAGCATGGCTGCACCGGTTTCTGTCTCGAACGCGGATGACTTGGAAGCCGGTCACGAGGCCAAGTCCAACAAGCGCCAACTCCATACAACCGGGCTCCTGGTTGTGCACGGCATTGGGGGAGCAGAAGCCGCGGCAAACTTTCGAGAAACTCCTGCAGGGGCTGCGCCGTGCCGCAAAGGCCGCCGGTCGAGAACTCACCGAGTCCTGCGACTCGCCGAGCGGGCAATCCTGCGGGCCGACAATCTCAAATCCCTCGATCACTCGCTCCAGACGATCAACAGCCAGAGGTCATCAAGCGCCGTATCGTTCAGATACGCGGTCCACGTCCCGGTTCGCGAAGGCGGCTTCGCATTCGTCAGCGTTCCCCTCAACAAGGATCCGATCCGCGTTGTCAGGGTGTCGACGTTGGCGGTGCCGGTTGCCGCCGAAGCGATCTCAAGGCTCGCCGCGGCCGTTCTCGCGAACAGCTCCGCTCTCGCCACCGGCTTGTTGCCGCGGCTCCAGAATGGATAGTGGTGGGCGTCGAGATCGATCGTCAGCTCCGCCCGCTGCGCGGCGGTGGCGGTCTCGCTCTTGAACTTCGGCTTCTACTGGCGACAGCACTTGCTACCGCGCGAGCACAACGGCGAGGATGAGCGTGGAGAGCGCCACAATCAGCATCGGCTTCGGCAGTCTGCGCGACATGTCGTCTCCCGGACCGGCAAGTTGCACGGTGGCGGGCCGCATCAACGGGCGGCCGTCGAGGGCGGCGCGATGCGGATGACGCCGGCGCCGTTTTCGATGGCGAGAGCGGTACCGAATGGCTTCGAGAGCCGCTGCACCTTCGCGAGAATCTCCTCCGCCACTGCCGGCGCCGGCACCATCGGAATGCCGATCTTCGAGAGTGGCCGGTACCCCTTCCCCACGTCCGCGGGATGCACGCGCACCTCGGCGAGCCTGCCGCCCTCGAACCGCGTCGCGACGAGCAGCGCTTCCATGTTGTCCTGGTGCGACAGCCCGAGGCGATCGACGTTCGCCTGGTTGCGCTCGGCCCGGGTGAGATCCCCGTCGGCGCTGTCGCTGCCGATCGGCGAATTCATGTAGAACGCAAAATTCGACAGCCCGTAGAAGATCGGCTTCCCCTTGTAGATCTCGATGCCGCGCAGCGTGTGCACGCCATGGCCGACGAACATGTCGGCACCGTTGTCGATGGCGGCGTGCGCGAACTCGACGAGGAAATCGGGCACGTTGTTGTCGAACGAGTAGCGCTGGAAGGTGAAGCTGTTCTGGTGCGCGTGCACCGACACGATCATGAAGTCGGCGAAATATTTTCCGTTGCGAATGCTGCGCAGGTTCTCGCGCAGGTCCTCCGCGTTCATCTCGTAGCTCACGTCGCCTGTCTTCGCGCCGATCTTGTAGTTCTTGCCGAACAGCTGCAAGCGGTCCGGACGATCGGCGCCAACCGGCGCCGGCACCGATACTTCTCCGCGCCGCGCGTTGGCGGCGTCGCGGATCTTCTTCAGCGCTTCGAACTCAGTCGCAGTGACGATCTGATACGTGGTGAGCCGGAGCGGATTCAGTCCCGGCGCGCCGCCCATGGTGCCGGAGCGCGACGTGGCGGCGGTGCGGGCGAACGAAGGACCCTGATTGTCGCCGCCTGGAGCGTTGTCGCTGATCGGCATCAGCGCCACCAGTCCGACACGTCCCTTCGGCGTCATCACATACGCGGCATCGCGCGCCTCTTCCAGGTTGCGTCCGGTGCCGGCGTGCACGATCCCGACTTCGTCGAGCAGCGCGTCGGTCGAAAACATCCCGTCGTCTTTGTTGTCGCCGGTGTGGTTGTTGGCGCGGCCGGCGAGGCGGATGCCCATCGCCTTCATGTCGGCCGCCGCCGCTTTCGGCGCGAGCAGACCGCCGACGGGCCCCTCGAAACGCGGGATGTCGGCGATGGACGACTCCGCGTTGGCGAAGCCGAGATCAGCGTCGCGGATGATCTTCAGCAGGCTCTGCAGCCGTGGCTCTTCGAGCGGCACAATCGGCGCCATCGCGCCGAAGATGTCGCCCACCGCCGCCACCGTGAAGGGCGCATCGATCTTCATGACCAGCTCGCGCGCCGGGTCGAGACGCGCGGGTGCCTCGCCCTGCGCCGGCCGCGCGTTCTGGCCGGCGAGCTGCGTGCTCGCGAGCGATGCCAGACAAACGCCCGCACACACGATCAGAGCTCGCACTGTGGGCCGTGCCTTCCTGCTACTCATATTGCTCCTCAATCCAGTCCGGCGGGATTATGACGTCGGGGCTACGGGGATGGCTGCCCGACGGGGAGGCCACGCTCCCGCATCATCGTGCGCAGCACTGCGGCCGTGTCGGGATAGCGCTTGAAAATGTCTGGAGTGTACTCGACGCCGTCGGCTATGGTGAGCGGCGTCCATCCCTTGTCGTTGACGACGTCGAGCTTGGCGCCCTTGGCGACGAGCAGCTTCACCAGCGGAATCGAGCCGGCGCGCAGCACCGCGCCATGCAGCGCCGTGTTGCCGTGTGAGTCGACGTCGGTGACGCGGCCCGCGTTACGTTCGAGCAGCAGCTGCACCGCCGCGATCGCTTCCTCCTCCGAACCCGGACTCTCCCCCGGCGCCCAGATGCCGACGCCGGCCGCCACCATCAACGACGTGGTGCCGTCAACGTTCGGGATCGCCGGGTCGGCGCCGAGCTCCAGGAGCGTCTTCATCAGCGGCAAATCGACTGCCTTTGCCGCCAGCAGGAACGGCGTGGCGCCGATGCGGTTCAGCATGTTTCGGTTGCCGTCGCGCGGCTCCTTCGTCTCCCGCGCGTTCACATCGGCGCCGTGGCGCACGAGCGCGCGCACGAACTCGAGCGAGTCGATTGCGCCGGTGGCGACCGGACCGGGAAGGTTGTACCCGTAGTTCGGCCGGCGGGTCCATACCACCTGATGGAGCGCCGTCCATCCCTGGCGATCGGCTTTGGGATCGGCACCGCGATCCAGCAGCAGCGCGCCCAGTTCGTAGTGCGCGTTCATCGCCGCGAGCGTAAGCGCACTGGTCCCGTCAGCGCGGGTGCTGTTGACGTCTATGCCGGCATCGAGCAGCGCGCGCGCGAACTCGAGCGCGTCGATCGCGCCAGTGGTAACCGGACCGGGAAGGTTGTAACCGTAGTTCGGCCGGCGCGTCCACGCCACCTGATGGAGTGCCGTCCATCCCTG
>DASRJE010000189.1:0-61279 GCA_035649635.1 Vicinamibacterales bacterium | reverse complement strand
TGCGTAGCTGGCCGAGCGTGGTCGACGCCGATCCTGGTTCGGTGTAGTTCACTTCCTGTGTATGCACGAGGCGCAGGCGCTGGATCGCGCCGCTGTTCGCATACGCTTGATTGGTTTCGCTGATGCCGAGATTGATGAGCGTCTGAATCGAGGTCGTGCCGCCTGTCAACGTGCGCGCGGCCGGCGTGTAGACGACCAGGAGATCTATCCGGGAGCCATCGTCAGTGGCTGTGACCGGTTCCGCTGTTGCGATCCCGATGTCAGGGACCTCCAGCGGCGGCGCTTCAGGAGGCAGCCCGCGTTGATCGATCAGTTCGATGGCGTGAAGCCCGTCGCCGGTGTACCGAATCGTGTAGGCGGCGTCCGCGGTTGTGATTGTTCCGGCCACGATACCGTCGATGATCGATAACCTCGCCACACCCCCGGGGACGTCCTGAAGACGGCCTACCCACAGGTAGCCGTTGGCAACCGGTTCGACGCGCTCGAGCGTCGCGCGGAAGAGAACGTCGTCGAACAAATTGAGGACAAGGCTGCGATCGGTCTGAGCCGCAGGCGCAAACTGGGGCAGCGTCGCGAGAATTCGCTCGAAGGCGATCGTGACCCACCGGCGTCAAATCGCGATGCCGTCTGCCGCTGCCGCATTCGGTGGATCCGGTGCTGCGTTGAACACGCCGGGGTCCTGCTGCCCGCGGACCTGAGGGGCGGCTACGAGGATCGCGACCGCGAACACGCACACGAAACGCCTGCTCAATCGAATGCCGCTCATGTCACACGTTTGCTAATTCCGAGCTACGCTGGGCAAGCCTCGCCAAAACGAAGGCGCACGCGGCGGTCCACACTTGATCGGCGCCGCTACGGATCGAGCACGGGACATGTGAGGCGCCAATCACCGCGCTCATGACCGCGACCTCCCTCGACCGACCACGATCTTTTCGACCTTGAGCGCCTGCCGATCGCATGGCACTGCCGCGCGCCACGTGAAGCAGGCGCGGTTCTGGTCAGGCTCGATCGCCAGCGTCTCGAGGTTTGCGGGCGGCTCCTGTGTGGCGCCGGCAACGGTGACGGCAATCTGTAGGTACGACTCGGGCACTGTGAAGCTGATCGGCCCGTCTGCCATCACGCCGATGACCTGCACGGGCTCACCCGGTTGCAGATACCGATCGAACGCGAACTCGGGCGCCGCGCTCTGAAAAAAGCGCGGATCGAAATCGTCCGGAAGATACGGCGCGCGGCCACGCTGCCAGCGCTCGTCGTACGTCCCGGCAAAGGCGCGACGGGGGAGCCATGAGGGCGCGATTGGCGCGAAGCACACCGGCGCCGGCGTTTGACCGACCTGTTGAAGCGGTGCTGACGGATCCTCGAGATTAGGCACCGGCATCTCTTCCATGTCTTGTGCCGATCGCCCGCCCGCCAGGCCACAGCCCACGGGATTTCGGTCCTCGGCCTGCACCTGGTCACCGTTCCGGTGCACGCCGCCGAACGCTCGCTCCCACACGAGCGGCATCGATTCAAACGGCTGTGGACTCGAAGGCTGACCACGTTGCCACACGCGGTCGCCGGTGACGAGGATCGTCTTCTGACGACCGCCAACCGACATCCCGACCTGTACCCGCGTGGCCGGCTTCCCGTTGGGTGCCCACGCGCTCCCGATCAAAAGGACGTCGGTTCCCGCCTTTCCTAGGTGCATCTCCGATTCGTACCGCAGGCTCGACGACGCGGGATCGGCGTAGTATTCGTCGGCCATCGTTACGGGCACCTGCTCCTCAGCGAGCGTCAGCGTCGGCCAGAGCGTGACCGTGCCCTTGACGATGACGTAAAGCGTGTCGATGCCGGAGCGATCGGGAAGCACGGCGATCGCGGCCTTGAACGGGGTCTGGTTCTCGAGCTGCAGCACGATCAGCTCCCTGTCTGGTTCAGCACGGCGGCACGGCTGGCGGACATCATCTGACGCTGCCGCTGCGTAAACGCTCGCGGCTCCACGTCGTAACGGCCGCGGGTCTTCACGCGAAGCTCGAGGATCAGGTCGGGCCTTCTCAGCATCGGCCCCGTTTCGATGGTGGTAAGGAGTGTCTCTCCGTTGCTGCGCCGGCCTTGGATGTGTCGCACTTCCTCTTGCCATTCGGAGCGCAGTGCGAGCCAGTGCTTGCGCACGGCCTCAGCGTCGGGAATCGGCCACAACGCTTCCGGCGGCGGCACCAGATTCGCGTCCAGATCATCGTCTTCGAACGCCGGGACCTCAGGCGGCGTTTCCTGGATCGCGAGACGGTCGCGTTCGAGGTTGGCGCCGGTGATCCAACAGTAGGCTTCACCGCAGGCACGCGCGAGAGCGTCGTGTTTCATGCCGGCCACGCAGGCGTCCACCGCGCGGACAGTTCCAATGTGACCCAGAGCCCAGACCGCCGCCAGCTGCTGTCCCGGGATCCGCAGCGCGTCGTAGACGATTTCACGATCGTCGGCCGTGCCAAACAGCGCGACCAGGTTCAGGCAACGGCCGGCCGCGGGATGTCGCTGGCCAGCCATCGTGATCGCTGTCTCTTTGGCGCCGTTGATCCTCAAGCTCAGGCCGCTCTCAACCGCCGCGTAACGAACGGCGGCATCTGCATGACTCAGCCCCGCCGAAACGATCTTGTCCGCCTTGCCATCCGTGGACAGTCGTGCTGCGTGAAGAGCTTCGGCCTGCAGATCGGGGACGTTCGAAGCGAATGCGGCGGTTATCTCCTCCGCAGGCCGTGCGCGCCGGAACACCTTGAGCCGGCACAGCGCACCAGCATGGACAGGATCCCCGTTGGCCAACAAGCGAGCTGCGGCTCGCAATGCATGGTCTGAGCCGGCGACTTCCAGACTGCGAACGATCGCGCGCAGCCTGGCATCCTTCGCGATCCCCAACTCCGCGACCAGCGCGTCGGTCGCCTTTGGATCGGCGCTCGAGGCGAGCAGCGCCGCACCGGCGGTTGCGCGATCGATGTCATCCGAACGTAGTGCCTCGGTCGCAATGTCGATGGCAACGGCGCCACCAACCCGCACGCCGTCGAGCGCGCCTTGCAGGCGGTCCTCCGTCCATGAATAAATCTCGTCGAGGTTTCGAGTCAAGCTGGCGAGCTCGCTTTCCCACCGGCGCCACAGGAACGCCGCCTCGTCGAAACTCTCGTCGACGAGGTCACGGAAGGGAGTGGTTGCGTTCTGAGGAGACATACCCGGGTTCCGGCGGTTCAGTTGATCTGAACCTGTCCCCCCTTGATTCGGTTTGTTCCGTCCGAGTGCGTTTCGACGTAGGTTCCGCGAACGACGACGCGTCCGTTGCGGCGCAGCGTAATCGACGCGCTGCCGCACTGCAGCACGATCTCGTCCTGAGCGGTCACTCGAACGCGCTTTCCGTCGACATCTGCCTCGATGATGTGCGGCGCCGGCGATGGCTCGGGTTCGGCGGCTGGTGCTTCCGTTTCAATTGGCGCGATGAACGCGATCACGATTGGTTTCGAGAGGTCGCCGCCCTCGAAGACGACGACCGCCTGCTGACGATTTTCGATGGCGGCGTCGATCCGTGCTCGTGTCGCCGGCACAGCCAGGCGTGCGGGGACTACCGGACCGCCCGCGACGGGTCGAACCTCAGGCGTACCCTCGGGCGTTACCGAGACGATCGTTACGATTTGGGCGGACGCATCATTCGACATCGTCTCCCATAGGCGGTCGGGAGGTGCAGCTAACGCCGTGTCCCGTGTGCTCATGCCGTCAGACCTCCTGAAGTGTCCCGAGATATTAGACCCAGATTCAGTTGAGTTGACAATCAAGCGGTCGTCGAACGCAGTGGCTCCCACATGTATATAAACGAGCCAGAACGAAAGCGCGAACCGCCCGTCTGAAGCCGGTGGGTGTCTCAGCTCGTTGCAGCCGCCGAACCGTGGCGGGCAACGATCTCGATCAGGCGCTGAGGAAACGCCGATTGGAGCCGTGAAATGTCGTCGGCGTTCACCACTTCCTCGAACGCGTCCATCCCGGTCAGTTCCGCGCTCTCGATCACCACATCGTCCTCCGGGCGTTCGGTCGTGACGTCGATGCCGATTCGCGTCACCGGGAGCTCGCCAAATTCGGGCACCGTTAGCGACGTTGCACGAAAATGCAGCTCGTCAAGAATGTGCGTCAGCCCGGGCTGATGCTTGATGACGAAGTGAAGCAGCAGGTAAGCGAGGATGAATCGCTGCATCTCCTCCGGTGAGCGCCCCTTCGAGTCGATTAGCGCTTGCAGCTTGGCGGGCGCGAACCCTACATACGACAGCGTCCACGTCAGCGGCCGGCGGACCGTGATTTTTCGCTCGTGGTCCCCCGAACGTGCGACGTGCACGTAGTCCACGGGCGTCATCTCGAGAGTGGCGTTTGCGAACGGAAAAGGCGGCGTGAGCTCGCGCCTGAGATTCAATGGTTTTGCCGGCGCGATCTGTTCGTAAAGTGCCTGGAGCTCCTTCAATGCCAACCCGGGCCTGTGCCCGGCATCACGCCGGCCACCCTCGATGTACTCACTGAAAACAGCGTCAGGCCGGAGCAGTGGTGTGAGGACCGACACGTGCTGCGACAACTCGGCGCGAACGGCCTCACTGATCGCGCGCGTGACTCTCCGCTGCGCCAGCAGCGACTGGATGTCCCGTCCGCTCATCCCTGAGGTCTCCTATTCGAGAGGGTAGCTGTGAGGCGTACGCGGGGTGACAAAGTGGCGTCAGCTTATAGGCGGGGGAGGGGAGTGTCAACGAACCTACCTACCAAGGAAAATCGTGCTGTCAAATCTGCAATGCGCGCCGCCGGACCGTAGTTCTCCTGAGAATTGAACGAGGCAGTGAGAGCGGCTGCACGCCAGTGCCGAGTTCGGAAATGCTTGGGCATTCGTTTCTCAAATTGACGTCTCTCCTTTAACACCGATATTGGTGGCGATGTCGACCCAGACGATGTGCACGCTAGCCTGCAAGGGAGCGAGCCATCTGGAACGCGATGTGGGGGACGTTGGCGTACACGGGACCGAAGGCTCGCCCTGTGTAAAAAGGCAGCAAAAGGTGGCTGGAACTGACACGCTCCGCGGGTATAATCGCCCGCGCTAGCCAAAACAGCCCCAGCAGACACCCATCGCGCAAGGGCGTGGTGTGAGCTCATAGAAAGGATCTCTGGTTATGGCCGTAGACATGTTCTTGAAGATGTTACCGATCAAGGGTGAGTCGAAGGATGCCACGCACAAAGATGAAATCGACGTGCTGGCCTGGAGCTGGGGCGCGAGCCAGAGTGGTACGACCCACTTGGGTACGGGGGGCGGTGCTGGGAAGGTGAACGTGCAGGACGTGTCGTTCACAAAGTACGTGGACAAAGGGTCCAACCTGCTCCTGAGCGGATGCTTCAAGGGCACTCACTACAAGGAAGCATTGCTGACCGTGCGCAAAGCGGGCGATAAACCGCTCGAGTACATCAAGGTCACCATGGAAGAAGTCATGGTGACGAGCGTCAGCACCGGTGGATCCGGCGGGGAAGACCGCCTTACTGAGAACGTGACGCTGAATTTCGCCAAGGTCAAGTTCGAGTACACCCCGCAGAAGGCGGATGGGTCGGGCGACGCCGCGGTGGACTTCGCGTTTGACATCGCCGCCAACAAGGCCGCCAAGTAAGATCGCGGTGGGCAGCCCACCCGAGTGACGACGGGAAGCCGGCTCTTTCTAGCCGTCTTCCCGGCGGTCGACGTCCTTCCCGTACGGAGGCTTCCGCGCGGTCACGACGAAGCCGTTTACGGGCAGCTGGTTTTCGGAGCGCAAGACCTCGCCGTCCACCGACACGATCGCCATACCCGCCCTTGTCAGCGCGTTCTCCAGGTACGGCTGCGTGTGACTGTATCTCCCGTGTGGGTTGATCCGGAACCCCTGCTGGGCTTCCTCCGGGGTCGCGGCCTCCACTGAAAAGATCAGGAACCCGTCGTCACGAAGTGCGCGCGCCGATGCCGTGAAGACGTCGTCGAGCGCGCCGAAGTAGCACAGCGTATCGGCCGACGTAATGATGTCCGCGCTCGCTGGCCTGCTGCTGATGAACGACGTCAACTCGTCTTTGAAGAGCTGGTGGTACGCGCCCCTGAGACGTGCGGCATCGAGCATACGCGCCGAGAGGTCGACCCCGGTGAGTTGGCTGGCGTACGGCGCGAGCAAGGGTCCACACAGACCAGTTCCACAGCCCGCATCGAGGATCGCGCGATTGGCCGCCGGGTCACCAGCCACCCGTCCCACGGCAGCGGCGATGAGTTGCGGCGCGCGATACGAAAGCAATTCGAGCTTGGCGTCGAAGCTTGCAGCAAACCCGTCGAAGGTCTGTTCGATGTACGCATTGGAGGCGCGAGCGGGTATGTCTTCGCCCGACAGGGCGGCAAGCATGTGCAGCGCGATGGGGTTGCCAGGTTCGGTTTGCAGCCACAAGCGGAATGCCTCCGCTGCTGCCCTGAACTGCTTCACCGCGTAATAGGCATAGCCGATGCGATACCGCGACCGATCGTTGGCAGGGTTCAGGCTGATGGCCTTCCAGTACAGTGCGACGGCGTCGTCATGACGACCCTGGTCGGAGCGGAGGTTCCCGAGATTGGTCAGCGCGTTGATATGCTCAGGGTTGATCTCCAGCGCTCTGAGGTACGCAGCCTCGGATTCTTCGAATCGGCCTTGCGCCTTCTGGAGCGACCCGAGGTTGTTGTATGCGTCAGCGTTCGTCGAGTCGAGATCGATCGAGCGCCGATATGCGTCGATCGCCTCGTTGAGCCGCCCGCGCTCGACCAGCGCGTTACCCAGATTGTTGTAGCGGCCGGGAGTGGGATCGAGGGCGATGGACCGCTCGATCATAGCGATCGCCTCGTCGCTCCGATCGCGATGGTGCAGCATCACCCCGTAGAAGTGCACCGCGTCGGCATAGTCCGGCGCAGCGCCCAGGATGCGGCGGTACAGCGTGTCGGCGTCCTTCAACTCGCCGTTGCGGTGCATCAGGATGGCAATCCCAAGTGCATCCGGCAGGCTCAACTCGGTAGGTTCTTCGCTTTCCACGGTCTTCAGTGCAGTTCGGGATGGTTCAGGAAGTTCGAGACGAACACTTCTTCGTCTCCCTGTAGGAAAAAGCCGAATCGTCCATCAAGCGGCGTGCGCCGACCGCCCTCCGGACCGTTCGGTGTTCGAGTCCACGAATCGAGTTGTTGCCAGTTCGACCCGTCGACGCTGTATTGATGAATCAGCCGTGCGCCCGATACCTGAACGTTGAGATGGACGAAGGGAACATTGGTAGGGATGCGGTGTGGAATTCTGACCTGCTGAGAAGCACCGCCGACCACGTCGAGCCGATAGAGCGCATCCTTGTCCAGTTGCATCATGACATGCGTGTTGTTGTCGACATACCCGACAACCCACTTCAGCCGAGACGAGGTGGAGAAGGGGTTTCCGTTGCGATCCAGCCGGATTGTGAAAGTGTAGCGGCTGTCCGCAATCGATCGGCTGTAAAGCGCGAATCCCCCTCCTCGACGCATAAACCAGTTTTCGTCCCGTTTCCACCCGGATAGATCGAACAGCTCCATGCCGCTGACGATGATGGTCCGGACGTCCAACGCCTGCGTGGCGCCCGACGAGACTGACACGTCCCGCGTGATCGGAACACCAGCCGGTCCAGTGGCCTCAACGTTGTACGTGCCTGCCGGAATCGACAGCTTCGATGGTCCGGTGACGCGTTGAATCATCTTCCCGTTCTGCGAAATCGTGATCTGCGTGCCTGCGTCGGCCATCAGCTCCAGGCCGGCCGCGATGCGCTTGAGCGGCACGTCGTTCACCGACAGCGCGACCGCCTCAGGTCCTGTGAACGTCTTTTCGATCGTCAGCGGTTCGTATCCCGCCATGACGAAGGACAGCTTGTGAGGTCCGGGACTCACGCCGGGATGTGAGAGCTGACCGTCGGCGCCGACGCTACCAATGGATGCTCCATCTATCGAGACCTGCAGGCCCGGTGGCAGCCGCTGGAATGTAAGAGCTACCAGCGCGGGCGCGGACGGAGGCTGCTCGGCGGTCGTGGCCGGAGGGGGTTGCTGAACCTCCAGTGGGGCTGCCGATACTGGTGGCGGATCGTCGACACTTCGTCGGTTGAGTAAGGCAACGAGCGCCACAACGAGTACTGCCGCGGTTGCGCCCGCAATGAGTTTCCAGGGCATTGGGCGACGTGTTGCGATCGACGCTGGCGCAGGCGTCCTGGCTGGCCGCTCCTTTTCCGCAGTCGCGCCGGTCGTCGCCGATGGAGCTTGCGTCGCGCGACGATCCAATACGAGGCGCGTTCGGTCGGCGTCGGCTGCTGGCGCGGGTGGTAGTGACGGAGCGACTGTCGCAACCGAAGCCGCCTCGACGACGCCAGGTGGAGGGGGGGCCGTTCCGACTCCATCGACCACAGCAGGCGGAGCGGGGGCCGCTCCGACTCCATCGGCCAGAGCAGGCGGAGCGGGGGCCGCGCGTTTCAACTCTTTGCGGAGTGCTTCAGCGATGGCGCTCAGTCGAGCGTCACCAGGATATGCGGCCAGGCCCTTCTCGACTTCCGCCAGTGCGCCGGCGAAATCGCCGGCCGCCTGAAGTCTGCGGGCCTGTGACGCCAGCTGCGGAATCTCTTCCTCGCGCTTCTGATCGAGCGCCTGCGCGCGCAGACTTCGAGCGAGCGCATGATTGGCATCGAGTTCGAGCGCTCGATCCGCAAAGGCCTCGACCGCCCGCCAATCGGTGTTCAGGCTGTCCTGCGCCCGCGTCACGAAGAGGTCTCGCAACACCTGCCGTACACCGGTTCGATCGTCGAGTTGCAGTGCGATCCTGAGCAGGTCGACGCCCTGTTCGAACTGTCCGCGCGCGCACAGCTGTTGTCCCTCGGTAACGAGCTCGTCGGCGCGCGCGGTTCGTTCCTTCCCCTGGCGAGCCAGGCCCCGCAGCTCGACCAGCTCGGTATCGTCTGCGAATTCGGCCTGCGCCATGTCGAGCAGTTCGTCGGCGCGCGCGAAGTTGCCGGCTTCGAGCTGTCCGTCGATCTGTCGCACCCATCGTGTTCGCGCGGCATTTCGAGTCTGCTGCTCGAGCCGCTTCTGCAGGCGCTCCTTCTCGAAGGCCAGTCCCGGATAGGTGCCGTAAATGGTGCGCAGCGTCTCGAGGTCGCCGAGCGCTTCGGCGATCTGGCCACCGGCTTCGTGCACCCTGGCCCGTTCGACGATCGAGTTCACCAGGTTTCGCTTGTCCTCGAGCACCGTGGCGAGGCGGCGGAAGTGCTCCTCCTCCGGGTATTCGGCAACCGCTTCGCGTACAAGGTTGACCTTGGCGTTCAAATCGGGCTCGCTGTCCAGCCGTCTCTCCACGTCGGCGATGTATGCCGAGAGTTGCTGGCGTTGCTGCTCCTCGATGTCGAACTCCAACGCCTGAAACAGCGCATGCCCGGAATACTTCTCCAGGAATTGTTGACAGATCTTGAGTGCCTGCGCGAATCGTCGATCGGCGAGATGCCGCCGCGCTTCCGCGTACGCGCTGTTGATGGTGTCGTGTTCGACGCGAATTCTGTCGTAGAAGGCCTGATAGGCGCCGGCAGCGTCCGGTGACGTTACATCCGGCGCCTTCTGATCGAGATCCAGCACGAGGCGCATCCGGCTGAGGGCCTGACTGACCTCGCCGTTCTTCCAGGCGTTCACCGCGGCCTGGTAGATCTCCACTTTCTCCTGCCGCAACCTGACGTACTCCTGTTCCTCGAGCTCGATCGCTTTCATCAACTTCGAGGCGCGCGAGTCTTTCGGGCGGAGGGTCAGGGCATTCTGCAGCGCTTCTCGCGCGTGACCGTAGGAATGATTGTTGACGTGCTGCTGCGCCAGTTGAATCCACTTCTCGATCTGGCGGTCACTGCGTCGATCGTCGATCTTGCTCTTGAGACTCAGCGCGAGGACATTCGTGGGATCGAGATTGAACACCTCTTGCAACTTCGACAACGCGAGCGGATCCTCGTCCTCCTCGAAGCGAGCCTTCGCGCTGTCGAGAAGCTGAGCGATCGTCCGCTGCCTGCTGATTTGATCGATCTGCGTGCGCAGCAGTGTGATCTGCGGATCGATGTTGCCTTCGGCCTCCAGCTCGCCAACGATCTCGCCGGCGAACTGATAGTCGCCGCGGTCGAGCGCCTTGGTTGCCGTCTGGATTCTCGGTTGGGTACGCGAGGGATCAAAGATTGCGATGGCCTCGTTCCGCGCCGCTTTCTGCAGCGTGTCTCCGAACTCTCGCGCGGTATCGAACCTGTTCCACGGCTGCTTGGCCATCGCCTTGTGCACGACTCGACTGATGACCTGGCTGACAGCGGGATTGAGGTCGGAGGCCGGCGGAGGGATCAACGTCAGGATCGCCTGGATGACGGCGTCTTCGGTCGCGCCTCGAAATGGTTGGCGCCTGGTCAGCGCTTCATAGAGCGTCACCCCGAGCGAGTAGATATCGGATTGGGGTGACACCGGCTTGTGCTGCACCTGCTCGGGTGCCATATACAGCAAGGTGCCTTTGTCGAACCCCGTCGTCCGCGACAGGGCAGACACGGTGTGCGCGACGCCGAAGTCGATGATCTTCACCGAATCGTCGGCCATCACGAAGATGTTGCTTGGCTTTAGATCTCTATGCACGAGCCCGCGCTCGTGCGCCGCCTGCAGGCCGCGACACGTCTGGGCGAAGATCTCGACCACGCGATCGATGGTCAGGCGATGGCTGGCGCGCTTGATGAGTTGGTCGAGTGTCTGCCCTGGGAGCAGCGGCATCACGAAAAACGGCTTCCGTTGCCCACCATCGTCGTATTCCCCCATGTCGAAGATCTCGACGATGTTCGGATGGCTGATGGATTTGAGGGCGGAGCACTCCTTGTAGAACAGTTCGAGCGCTAACGGATCGGCGAACTCATGCAGGGTCTTGACCGCGACCTCGCGGTCGAGAGGGGGCGGGTCGTAGGCGCGAAAGACCACGCCCATTCCGCCTTCACCGAGTTTGGCTGTGATCTCGTAGCGGCCTGCGATCGTCGCCATGTGTCGAACGGCCGTCATTTTAGCGCGCGCTCGCGCCCTCTGCCGGGGACGCTGATTTGGGCACCCTGACCGCTTCGTCCGGACATACGCCGGACACAGCGATCAGGGCGTGAGGAGGGGAGCCCCTTTCAGGAGAGGCCTCCGTGCCGCCGCCATGGCGTTAGCAACGGTCACTGCCCCTACTCATCGCAACTGGCGTACCTACATGCATGTGCAGAAAGACGCATACTTTCGCAGCACCGGCCGACAGTAATACCTCACTTCCGATGACTTTGAGTCCCTTCTCGCAGCCCCGGCAGCCTCCGGGCTGACTTCTTGACCCGAAAAAGACCTCCCCCTATGATTCGCGCGTCAACGGGAGGGCCTGAAATGACAAATCGCCCCGGATGGTCACGACCTGCCGGAATCGCGTGCGGAGTGTTGGTCTGTGCGTTTGCCAGCCTGTCGGTGCAGGGCGCCGGATCAGTGATGACGGCCAAGCCGGAGGAGGTCGGGCTTTCCACCGAGCGCCTCGCGCGTATTCACGAGGCCGTACAGCGACACATCGACGCGGGCGCGCTATCGGGAGCGGTGACTCTGGTAGCCCGACACGGGAGGATCGCGCATCTCGAGGCGCACGGTCTGATGGACATCGAGAGCAAGCGGCCGATGCCCAGGGACGGCGTGTTCCGGCTGGCCTCGATGTCAAAGCCGATCACGGCTGTCGCCGTGATGATGATGGTCGAGGAAGGCAAGGTTCGACTGAGCGACCCCGTCTCGCGCTTCATCCCCGAGTTCAAGTCGATGAAAGTCGCTGTCGCCAAGCCGAACGCGCGAGGCGGCGGTGCGGCGCCGGTAGGTCCGGGAGGCCCTGGTGGGCGAGGCGGCCCGCCGCCCGAGGTCGACCTCGTATCCGCGACACGTGAGATCACGATCCGCGATCTGCTGACGCATGGCTCGGGGCTGATGAGCGGAGGTCTGGGTAATGCGACCGCCGGCGCGGCCGCCACTCGCGGGCCAAACGACACGCTCGCAACCTACATCCCGAAGCTGGGAGCGGTCGCACTGGACTTTCAGCCCGGCACCCTCTGGCGCTACAGCGGTCTTGCTGGATTCGATGTGCTGAGTCGCGTCGTGGAGATTGCATCGGGAAAACCGTACGACCAGTTTCTGCGTGAACGGTTGTTCGATTCGCTTGGCATGAAGGACAGCGGCTTCGCGCTGACACCGGCAATCCAACCACGGCTCGTCACGCTGTACAGACGCGGCCAGAACGGGCTCGAGCGGCTGCCGGATCAGAGCGGCCTGAGCAGCGCGACGTATTTCTCAGGCGCCGGTGGCCTGGTCAGTACGGCCGAAGACTACGCGCAATTCGGGACGATGCTCGTGAACGGTGGCGAGTGGAACGGCAAACGGTATCTGAGCCCAAGAACGATTGAGTTGATGGCCTCCAATCACACCGGCGAAATGGCTGGCGGACAAATGGGGATGTCACCGAAAGGCATCGGCTTTGGCCTGGGCGTCCAGGTCGTTGATGATCCCGTGGCCGCTGATCGCCGGGTCTCCAGGGGCGCCTGGGGTTGGGCCGGCGCCTACGGCACCAACGTGCACATCGAGCCGGCAGCCGACATGGTGCAGATCATCCTGATGCAGACCAGCACGCCGGCACTGCAGCGCGACTTCGAGAACGCGGTCGCTCAGTCGATTGTGAAGTAGGATGCAAAAGTGTGAAGGGGGTCTGACCCCTGCACACTGCTGGGAGGGGTACATGAAGGCTGGTATTGGCGTTCTGCTCGCACTCGTCCTCGTCACGGCGTCGAGCGTTCAGGCGCATCACTCCTTCGCGGCGCAATACGACGCCAACAAGCCGGTCACGCTCGCCGGGACGGTCACCAAGATCGAGTGGACGAATCCTCACGCGCGCTTCTATGTCGATGTGAAGGACGACAAGGGAGTGGTGACGAACTGGAACCTCGAGCTCGCCAGCCCGAACGTGCTTCGCCGCAACGGCTGGACGCGAACCTCGCTCAACGTCGGCGACGAAGTGACAGTCGAAGGATCGCTGGCGAAAAACGGCGCGAAGATGGCCAACGCGCGCGTCGTCACACTGGCCGACGGGAAGAAGGTCTTCGCCGGATCGTCAGGCGGCGATGCGCCTCCACCGTCACCGCCAGCCAAGCCGTAGATGGTTTGCCTGAAGCGAGACACTACGGCCGGCATTCGTAGTGTCCAGCTTTAGCCGGACCGTTTGAGGCGAGTTTCAATTTGATCAAGACAGGTCTCGCACTTTCGCTCATCGGCGCCGCCTTGCTGCTTGCGGGCCCGCTCGGATCGCGTTTCGGGCTGTGGTCGTTTGTCATCGGCTTCCTGATGTTGGCGCTCAGCCTGTTACTTGGCCTGGTCGGAGCCTCGTTGTCGCTCGTCGCCGGATTCAAGACGGGGCAGTGGCAGATGGCTGCCGCGGGCATCGTCGCGGGCCTGGCTGTCGTGAGCGTGCCGAGTGCGTTCATCTTGTCTGGGGTGGGGAAGCCGCCAATTCACGACATCACCACCGATACCCTGAACCCACCTCCGTTTGTGGCGGTTTTGCCGCTGCGGGCTGGCGCCCCGAATCCGCCGGAATATGCCGGGGGCGCCGCCGCCGACCAGCAACGGCGCGCGTATCCCGATATCGCGCCGCTCGTGGTTCACCTGAGCGCAAGCGCCGCGTTCGATCGCGTCGACGCGGCCGTTCGCGATTTAGGGTGGGAACTCGTCGGGAGCGATCGAACATCCGGACGCATTGAAGCGACTGACACGACGTTCTGGTTTGGCTTCAAGGACGATGTCGTCGTTCGTATTACCGAGGACTCGGGCCAGGGTTCGCGGATCGATGTGCGATCGAAATCGCGCGTTGGCGTCGGCGACCTCGGCACGAACGCTCGCCGCGTACGCGAACTGTTGTCGCGACTGCGATCCTAGGCCGCTTGCCGAACCAACGCGTGCCGCACGATAAGGCCCTGGGCCACACCCACGAGGCTGGACACTCCCCAGTACAGCCCTACGCCGGATGCCATCTGCCACAGCGCGACCAATGTGAACACCGCTGGCAGAGCCAGCATAACCATGCGCTGTTGCGCCGGGCCATCCGGTTGAGGACCCGCAGCCATGCTGGCAGCGGTAATCGCCGCGACGACCATTGCCAGTGCCATGTCCGGTTTGGAGATGTCTCGAATCCACAGAAAGCGACCGCCGAGTGTCGTGCTCTCGCGGACGGCGTTGTAGAGAGCCAGCAACACCGGGGTCTGCATGATAATTCCCAGGCACCCCGCGGCCGGAATCATCGACAGCCCTTCGCGCGCGAAAATGCGCTGGGTCTCGTTGGCTAGTCGGGCAGGGTCGTCCCTGAATGCGGCGCGCGCGGCATCTAACTCCGGCTTGAGTCGACGCATCGCCTCCTGTTGCCTAGCCGCGCGGCGCGCGAGTCGCAACGTCAGCGGGAGCAGCGCAAGCCTTGCCAGAAAAGTGACGGCCATGATGCCGCAGGCCAGGTTGCCGTTGCTCATCTGCGCATAGGCAAAGATCGCCTCTCGCAACACATCGACGACGTCACTCCAGAGCCCCATGATGTTCTCCTTATCGGCGGAACAGATTCAGATCGATTGCCTTTCCCATCTGGTAGTACCCCAGCGGACTCGGGTGAATGCCATCGCCGCAGTTGAACGCTGGAACCAGAAGATCGTAATTCGCCGGATCGCGCACGACCTGATCGAAATCAATGACCGCATCGAACGCAGCTTTCGTTCGGATCCATTCGTTGACCTGATTACGGATTCGCGTTTTCTCGGGACCCCATCCGGTATTGGTGCCCGTTGGCGCCACGTTGTGGCGCGGGATGATGGTGGCACCGATGACCCGGAAGCCCTTGGCCTTGACCTGTTTGATGATCGAACTCGTACCCTCGATCACACTCGTGGCAGTGGCTCCGCGACGGATGTCGTTCGTGCCCATGAAGAGCACGACGTCGGTGATTCCATGGTGCGACAGCACGTCGCGGTCGAGCCTCTCGAGTCCAGGAGTGCTGTCGGGCGGAGGCGACAGACCTTCGCGCGTGATGGTGTTCCCGCCGATTCCTTCATTGATGACGGCCTTCAGGCCCTCGCGTTGGCCGCGCCCTTGACGTGCTGCCGCGTCGTGCTCGAGGCCAAGCCGCACGGACAGCACGTCTTCCCACCGGTCGTGGGCATCGAGCGTGCTGCAGGTCCCATCAGTGATTGAATCGCCAAAGGCCACGATGGTGCCAGGCGACGCCGACTGCACGTCGATGGCTTTGAGCCACCACAACGCAGTCGTGGTGGTCTCGAATTTCATCGCTCCTTCCTCTGCCGTCACGTCGCCGGTGCCATCGGCGGTCCGGTAAGACGTCACGGCCGCATTCGTGTGCTGGCTCGGCCGGACACCCGCGCCTCGAACGTGAAGGCTGATGGCGAGATCCTGTCGCGCGTGGACCGTGATCGAGACCGGATCGCTCCAGACCGTACCGCCGGGTGGAAGGGTCGTTTCGGACGCGCCGCCAAAGGTGAGCGGTCGATTCGATCCTGCCGCGAGCGCTGCCCCTCGAACTCGCTGACCCACGAACGCCCGTCCGATTGCCACTGGTTCGGTTCCGTAGGCGTTGTCGAGGCGGACGCGAACGGCGTCGCCGGGGGTCGTCACCCTCGCAATCATGCGGAGCGTCGCGTTCGTGATCCGATCCTCACCCAACGTCTGCTGGGAGGTGCTCCACGCCGTGATCCAACGCGCGTTCGACTGACTTGATATCGACGCCGCCCCCCACAGCACCGCGAGCAGCGTTGCAACCGGGACAGATCGCAAACCGATTCCGACCATCCGTGAGGTAATCGTCATCGTCATTTCTCCACGTCGAGGAACACGGCGAGCTCAGACAATGCCACAGAAGATAGCAAGAATCGCTCGCGGTGCCGCAGTGCGAGTCGTTGAGTGCAGGCGAGCAGCGCTCCGGGACTGGTTCTTGCCTCCACCAGATCGTCGGCGGTAGCCTCGTTCCGAACGTGCCCCCACATGTGCTCGACGGCATTCAGAAGACGGCCACCGCTTGGCGCGCCACGAAGAATCCCGATCAGATCCACGGCAAGCTCCGCGATCGGAGCGCCACGGCCCGTGCGCGCCACTGCGCGACCAATCGAGCGATAGGCTTCCGGGCTGCGCGCCATGACCGAGTACTTGTGATGGGCCCACAATTGCTGCACGTTCGAAGGCAGCGGGATGCGGCCCTTTTCCCGCCCGATGTACTTGTGTCGCAGCAAGACGACCTGTTCCGCGGGGTCAGTCACGAATGATTCCGGCCACTTCGCTTTGGTCGGCGTGCAACGCAGTGGAGTTCGATCGACGTAGCCGCGCAGCCGCATTTCTGCGATCAATTGACGATGGCGCAACACCAGCCCGCTGAGCGCCGTCGCCCAGCGCAGTGTTTCCGGATGGCGAGCGTAACCCGGCTTGCCGTTGGTCAGGATCGAATAGATACCGTGAAGTTCGCGGTGCTCGCCAAGCAGGCTCTGGCGATTCAGATATCCGGCCGGCACATCCCAAATCCGCATTGGCTGGGGAAGGAGTCGCTCACGGCTTCGCGGCTTGCTGCATTTTGAGCTGTGCCCGAAGCATCGCCTCCTGGATCTCTGCCTCGACCCAGCAGTTCGCCGGATCGATAAACGGATTCGGTGCGTTGGGCTTCAACCTGGCGTGCTTGGCCGCCATGTTGTACTGGGCGGGATGATCGCCAAGCGGCACGTCGCAGGGGAGCGAGCGCACCAGCGTGAACGTTCGACTGAATTCCTTCTCGATGTCGGGCGTGACGGTTGCTGGTGAGCGATAGCTACACGCGAATACGACATCGAGGGTCTTCCCGCCCTCCTGCGTCTTCATCGTCCACGTCGTGCAGCCTCGCGTGTGGCCCGCCGTCAAATGCGCAACGAGAGTGGTGCCCCCCAGCGTCACCTCCTCGCCATCGCGCAGTGTCCGATCGATCGGATGGGCCTTGCCGCCCGGCCGGATGGCTTCCAGCGCCGGGACGTCCTCGCGCATAGCCATTACCTGCGCCTTGGTGAGCTCTTTGACCAATGCATCGCCTTCCTGGTGATCGCCGTGCGCGTGCGTCCCGAGCAGGATGCGGACGTCGGCGAATTTGAATCCGAGCTGTGTCACCGACTTCTCGATCGTGCGCACGTTCCTCTCGTAGGTGCTGTTGAGAAGGATGTGCCCAGCGGGTGTGGTGATGAGGAACGAGCTGAGCGTCCTGGTCCCAACGTAGTAGACGTTGCCGACGATCTTGTGAGGAGGAAACGCCGTCGTCTGATCCTCGTCGGTGCCCATGTTGCGAGAGAGGATTGAGCGGGGAGTGTATGTCTGTCCGCGAACTGTGACTGCGGGTTCGTCCGGCGGCGCCTGGGCAAACGCCGGGAACGCGCCAGCAAGAAGAACGACGCTACTGAGCAGCACGAGCGTGCACGACGATGATCGACTGTCAGCCATGGACAGGACTATACGCCTTCCTCCGCTCAACGGTCGCGACAGCTTCGTCCGCTATGCCCCGAACTGCCGGAGGTGATGGTCCGTATGCTTGTACGTTGCCACGCCCCACTCGCGAAATGAGAGCCGGCCGAATAACGGGTGAACCGGCCCCATGCCTTCGATCGGTCCTGCTCCTATGCGCTCCACCAGGGACACAAGCTCGAGCCGAAGTGCGTCCACAGCTCCGGAGTCTGATGGCAGAAGCTCCGGCGCAGTCGGCGCGCCTTTCGGGAACGGCACCACATGCAGGATGAGATGCTTGATTGGGAATACCTGAAAAACCCTGTTGCTCTTACACGTCACTGGAAGTTCCCCGAGAGCCATAAGGGCCGACAGACTCAGGTGAGTGAGCATCCGCTTGGCATCCATCCGGCCCCAGCGTGGCACTGAGGCGCTCGTCACGGAACCAATCCGCTGAATTATCGCCGCTCGGTCGGCATCATTCAGGATCGAACCCACTCCAGCTCCCTCCTGTACGTCCACTACACCACGTCTGTCGAACACCTCGCCGCTCCGTCATTCGCAGTCGGACGGCTTGTTGGACATGTTGGCTGAATGCTAGCATATTGCTAGCAGCGAGCCGACCATGGCTACACTTACGATTCGCAACGTGCCTCCCAAGGTTGTCAAGACACTGAAGACGCTCGCCAAGCGCAATCGACGCTCGATGGAGCAAGAAGTACGGGCCGTTCTTGAAGAGCACGTTGGCGACCGACAGGCCCTGCTCGAGCAAATTGAACGCGCCTGGGCGCAGCAGGCTCGTCGGCCCAGAGCCACTGAAATCGACGAGTGGCTCAGGGTCGGCCGAGAATGACTGTTGTCGTGGACACGAACGTCGTTGCGTACTACCTCCTGGGCACCGAGCCGTTCGCCGCCGAAGCACGCAACTTTTGGCGAGCGACGAACCAACCCATCGCGCCCGCACACTGGCAGGCAGAACTCGCGAACGTCGTATGGATGGCCGTTCGCGCGGGTGCACTCTCCACTGACGAGGGCCATCGACGTCTCGACTTTGCGAGCCGCCTGCGCTTACGGTCCGTTCCGATTGGCTCACTGTGGCAGAGTGCCCTGACCCTATCGCTGGACTCAGGCCTGTCGGCTTACGACACGCTGTTCGTGGCTCTTGCTCGACGACGTCGGCTTCCGCTGGTGACCTTCGACAAGCAGGTCCTCAAGGGGTTTCCCGGGGTGGCTAAACGGCCGAGCGACATCGCCACCGATGTAGAGTCGATCTAACACTCTTCTAATCCGAGAGCCTACTTCCGTTCGGGAACGACCAGTACCGCTCCCGTCGACATCGGTTGGACGCTTCGCTGGTAGATGGACAGGTATCCAGTGGCCTGCGGCAAAGGCACGTCGCCCCGTCTCGCACGCCGGGCATCGAGTTCCGCGACGGGCACGTCGAGATCGAGCGTGCGCGCATCGAGGTCGATTCGGATGCGGTCGCCGTTCTCAACGAGCGCGAGCGGGCCGCCGATCGCGGATTCGGGTGACACTTCAGCGATCGTCATGCCCTTGTTGCAGAGACCGGACAACTGCCCATCGGAGACGAAGGCGACATCGCTCTCGAGACCGGCCGCATAAATCGCAAACACGACGCGCGAGGCCGAGCCTGCCATCGCCGGTCCACCCTTGGGCCCGCATCCGCGCAACACCAGGACGTCGCCCGGCTTCAGCTCGCCTCTCTGCACACCGCCAATCGCCACCGGAACATCGTCGTACACGACCGCCGTGCCTTCGAAGTGTCCGTTCTGTCCCGGTCGCTGCAGACCTGGCCTGACGATCGCGCTCTCAGGTGCCAGCGAACCACGGAGCACGACGATCGATGCGTGTTTCGCGAAGGGCCGATCGAGTGGACGAATCACGTCTGCATCATGGACGACGGCGTCGCCGAGGCTCTCGCCCAGCGTGCGCCCGCTGACGGTGATCGCCTCGAGATCGAGTAGTGGCCGGAGCTGTGAGAGGAGTGCTCGCGCCCCGCCGGCGGCTTCGAAGGCGTCGATCGTGTCGGTCCCGTTGGGCGCGACAGCGCTCAACACCGGCACTTGCTCCCCAAGCTGGTTGAAGAGTGAAAAGAGATCGACGTCCACGCCAGCTTCAACGGCTGTCGCCTGAAGGTGCTTCACGCAATTGATGGAGCCGCTGACGGCCAACACGGCCGCGGCGGCGTTGCGAAACGCGCCGGGCGACAGCACCTTCCGCGGGGTCAGGTCTTCCCACACCATCTCCACGATGCGCCGCCCTGACTGGCGCGCCAGGTCGAACATCTTTGGGCTGTTGGCGAGCACGGGTGCTGCCCCCGGCAACGTCATCCCGAGCGCCTCGCAGACGATATGCATAGAGTTCGCGGTGCCCATGCCAGCGCAGACACCTGGTCCGGTGATCGCGTGATCGCACATGCCGGCAAGCGCGTCTTTGGAGAGCTTGCCGAACATGGCTTGCACCGAGCCGATGAAGACCTCTTCGATATCGACGTGTTTTCCCTCGTATTGCCCACTCGGTTGATAACCACAGATGACCAGAATGGTTGGGATGTTGAAGCGCCCCGCCGCCATCAGGTGAGCCGGCGGCGTCTTATCGCAAGAAGAGAGGCACACCATGCCGTCGAGCTGAGCCCCTTCGACCGCAATCTCCATGTCGTTGACGATGAGGTCGCGGCTCGCCAGCATGTAGCCGCCACCCTTTGCCGCGCTGATGATGAAGTCGCTTGGCGCAGCCGTACGGATCTCGAAGGGAAGGCCGCCCGCTTCTCGAACGGCGTCCTTCACCACACGCGCGATGCCGTCCAGATGACTGAAGCAGATCGCCAGCTCCGACGAGCTGTTCACGACGGCAATCTTGGGCTTGAGCATGTCCTCGTTGCTCAGTCCCAGCGCCTTCCACTGGGCGCGACGCACGGCTTCACGCGGCGATCCGGGCTCGAAATTGCTTCTCAAGGCTCTTGGCATGTGAGTGCCTTAATCCGACGTAATCTATCAGGCCGCGCCGTAGCCCGTAACTCGTATTGCGAATCCCGAATCCCGAGAGGAGGACCGTTGGCCGCGACCCGCACACACACTCAGGCGATCGACGAGCGGAACACCCAGACCGCGACGATGTCATACGCGTACTACGTGCTGGTGATGCTCACCCTCTGCTACGTGGTGAACGTCGTCGATCGATCGCAGGTCCTGGCTGCATCGGTTCAGGCAATCAAGAAGGAGTTTGGCGCCTCCGACTTTCAGATGGGAATGCTGACCGGGCTGCCATTTGCGATTTTCTACTCGCTGATGGGTATCCCGATCGCGGCGTGGGCGGATCGGTCCAATCGCCGGAACGTCCTGGTCATGGCGGTGGCCACGTGGAGCGGAATGACGGCGCTTTTCGGGACCGCCGTGAACTTCACGATGCTGTTCCTGACGCGCATCGGGACTGCAATCGGCGAAGCGGGCGGCAGTCCGCCGTCGCATTCGCTCATCTCAGACTACTTTCCAAAGGCCCGGCGCGGGACGGCCTTTGCCATCTACGCGTTGGCGGTACCCGTGGGCACGTCTATCGGAGCGGCGATTGGGGGATGGGGTAATCAAAATCTGGGATGGCGGAACACCTTCATCGCGATTGGCATTCCCGGCATCGTCCTCGCCATCATCGTGTTCCTTACCGTCAAGGAACCTCCGCGAGGGATGTCCGATGGTGCGCTGAGCCGTGGAGCCAGCCAGAAGACGCCCGGCATGTGGGAAGTGTTGCGGTTCCTGTGGCTGCGTGCGTCGTTCCGCCACTTGAGCCTGGCGTGCGCGCTTCATTCAGTCGTGTGGTACGCGAGCGGGGCGTTCAACAACGCATTTCTTCAGCGCTCCCACGGGATGAACGTGGCCGAGGCGGGGTATTGGATATCGATCCTGGCGGCGATCGCCGGAGTCGGGACGTTCGCGGGTGGGTATCTGTCCGATCGTCTCAGCGCGGTCACCAACGACCGGCGCTGGTACATGTGGGTGCCAGGGATCGCGACGCTCGTTTGCGTGCCCTTTCAGTTCCTCGCGTATATGTCGCCCAGCCTCACCGTAACCCTGCCGTCGTTCGTCGGTCTCATGTTAATGGCCGCCGTCTTCTTCGGGCCCTCGTTCGCGATGACGCAGGCGCTGGCGACGCTGCGGATGCGATCGGTGGCGACCTCGGTGTTGCTATTCATCCAGACGCTCATCGGCAACGGGTTGGGACCGTCGATGACCGGATTCATCAGCGATCGACTCGCGCCCGCTTTCCAGACCGACTCGCTGCGTTATGCGCTCGTTGTGATTGGAGTTGTCAATCTCTGGGCCGCGATACATTACATGGTGGGTGCGCGAAGTCTTCGGAGCGACCTGGAGCTGAGCGAGAAACTCGCAAGCGCCTAGCGCAACGCGGACCTTGTGAGTAGCGGCGGGCCTTTAGGCCCGCCGTGTATCAGGCGGGTCTGAAGACCCGCCTCTACCAAGATGCTGAGACTCACCGATAGTGAAAAAGCCATGCTGGACGGCCGCGACGGCAAGGCGCGGCAGAAGGCGATGGAGTTGCTCGTTCGCTACGCCGAAGCGCTGGGCGCCGAGCGTTTTGTAGACACGCGGAATGTCGCGGGCGTGCCGGGCTCGGCCAACCCGTTCCTGCAGCGGTACTACGCCGGCAAGGATGCCGACGGCCTCGACGCGATCTTTTCCTATTTCGACCTCGACTCCGACGAGCTCGTCGACGTGCCCGACGCGGTCGTGCCGACGTTTCACTTACAGGGTGGAGCCGACCCGCGCAATTGGCAGACACTCGGCGTGAAGGTCGAGGTCTTCCGGAACTACGAGGAGCGCGAAGCCTTCGCTGCTCGGCACGACGTCACGATACTGAAGACCTGTACGCCGTACCTCGCTGGCAATCTTCCGGCGAAGGGCGAGCACTGCGCCTGGATGGAATCGTCCGCCGTTATCTTTGCCAACTCCGTGCTCGGTGCGCGCACGAATACCGAAGGGCGTGAAAGCACCAGCGCTGCCATGTTGACCGGGAAAATTCCCGACTGGGGACTTCATCGCGCGGAGTGTCGCTATGGCACTCATCGCGTCGACGTCGAGTTGCCCGTCGAATCGGTGATGGACTGGGGCATGCTGGGATACTTTGTCGGCGATGTCGTGCAGGAACGCATTCCCGTCGTCATTGGATCGTTTACCACGCCCGAGATCGTGCGCTTGAAACACTTCGGTGCAGCCGCCTCTTCATCGGGCGGCGTGGAGATGTATCACGTTGTCGGTACGACACCGGAAGCCGAATCAGTCGACATGGCGTTTGGTCCGAAACAGCCGCTCGAGCGATTCACGTACGGCAAATCCGAACAGCGACAGGTATACGATCGGCTCAACGCCAACGCGAGCGACCCGAACGTCGACTACGTGATGCTGGGATGTCCACATGCGGCGCTCGACCAACTCAGGGAAGCAGCGATTCTGCTCGAGGGCAAGCGTGTCAGCACGAACTGCAACCTCTGGATCTTTACGTCACGCGCCGTCGACAGCGAGGCGCGGCGGCTCGGATACGTGAGGGCCATCAACGACGCTGGCGGTGTGGTGCTCACCGATACGTGCTCCGCGTTTGCGCAGGCCATTCCCCCCGGCACCAAGGTGGCGGCACTCGACTCGGCGAAGCAGGCGCACTATCTGCCAGCGATCCTCGGCGTCCAGGCGTGGTTCGGGTCGACACGGGACTGCATTCAAGCGGCCGTCACCGGCCGTTGGAACGGAGAACGGCCATGACCGTATCCGCGACGATTGTGCTGCGCGGTCGGGGCGTCGTGGGTGGGCGGGCAGAAGGCGAGGCGCTCGTCACACGCGAGACGATTCCCGGGTGGGGCGGTGTGAATCCGCAAGAAGGGGTCATTACAGAGACGCATCACGAGCTTCGCGGCAAGAGCTTCAAGGACAAGGTCCTGGTGTTTCGCGGTGCCAAAGGATCGTCGGGCTGGTCGGCGATGTATCACACGGCACGGCTGGCTGGCGCCGCTCCACGGGCGCTGGTCTTCAACGAGATGACCACGAAGGTGGCGCTTGGGGCCGTCGTCATGCGCGTGCCCAGCGTCACCGATCTCGATCGCGATCCGTTGGATCTGATCGAGACTGGTGACTGGGTCATCGTCGATGGCGACCTCGGCATCGTTGAAATTCAAAAGCGCACGTAACGCACGCAGGCCGGGCCCTGTTCCGCCTTCGCGTACGCTACGGCGGGCTCGCCGAAGCGCAACGCGCGAAGGCGGATTCGGACCCGGCGAGGGATCTAACGTTGAGACATTTCGCATTCCTGTTCGTCGCGCTGGCTTGTTTTCCAGCTGCGATATTCGGGCAAGAGGTCGATCCCGATCGTGCGCGCGATGCCGCGGCGAAGGCTCTCGCCGCCATCCAGAAAGCGCAGTCCCCGTGGTACACGACGAACAAGCAGGTCTGTGCCTCCTGTCATCATCAGTACCAGCCGGCGCTGGCGTATCGCGTTGCGCGCGATCACGGCGTGCCGTTTGACGAGTCGATTGCCCGCGCTGACGCCACCAAGGCGTTCGACTTTTCCGATATCGACCGGGCAGTTCAGTACACCTATGTGATCGAGCCTTCTGTCGATGACGCGTATCGCATGATCGCCGCGAACGCGGCCGGCGTAAAGCCAAACCTCGGCGCGGCAGTGTACGCGCGTTTGCTGATCTCCCGTCAAAACGCTCAGGGAGATTGGGACGGATTTCATCAGCGGCCACCGTCCTCGTACAGTCGGATGACGATGGCGGCTCTTGGACTGCGAGCGGTGCAGCTGTATCACCACGCGAGCCAGAAGGCACAGGCGGAGGCAGCCGTGGCGCGCGCGCGAGGTTTTCTCGAGAACCGAGCTCCACGCGACACTGAGGAGCGAACGTACCAGTTGCTTGGTCTTCGCTGGGCGGGCGCACCGCGGGCGCGGTTACAGAGCCTTGCGCGCGAGCTCAAGGCCCTGCAGCGTCCGGACGGAGGATGGAATTCGGTCAACGGACGCGAGAGCGACGCGTATTCGACAGCGCAGGCGCTGGTCGCGCTTCACGATGGCGGCGGCGTCGCCATCATCGACACCTCGTATCAGCGAGGGATCGAGTTCCTGCTGAAAACGCAGGCGCTTGACGGCAGCTGGCACGTCACCTCTCGCCTGCACCCGCCCGCCCCAGTCAGTCCGCCGTATTTCGAAGCCGGCTACCCGAACGGTCACGATCAATTCTTGTCGATGCAAGGTGCGAGCTGGGCGGTGATGGCGCTTTCCTACGCGCTCGAACCAGCGCGACCCGTGGAGCCGCCATCATTGCCTGGCACGGAGCCCGCCAACGTCGAGGCCTGGGTCGAGACGATGATCTTCGGCACACGCGACGACGTTCGGAAATTGCTCGACGGCGGGCTCAATCCCAACGTGGCCACGAAGTCCGGCGGCACGACGGCGCTCATGATGGCGGCGCCCGACGTCGACAAGATGACGCTGCTGCTCGATCGCGGCGCCGACGTGAACGCGCGCGCCAACAGCCGCTACTCGACCCTGATGGTGGCGGCTCAATATCAGGAGGCCGATCCGGCCATCAATCTGTTGCTCGACCGCGGCGCCCAGGTGGCACCGCCGGGCGCCGGTGCTCCAGTCTTCAATGCGAATCCCTTCTTCCTGGCCTCGTATGCAGGCAACGCGAAGAGCCTCAAGCGACTGCTCGCTGCCGGTGGAAAGCTGGATGACGCGATGGTTGCGATCGGGACCTCGCGTACCACCCCGATGCTCGGCGCGTTCAAGTTTGGCGACATCGAGGTCGCCCGGACCCTCCTCGATCTCGGTGCGCCGGTTGATTTTGCCGACGGCAATGGCATAACCATGCTTGGCCGCGCCGCTCTCAATAACGACATCGAGATGGCGCGTTTGCTCATTTCCCGCGGTGCCGCGGTGAACGTCGTCGACAAACTGGGGATGACGCCGCTCTTGTGGGCGGCAAACATCGACTTCGGTGACGCGGCGATGATCGAGCTGCTGCTGCAGTCAGGGGCGAACGCCGGCGTGCGCAACAAGGATGGCCTGACGCCCCTCGAGCTCGCCAAGAAGTTCGGCCACGCGAATCTGATTCCTGCGTTGCTGCGCGGGAAGGCGACGAACTAGCCAGGCCGCATAACGGCGCACCCGTTTATAATTCAGCAGCGCTCCGCCCTTCCCTCATTCCGAACGAGGGCGCCATGTCCGAACACAGAGCAACCATCAAGTGGATCAACTCGCAGGGGGAGTTCCTCAAAGGAAGCTACTCACGCGAGCACACGTGGACCTTCGATGGAGGCGTGACGGTGCCCGCGTCCCCTGCGCCGACTTCGGTGAAGCCTCCCTATTCGAATGCGGCCAACGTCGATCCGGAGGAAGCCTACGTCGCCGCCATTTCGAGCTGCCACATGCTGACGTTTCTCTGGGTTGCGTCACGCAAGGGGCTCGAGGTGACCAGCTATGTGGACGAGGCGGTCGGACGGATGACGAAGAATGAGAAAGGCGTCCCCTGGGTCAGCTCCGTTGTCCTCCATCCGCGCGTCGCCTACACGGGCACGCACCCGACGCAGGAAGTAGAAGAGGAACTTCATCACCAGGCGCACGAGGCGTGTTACATCGCCAACTCGGTCAAGACGGAGATCACCGTCGCGCCAAATTTGTAGCCACGAAGATTATCAAGGTCACGAAGATCACAGCGCGGCGAAGCCGCAACCAAAGCCGCGCTGTGATCAAGATCCTGTGCCTTCTAGTGACACTCTCGCTAGCAGTATTTGCCAGAAAAACAAACTTCAGCGCGATAGTGTCACGAAGGTGCCGTAGGCCGGGTCCTGCTTTTTGGACCCGGTGATCCGATCGCGTCGACAAGGCGGGTCCGAAGTACAGGACCCGCCCTACGATCGTCGATCGAGGTTCTCGGTCAATCGCTTCTGCAGCGCGGCTGTGTCGATCTGGTGGATCGATCCGGTTCCCGCGAGATCGAGCGCGTGCGCGGCAGCGGTGCCCATCGCAATGCACGGCCCCATCACCCTGATTGCCGATAAGGCGCTCACATCGGCATCGACGCAGCGCCCTGCGGCGACGATGTTGTCGGCCTCTCGCGGGACCATGCACGATAGCGGAATGTAGTAGACGTGATCGGGTTCGAAGCGCTCCCAGTGAACCAGGTCCCTGGCGTTGTGCAGCTCCACCCACCAGGCGCAGCGCGCGGCCGCGTCCGCCGGCCGCTTCCCGGATCGAATTTGATCGACCGTGAGCTGGCGAGCGCCAACGATCCAGCGGGTCTGCCGAAGCCCCGGATTGCCGTAGGTGCGAACTCTCGCGTTGGCGAAGATCTTCGGAAACTCGGCACGCAGAAAGCGAATGATATTGTCAGCCTGTCGTCGGCCCTCGAAGACCATCTGCGCGCCCGCGGTGGCGTCGAGCGGCGTCTCGAAGTGCGTCACGTTCGCGAGCATCACCGTCTTCCCGGGGAAGTGCATCAGGAAGCCGTCGTGACGGACGAGCCCATAGTGACCGCCGCGTTCAGCGAGTCGATCGTGAACGTCCTTGATCACGAGATCTTTGACCGCCTCTGTGTCGTAGCCCTCGATGATGAAGTTCAGCGATCCGTAAACGGGCGCGACCGGTTCTCGCACTTCGAGCCCCGCGTGATAGCAGAGCGTGGCGTCACCAGACGCATCGACGTACGAAGACGCTTCGACGCGGACCGATCCAAATCTGGTCGCCAGCTCGAGGTGACGCAGCCGCCGGTTGTCAAAGCCGACATCGGTGAGCACCGCGCCTACGAGCGCACGGATGCCAGCCTCTTCGACTTTGCGCTCGATCCATCGTGCCAGCCTGACCTCGTCATACTGGAACGTGATAGTGCCCGTCATCGAGACCCGACGGCTGAGCGAGCCTTCTTCGGTCAGGTCCGCGATCAGGTCATCGGCGATGCCGTGAGTAATTTGGTACGGCTGCGGGCCGTGCGTATAGAGTCCGATGATCGTGCCAATGATCGAGCCAACGGCCTGGCCGCCAAGCGACGGCGCAGCATCGACGATCACGACGCCTCGTCCCAGGCGCGCCGCTTCGAGGGCGGCTGAGACGCCGGCGATTCCGGCGCCGAGGACGCAGATGTCAGCAGAAACGATCGCAGGGGGCGAGTCGGCGGATCGACGCAGCACGCGCGTCGTTGTTGGCGCTGGCATTCCTCATAACTTATCCGAAAGGGCGAACACAGCTGGCCGTATAGCTCACGGCCCGGAGCCCGAATATACTGACGTCTTCGCGAGGAGAAGGGGATGACCAGGTGGCTGCGGGGCGTGATCGTAGCCGGTGCGCTGAGTGCGCTGCTCGTCGCTGTGCCTCACGCCAGGCAGGCGGCCCAGCCATCGTCAGCAGTCCCGGTAGTGTCAACATGTCAGGCTGCAAACGTGCAAGGTGGCGCACGAGGCGCCGGCCCTCAGGCTGCCCGCGGAGCCGGCCCGGCAGGCCAGGCCGCCAACACCGGAGCCGCCAGACGCGGTGGGGGCGGCGGGATTCCTCCCGCACCTCAGTGGACGGCGCCGACATTGCCAGACGGACCGATCATGGTCGAGTCCGCGGTTGTCGCGCATCGCAATCTCAAACTGGTCGTGACGAAGGGGTTGACGCATCCCTGGGGCATGGCCTTCCTGCCCGACGGCAACATCCTCATCACCGAGCGTCCCGGATGCCTGCGCATCGTTCGCAACGGAGTGCTCGATTCGAAGCCGCTGCCTGGCCTGCCTGCGATCTCCGCTCAGGGTCTCTCTGGGCTGCTGGACATCGCGCTCCATCCGCGTTTCGCTGAAAACAAGTTCGTCTACTTCACGTACCACAAACCCAGTCCCGCACTCGGTGGTGGCAGTGCTGGCGTGCCGCCGGGACCGGGTGGGCCACCGGCACGTCTGGCGACGCTCGCGCGCGGCACGTGGGATGGCAATGGGCTGGCGAACGTGCAGGACCTCTTCTCCGCGGATGTGACGACCGAGGCGTCTCGCATCGTGTTCGGCCGTGACGGCATGATCTACATGAGCCTCGGCCGATCGCAGGAAGGCGCCAACGCCCCGTCGCAGGATCCCAACAACTACGGTGGCAAGCTGATTCGCCTTCGTGACGATGGGACCGTGCCGCCGGACAACCCGTTCGTTGGTCGCGCCGGCTACAAGCCGGAAATCTTCACGATGGGTCATCGCAACCAGCTCGGTCTCGCGGTGAACCCCGAGACCGGCGAGATCTGGGCAAGCGAACAAGGACCCAACGGCGGCGACGAGATCAACATCATCCAGGCCGGCAAGAACTATGGCTGGCCGGTTGTGAGTTATGGACGAAGTTATCCCGGGCCACGAGTCTCGGAGAAGCCGTGGCAGGAGGGAATGGAGCAGCCCGTCGTCGTGTGGATTCCATCCATCGCGCTCTCGGGCATGACGTTCTACACCGGCGACAGGTTCCCGGGTTGGAAGCGCAACGTATTCGTTGGCGGACTGCGTCAGGGTGAGAGCCCACGCACCGGGCAGATCAATCGCATCGAGTTCAACGACAAGTGGGAGGAGATTCGTCGCGAGCCGATGTTGCGTGAGCTCGGACAGCGAATCCGCGACATACGGCAGGGACCCGACGGCTTCTTGTATGTCTTGACCGAGGAAAACGACGCCGCGCTCATTCGCATCGAGCCGGCGTATTAGATGTAGCGGCGGATCTTTTCTGGCCTAAGCCATGTCGAAGGCAGACGCGCCGTTTAGATCCGCCGTGGTTATGTGATCGTGAGACAACGCTATGAACTTAGCTGACCGAATGACGCGTATCGGGATCGAGTCCGCCTTCGAGGTCTTGCAGAGGGCGCGCGCACTCGAAGCCCAGGGCAAGAACATCGTCCACCTGGAAATCGGGCAGCCTGATTTCCCCACACCGGCCCACGTCAAGGAAGCGGCCAAACGAGCGCTTGACGAAGGGTGGACGGGTTACGGGCCGACGCCTGGGTTTCCTGACTTCCGTCAAGCCATTGCCGACTACATCTCAGAGTCGCGTGGCATCTCGGTCTCTGGGCAAAACGTCGTGGTCGTTCCCGGCGGCAAGCCGATCATGTTCTTTTCGATGTTGGCCGTCGTCGAGCCCGGCGACGAGGTCATCTATCCCAATCCCGGGTTCCCGATCTACGAGTCGGTAATCAATTTCCTGGGTGCGACTCCGGTTCCGATTCCGCTGGTCGAATCGCGCGGTTTTTCCTTCGACCTCGACGTGCTCGAATCGAAGCTGTCGAATCGCACGAAGATGATCGTATTGAATTCGCCGGCCAACCCGACCGGGGGTGTGATCCCGCGCGCCGATCTGGCTCGGATCGCGGATCTGGTGCGCGATCGCGATCTGTTGATCCTGAGCGACGAGATCTATTCACGCATCTGCTACGAAGAAGTGCCGTCCTCGATTACGCAGTTCGACGGAATGCTCGAGAAGACGGTCATCCTTGACGGATTCTCGAAGACGTACTCGATGACGGGCTGGCGCCTCGGCTACGGTGTAATGCCGCTGTGGGTCGTCGAGGCGGTCGACAAGCTGATGGTCAACTCGAACTCGTGCACGGCCAGCTTCACGCAACGCGCCGGACTGGCCGCGCTGAAGGGACCGCAAGACGATGTGGACAAGATGGTGGCGGAGTTCCGTCGTCGTCGTGATGCGATCGTCAAAGGCTTGAACGAAATCCCCGGGTTCCGCTGCTCGGTGCCCGCCGGAGCCTTTTACGTGTTCCCCAATATCAGCGGAACGGGAGTATCCAGTCGCGAACTGGCCGACATGCTGCTCAACGATGCCGGCGTCGCCTGTCTCAGTGGCACCGCGTTCGGCAGCTACGGTGACGGTTACCTGCGTTTCAGCTACGCGAATTCGCTGGAGAACATCCAGGAAGCGCTCGCGCGGATCCGAAAGCTCTCCGAGCGTTGGGCCACGGCCGCCGTGCGATAGTTCTGACGTTTGTCGGTGCGATCGCTCCTTCTTGTCGGTGCAAGCTTGCTCGAGCGTCGAGGCCTCGCTCCGCTTCCACGTGCACTGGCTCGGCTTCGCGGGAGAATCACTCGATGGCTCCACCGCTTGCTCGACGATGCCGCTCTAATCGTCGCTCCTCGCTCATTTCCCAGTTAAAATCGTAGAACACGCGCAGTTGATTGCCGTCCGGATCCGCGGCCCTGAACTCACGCAGGTTCCACGGTTTGTCCTCCACTGCCTCGACTATCTTCGCCCCGGTATCTTTCCAGCGGCCGAACAGTTCGTCGACTTCCTGCTTGCTGTTCAAATTCAGCCAAACGATCACCGGGCTTTTCGGTCCGTGGACGGCGCGGAACGGCTCGTTCGTGAGGAACATTCGGCAATCCCCCTGCGAGATGCCTCCGATCCCGCCGTCATCGTTTCCCCAGTCAAAACTGAATCCGAGCACATTCACGTAGTACTCCGCGGCTTTGTCAACGTTGCTCACCGGAATCTCCGGAACGGCTTGTGGAAAGTGAGTCAGCATTGGACCTCCCATGTTTGGAGAAATGCACTGCGGGAAGCTAGGGAGACAGACCGATCGCCAGTGAGATTGCACCGACACTCGTCCGTGAGATCGCACCGACGAGCGAAGCCGAGATCGCACCGACAAATATCTGAATCGCACCGACAGGTATCAACGTCGCACCGACAAATATCAACGTCGCACCGACAAGAATCGCTTCTCGCACCGACCGACTATCGCGAGAGCGTGAGGCACACCCACTCATCCTCTTCTGACCGGTAGTCGACCTGCCATGCAGTGAACGCGGAAAGTACGTCCTTCTCTTCCACGGTCATGAGTCCGCTCAGAACGAGCGATCCCCCGGGCGTGACGAAATCCTGAAGCGTGAGTGCAGCCGATATCAGCAGTCCTCCGGTCAGGTTTGCGATCACGATGTCTGCTGACCAGGCGTCGGTGGAGCGGAGGTCCTCGACGAGCAGCGAGACCTCGGCCTGCGGATTCAATTCCACATTCTCCCGAGCCGCCGCAATTGCATCGGCATCGTCATCGATGCCGACCGATCGGGTTGCACCCAGGAGACTTGCCGCAATGGCGAGGACACCGGATCCCGTTCCGACGTCGAGTACTGAGCGTCCCTTGACGTCGAGCCGCTGCAGCGACGCGACACACAGTCGTGTGGTCGCGTGATGTCCTGTGCCGAAGCCCATCGAGGGCTGAATGACGATGACGAGATCATTGGCAGGGCGGGTCCTGTTTTTTGGACCCGCCGGCACATCCCACGGCGGCGCAATGACGATATTCCCGACGCGGACGGCCCGGAGAATGGCCTGCGAACGCTCGGCCCAGTTCTCGTCGGGCACGTCGACTGATGTGAGCGTGAGATTGGGAAACGCCGCCTGCAACCCCGCGGCAGCAAGATCCCGCTCGCCGGCGGTCGTGAAGAAGACGCGCCAATCATCGGACGAGCGTTCGTCGACAGCCGTGACCTCGTAATCAACGAGCGCCGCCTGAAGCAGGTCTGAGACGGGATGAAGGTCGAGTGCAGGCCAGCGTCGAGAGCCGTCGTTCACGCGTCTCTGTCTATCCGAATATGTCTTTTACCCTGTCCAGGATTCCCTTGTCCGTGTGTTCGGACGTGGGGGTGGGCTCGAAGGCTTCATTGGGCAGCGACGTTGCCAGTTGTTCGAGGAGCTTCTTTTGTTCCTTCGACAGCTTCTTCGGCGTGGTGACCCGGACGGTCACCAGGAGGTCGCCATGCCCGCGTCCGCTGACATCAGGCATGCCGCGGCCGCGCACACGGAACGTCGTACCACTCTGCGTGCCGCTCGGTACGGTCAGCTGCTCGGTACCGTCGAGCGTGGGGATCTTGATTTCGCCGCCGAGCGCCAGGGTAGGGAAGTTGAGCGGGATTTCGCAGTAGAGATCGTTACCATCCCGCTGGAAGAACGGGTGCTCCTGCACGTGCACGACGACATACAGATCGCCTGGAGGGCCACCACCGGGTCCGGCCTCGCCTTCGCCGCTGAGACGCAGGCGTTGACCGGTCGCGATACCCGCCGGAATCCGCACGCTCAGTTTCTTTTCCTTCTGAATGCGGCCGGCGCCTCGGCAAATCTGACATGGCTTGGCCACGATGGACCCGGTGCCGCGGCACTGGCCGCAGCTCCGCGCGACGGTGAAGAAGCCTTGCTGATAACGAACCTGTCCGCGCCCATGGCACTGGGGGCAGGTCACCGGTGACGTGCCGGGTGCGGCGCCGTTTCCTTTACAGGTTTCGCAGATTTCCTGCCGCGGAATCTGCAGCGAAGCCTCGGTCCCCTTCGCCGCCTCCTCGAAAGAGATCTCGAGGTCGTAACGCAAATCCGCGCCGCGTTGCGGGCCGCCGCGACGTCGTCCGCCGAAGGCGTCACCAAACCCAAAGATGTCCCCGAGCCCGCCCAGAATGTCTTCGAACCCCGAGAACGCGTTCGGATCGAAACCACCGGTCGCGGCGCCGCCCAGACCGGCGTGACCGAAGCGGTCGTACATGTGCCGCTTGTCGGTGTCCACCAGCACGGCGTACGCCTCGGCCGCTTCCTTGAAGTTGTCTTCGGCTGATTTGTCGCCGGGATTGCGGTCAGGGTGGTACTTCAGCGCCAGCTTGCGGTACGCGCTCTTGATCTCCCCGTCGCTCGCCGTGCGCGAAACGCCCAGGATTTCGTAATAATCTCGTTTGTTCACGCGGCTTTGGCCACCTTCACCATGGCGGGTCGCAGGAGTTTATCGCCCAACATGTAGCCGCGCTGTAGTTCCTCGATGACTTCGCCCTCCCGGTGTGAGGGGCTGGTCTCGTGGATCACGGCCTGGTGGAAATTTGGATCGAAGTCAGCGCCGAGCGCTTCTATAGGCGTAACGCCACGTTTGCGCAGGAAATCGAGCATCTGCTTGTGGATCAACTCGACGCCCTTGCGCAGCGGTTCCCCTTCCGGTGACGGCGCCTGCAAGGCTCGCTCGAAGTTGTCCACAATCGGCAGAATTTCACGCAGAACGTCAGCCTTCATGTAGTCGGCCAGTTCACGGCGTTCGCGTTCGACTCGTTTCTTGTAGTTCTCGAATTCGGCCGCGGTGCGCAGCAGTCGATCGTGCAACGAGTCCTTTTCGCGACGCAGTTCCTCGACTGGGTCGGGCTGCGTTTCCGGCTGCGGGTCCTGTTCGTTGAGTGCCTGTTCGCTCATTGTGACGCAGTCAGTTTCGTAGAGCGGGGGCTTCGGCCCCCGCGGAGCTAATGGGCCTCGCGCAGCACACGCGAGACGGCTTGGGCGGTGCCGTCTACGAGCGCGATCGTCCGCGAGTAGTGCATCCGTGTTGGTCCGATGACGCCGACGGTCCGCGTCGTGCTGCCATCGATTGCCGTACAAGCAATCAGACTGAATCGGCGCAAGTCGGGCGACGTGTGTTCGGTACCAATGACAACCGTAATGCCCGGACCGTCGATATACGCGTTGAGCAGATGAATCATCCGCTCTTTCTCTTCCATCATCTCGAAGAGTGCCCGCAACGTGGCGGTCGAAACGCCTTCATGCGGGCCTTGCTCGAGCAATGACGCCGCTCCGTCGACGTGAAACGTCTGCACGTTGGGCAGGTGTTCCAGCGTGGACTGTGCAAGCCGCAACGCGCGCGCCAGCAATTGATCGTAGAGGGTGCGCTCCTGCCGCAGTCGCGCCTGGATAGCTTCACGGACTTCGAAGAGCGGAAGACCCGCGAACTCCGTGTTCAGGTATCGCGCCGCCTCGGTCAGGTCGTCGGGACGCACGCGCTCCCCGGCATCTACGACTTTCTGAGTGACCTGGTTACTTCGCGCCACCACGACCACCAACACCTGGGATCCGTCGAGCGGGATGAACTCGATGCGTTGCAGTACCGCGGCGTCGTTCGCCGATAGCGCAAAGCCGACATGCTTTGCCGCGCGCGACACCAGATGCGACACCGCGGCGAGCAGGTCGTCCATCAGCGGTGTTTGCACCGCTTGCCGCCGCAACTGCTGCTCGACGTCGGCATGCGAGATCGCGGGCGTCCGGCGCTCGAGCAGCATATCGACGAAGGCCCGATATCCGAGGTCAGTCGGCACCCGACCAGCTGAGGTGTGTGGTTGGTGGACGTAGCCGAGCTCTTCGAGCTGGACCAACACGTTGCGAACGGTGGCAGAGGACAGGCCGAGACCGCTTCGGTGTGCGATCACCTGCGACGAGACCGGCTCGCCACTATCGATGTATTCGCGTACCAACGTCGCCAACAGGTGGCGCGAGCGATCGGCTAATTCGAAGGAACCCATTACGAGTCAGGAGCTTAGGGCCTGCAATTAGGATTATAGCCCACTATTTTCTGAGTGCCCCTTCCCATCGCATGCTGACCGCCGCTACCCGCGGATCGGCGATCTTTCCGTGCTTGGCGGCAATGAGTTCGGCAACGATACTCACGGCGATTTCCTGTGGAGTGATCGCGCCGATATCCAACCCGATCGGTGCGTGAACACCTTCAAGCGATTTTGGCGGCGTGCCTTCCTCGAGCAGTGCGTCGAAGATGCGTCTCACCTTGGCCTTGCTGCCAATAAGGCCCAGGTAGCGGAGCGGAGCTGCCGAAAGCGCGCGCAGCGTGTCCAGATCGTGTGTGTGCCCGCGTGTCACGATCACGGCGTAAGCAGTTGGCGGAAGCGTGTGCGCCGCGAGCCATTCGGGGATGTTGTCCACGATGACGTCGATGCCCGCGCCAAAGCGCTCTGAGCTGGCGAACTTCTCGCGGTCATCCATGACGTGGACGCGAAACCCGACTTCGTGAGCGAGCTTCGCGACGAAGTAACCGACGTGCCCCGCGCCGAAGACGTACACGTCCGGAGACGCCTCTACTGGTTCGATGAAGACTTCCATTTGACCGCCGCACACGAGGCCCGTCTCCTGGGCGAAGTCGTCATTCAACTCGTATTTCACGTTCATCGGCCGGCGTTGAGTAATGGCTTCGCGCGCCTTCCAGAACGCATCGTTTTCGTAGCAGCCGCCGCCAATGGTTCCGACCGTGCGGCCGTCGGGGTAGACGAGCATCTTCGCGCCCACACGCTGAGGGGTGGAACCGTGGGCGGCGACGATCGTCACCAGCGCGACCTCTTCACCGCGCTCCAGTGCCTCAGCCAGGGCAGCAAAGACTTCCTGATTCATTAAAAGAAATTATAGAGGGGATCGACAGTTCCCGTTTCCCAGTCCCTGGTTCGGGTCACCAACGATTGCTGCGGTTTCTCGAGAATGCGGCCACTATCGCGAGAAGGATGACCCCGTAAAAGGCCCGTTGAGCCCATGAGGTGTTTCGGGACTGAATCGAGGAGAGCAGCTTCGCGCCAAGGATGGCGGCCAGGCCGGCAAAGAAGAGCAATACGAGGGGGTGCCTGCGCTGGGTGCGCCCCCATGGGGCCCACGGGGTCCGCGCGTGATGCCGCCGGCCGGTTTGCCAGGTGCCGGGATCCCAGCGGTAATCGGTCCAATTGAGCGGATCAGTGAATGGGGGACGCCGGTACCTGGGGCGGAACACGACTGTAACGACGAGTCTTGAGCCTCAGAAGTTCGCGGGGTGTTTCAGATCGTAATCACCCAGTGCGTTCCCATCTCGGCTGGGAGCGCCTCGACCAGCCGATCGATGAGGCCGGGGCCGTATTTATTCAGGAAGCCGACGAACCCGATTTCACGTTCCTGAGGATGGCCGCCCGGGAACGCCTGTGCTTGCGCGTGATGGAACTGACGGCGGAGCGTCTCGTCCTTTCGCTTTGCCGCCTGGACGATTTTCGCGTGCAGCTTCTTCAGGTCATCCTGCATCCGCGATAGTGTCGAGCGCGTCGCACCCTCGAGTGTGGCGTCGATTCGGGGAACTTCTCTGGCGAGCGCGTCCATGCGCTGCTCGATCGTGTCGCCGGCCATCTGCATCGCGACCTCGACCGACGTCGGCAGTTGCGCGATCAGCAGATCGTTCAGCGCTGCTTCGTCCTGCGCTCGCAGGACTTCAATCGAGACATCATGCTTCGACAGAAAACGCATCGCGTTTGAATCAACGATCGTGGCGGACGCGCGCTGTTGAATCAGCGGCATCGGAATGTCGAACGCAGCGTACACGCGACGCAACTGACCGAGATACGCAAGCTCGCTGGGCCCGGCGACATAACAGACCGTCGGAAACAACGTGTCCTGCACGACCGGCCGCAGCAGGACATTCGGGCTGAATTCTGCCGGGTGCGTCCGGACCCGCTCGAGGAGCGCCGACTTCGACTGCGTCCTGTCGCCGACCTCGAAGCCGCTGGAGGATGCCTTGATTGGCTCGCGTCCCGCGTTCATGTGAAACAGGGCGAGACTTCCTTCGCCCGGTGTCACTTGCGCGTGATAGCCGCGCGCGGTCAGAGCCGAACCGGCTTCTGCGGCGAGGCGCGACGTCTCTCCAGGGTTTTCGATCTCGCGAGCGAACACGCCGGCCACGAGCGGCTTGGCCGCTGGATCGGACGAATCGAAGACCACGAGGCCGCGTGGCCCGAGCACGCGCTCCAGCCATCGACTGAAGGCCTCCGCCATGCCGACGCCGGGCTCATAACAGCGACGAAGATCGTCGAGCAGCGCCGGCGTGAACTCCGTAGCTGGTAGCGCTGATTCCAGTTCTGAAAGTGCCGTCGTGATCGTCTCGTTCAACCGTACGCGGGCGACAGGACCGCTGCGCGCGCCAGGGAGATCTCCCGTCGACACAGAGCGTGGTGCCTGATCGGCATTGAGGACACGGCACGCCTTCACCTCGTCCCAGTCGTGATCTTCGGCGTCGACCCAGAACACCGCGACTGCCGGGACGTGATGCTCTGTTCGAACGCGTTCGGCGAGCTGGACGGCAGTGAGCGCCTTGAGCAGCGTGAAGAGTGGGCCGCCAAACAGGCCAGCCTGCTGTCCCGTGACAACTGCAACTGATTTGGGATCCGCGAGCCTCGCCGCTGCCGCCAGCGCTTCGGCTGGCGCCTGGCGCCGTCGTTGCTGCGAGCGCAGCACCTCAACGACGGCGTCGCGGTCTCTGCGATGATTTGCCGCGCGCGTGATGGCATCTCGCCAGGCCGCCGCCTCTCCGGGATTCCCGGCAAAGAAATCCGCCAGGCGCCCGTAGTCGAACGCGTAGTCGGCAGCAAGCCGCCTGATCCACGGGAACCGCCGAATATCAACGGGAAGGCGACCACTCGTGGCCGAGTCGGTACCTGGCGATTTGGCGGTCAGGCTCGTATCGGACTGCACCGGCAGGTACTCTTGCAGAGCGCTGCGCGCAGTGTCAAGAAAACCGGCTGTGAATGTTACGATCGGTCGATTGGATGAGCGCACTGCTCCAGCAGGTTCCGGCAGCGGCTCGATCACATTCCTGACACCCGCATGAACGCAACTCTGGCACTTGAAGACGGTAGTTGGTACCGCGGCGTTGCCGCAGGCGCGCCTGGAGAAACGTCCGGTGAGGTCGTGTTCAACACGAGCATGACCGGCTACCAGGAAGTTCTCACCGATCCCTCGTACGCCGGCCAAATCGTGACGATGACGGCGCCGCACATCGGCAATTACGGTGTGGCGCCTGGTGACGCGGAATCACAGGCTCCGCATGTGGCCGGCTTCATCATGCGCGAGGCGTCACCCCTTGCCAGCAACTACCGCGCGGATGGCACGCTCCGCGACTACCTTACCCGTCACGGCATCGTCGCGATCGCGGACATCGATACTCGAGCGTTGACGCGCGTCTTGCGCTCGGCCGGCGTGATGCGCGGTGTGATTGCGACGGGCCAGGTCGATCCGACGGAGCTGGTCGAGCAGGCGCGCGCGATTCCAAAGATGGAAGGCGCCGATCTGGTGAAAGACGTCACCTGCGAGGCGCCGTTCTGGTGGCGCGACCGTGCCCCGCAGGCAGGGGATCAGGATCACCTCGAGTTCGGCGTCGTGCCGGGGCGACAGGCTTCGCGACGCCTGAAGGTCGCGGCTTACGACTTCGGTATCAAATACAACATCCTGCGCCGGCTGGACGTTTATGGCTGCGACGTCCATGTCTTCCCGGCATCATCGCCCGCGTCGGATCTGCTCGCGATCGAACCGGACGGCCTCTTCCTCAGCAACGGACCCGGGGATCCGGCAGCGCTGTCTTATGCCGTCAACAACGTGCGCCAGTTGATGAACGCGGATGTGCCGATGTTTGGCATCTGCCTGGGGCATCAAATCATGGGACTGGCGGTTGGCGGGCAGACCTACAAGCTGAAGTTCGGCCATCGTGGGGCAAACCATCCGGTCAAGGAACTCCAGTCGGGAAAGGTCGAGATCACTTCGCAGAATCACGGGTTCGCGATTGATCCGGATTCGTTGCCGGCGGACACGACGGTCACACACCTGAACCTGTACGACAAGACTGTCGAGGGATTCCGTCACGTCAGCAAGCCGATGTTTTCGGTGCAGTATCATCCCGAGGCTTCACCCGGACCACACGACGCGGACTATCTCTTCAGGCAGTTCCTCGAGTCGATGGAACGACGCTGAGTCACACGAAACGTAACTGAATGCCCAAGCGTACCGACATCAAACGCGTCCTTGTGATCGGCTCGGGTCCGATCGTCATCGGCCAGGCGGCCGAGTTCGATTATTCCGGCACACAGGCGTGCAAGGCGTTGCGCGCCGAAGGGCTGGAAGTGGTGCTGGTGAACAGCAACCCGGCCACGATCATGACCGACCCCGAGTTAGCGGACGCGACCTACATCGAGCCGCTGACGGCAGAGATGGTCGAAGCCATCATCGTGAAGGAGCGGCCCGATGCCGTTCTGCCGACGGTCGGTGGCCAGACCGCGCTCAATCTCGCCGTCGCATTGCACGAACGTGGCACGCTCGAGAAGCACAACGTCAAGCTGATTGGTGCGCAGATCGACGCGATCAAGGTGGCCGAGGATCGGCTGCTGTTTCGCAACGCGATGAAGGAGATCGGCATCGAGGTGCCGAAGAGTGGTGTGGCCACCACGCTCGAGGAAGCGCTCGTCATCGTCGACGACGTCGGCTTCCCGGCGATCATCCGGCCGTCGTTTACGCTCGGTGGCGTCGGCGGCGGCATCGCGTACAACGTCGAGGAATTCAGGGAGCTGGCCGGCCGCGGCCTCGACCTGAGCCCGGTGCACGAGATCCTGGTCGAGGAGTCTGTCATCGGCTGGAAGGAGTTCGAGCTCGAGGTGATGCGCGACGTCGCGGACAACTTTGTCGTCATCTGCTCGATCGAAAACGTCGATGCCATGGGCGTGCATACCGGCGACTCGATCACCGTCGCGCCGGCGCTGACGCTGACCGACAAGGAATACCAGCGGATGCGCGACATGGGCCGGCGCATCATCCGGCGTGTCGGGGTTGAAACTGGCGGATCCAACATCCAGTTCGCCATCAACCCGGCGGATGGTCGCATCGTCGCGATTGAGATGAATCCGCGCGTGTCGCGGTCGTCCGCGCTGGCGTCGAAGGCGACGGGGTTCCCGATTGCCAAGATCGCGGCGAAGCTGGCGCTCGGCTATCACCTCGACGAGATCCCGAACGACATCACGCGGCTCACGCCCGCTTCTTTCGAGCCCACCATCGACTACATCGTCGTCAAGTTCCCGCGGTGGAACTTCGAGAAATTTCCGCAAGCCGATCCCACGCTGACGACGCAGATGAAGTCGGTGGGGGAGGCAATGGCCATCGGCCGCACGTTCAAGGAAGCGTTCCTGAAAGCCGTCCGGTCGCTTGAACTTGGACGGAACGGAAGCCTGTTTCCCCTTGTGGTCGACGCCAGCGACGAAGACGAGACGGCGCTGCGACAGAAGTTGGTCGTTCCCAGCGACCGCCGCATGTGGGCCCTCTTCCGAGCGCTCGATCGCGGATGGACGATCGAAATGTTGCACGAGCTCACGAAGATCGATCCGTGGTTCCTGCAGCAATTCCACGACATCGTCGAGCTGCGCAAGATGGCGGGCCTTGGAGAGTTCCGCGAGATCTCGACCGACCTGCTGCGAACGCTCAAGCGGAGCGGGTTTGCGGATGCCGACATCGCCGGAGTGTTTGGTATCGACGAGGAGCTCGTGCGGCAGCGTCGAATCGAAGAGGGCCTGGTGCCAGCCTTCAAGCGGATCGACACCTGCGCCGCTGAGTTCGAGTCGTTCACGCCGTACATGTACGGCACCTACGAGCAAGTCGACGAGTCGGAGCCAACACCGAAGAAAAAGGTCGTCATCCTCGGAAGCGGTCCCAACCGGATTGGCCAGGGGATCGAGTTCGACTACTGCTGCTGTCACGCCGTCTTCGGCTTCCGTGACGAAGGGTTCGAAACGGTGATGGTGAATTGCAACCCGGAAACGGTATCGACTGACTACGACACGGCCGATCGCTTGTACTTCGAGCCGTTAACGTTCGAAGATGTCATGGCCGTCATCGAGCGGGAGCGTGAAGCCGGTGGCGACGTCTCGTGTGTCGTCCAGTTTGGCGGGCAGACTCCGCTGAAGCTGGCCCTGCCGTTGCTCGATGCTGGTGTCACCATCCTGGGGACCTCGCCGGATTCGATCGATCTCGCCGAAGATCGCCAGCGCTTCTCGCAGCTACTGTGGGACCTCGGTGTGCCCCAGCCGTCGAGTGGCACTGCCGTGTCGCGCGAGCAAGCGCGGGAGGTCGCCGAGCGGATCGGATACCCAGTGGTCGTGCGCCCCTCATACGTTCTCGGTGGCCGTGGGATGGCAATCGTATTCGACTCCGGCGCTCTCGATCGCTACATGACCGGCGCTGTCGATGTCTCGCACGATCGGCCGGTGCTGATCGACCGCTTTCTCGAAGATGCGTTCGAGTTCGACGTAGACGCGGTCGCCGACGCAGAGGGCGCTGTCGTCATCGGCGGCATCATGGAGCATATCGAGGAGGCAGGTATTCACTCGGGTGACAGCTCCTGCGTGGTGCCGCCGTTCATGGTTGCCGAACGCCACCTGGCGACGATTCGTGAGTACACACGACGCATTGCACGCGCGTTGAAAGTCGTCGGCCTGATGAACATTCAGTACGCCATCAAGGACGACATCGTGTACGTGCTCGAAGTGAATCCACGTTCGTCGCGCACGGTGCCGTTTATCTCGAAGGCGACAGGCGTCCCGATGGCGAAGGTTGCGGCACGTGTGGCAGCCGGCCGAACGCTGGCTGACCTTGGACTGGTCGAGGATCTCAACGCCGCCGGCGTGTTCGTCAAAAGCCCGGTGTTCCCGTTCGTGCGATTCCCGGGCGTCGATACGATTCTCGGTCCTGAGATGAAGTCGACGGGCGAGGTGATGGGCGGGTCTGATAACTTCGGAGCCGCCTTCGGTAAGGCGATGATGGGAGCCGCGCAGAAGCTCCCCGAGAAAGGCTGTGTGTTCATCAGCGTGAATAACAGCGACAAGCCGACGGTGTTGCCGGTTGCGCGCGACCTGGCGAGCCTCGGGTTCACGCTTGCCGCAACTCGCGGTACGGCCGCGTTCCTGCGCGCCCACGGTCTCGAAGTCGAAGTCATGTACAAGGTGAACGAGGGTCGACCGAACGTGGCCGATCACCTCGTCAACCGCGCCATCGACATGGTGATCAACACACCGCTCGGCCGTGAATCGTTCTTCGACGACCGTGCGGTTCGGCGCGCGGCGACGATGGCACAAGTGCCCTGCATAACGACGCTCACCGGGGCGTCCGCGGCCGTCAGCGCGATCAAGGCGCTGCGCCAGCAGGCGCTCAGCGTGCGCTCGCTGCAGGATTACTATGCAGGGGTGGCGGGCGTGCAGACCGGCCGGTGACCACCACGAAGGCCATTCGGGATTTGCCTATGTCCAAGCCGCTTCGCAACAGTCGAATCAGCGAACGTCGGCTTTCGTACGAATTGATCTTCGTGTGCGTCGTGTCCTTCGTGGCGGCCTTGAGCTGCGTGACCTTCGTGGCGCTGGAGGCGCAGTCGTTCAGGGCGCGGACCGATCTCGTCCAGGTGACGGTTGCCGTCACTGACTCGGAAAACCGGCTGATCACGGGGCTGACCAAGGGTGACTTCCAGGTTTTCGAAGACGGCACGCCGCAGGACATCACGCAATTTACCGACGCGCGGGTTCCGGTCAGCCTCGGTGTGCTGCTCGATGCCAGCGACAGCATGCGTGGTCAGCCGATCGTTGACGCGCGCGGAGCCGTCGATCGCTTTGTCGGCGAGTTGCTGCTCGTTGACGACGAGGCGCTCGTCGCGACGTTCAATCACCTGCCACGACTGGCGATACCGTGGACGATCCCGCCGTCGAAGACGCGAAACGCGCTCGAATCGCTGAAGCCGTCGGGAGGCACGGCGATCTACGACGCGCTCGCGAGCACATCGAAGCTCTTCGAGCAACGCAATCATGTGCGCGCGGCGATGGTGGTCATCTCCGATGGCGCCGACACGGCCAGCGACCACTCGCTCTTCCAGACGCTCGAGGACATTCGCAGGAGCGATGCGCTCGTGTACGCGATCGCCATCGACTCGGCTGAAGCGCGCGAGAGCACGAGAGTGAACCCCGAAGCGCTGCGCGAGATCACCAGCCTGACTGGCGGCTACACCGAGGTCGTTCGGACCGCGGCCGACCTCGGTCCCGCCACGGCTCGCATCGCGGACGAATTGAACAAGCAGTACACCCTCGGCTATAGCTCGTCGCGTCCGCCCGACGGGGCGTGGCGCGCGATTCGCGTGCGTGTTCGCAACGGGGCGTACTTCGCGCGTGCCCGCCGCGGCTATTACGCGAATCCGCCCTCCGAATCACCCCGCCGATAACGCTCCGTTCTCGACCGCTCAAACCGCGCGAGCCTTGCACGCCGTTTTAAGAGCCGTTTTAAGAGCCGTTTTAAGAGCTTGACGACCAAACCGGTCGGCTATTAAGCTGTTCCGTGATTGTGAGACTCAGTCTCAGTCTCGCAGGTCGACGCCGTTCCCCCTGGTGGGCGGCTCGCCTCACCGGGCGGAGCACATGACACTACGCACCCTGATCTTCTGGCCCCATCTCATCGCCGGCGTGACCGCCGGGGCAATCATCCTCCTGATGTCCGTCACTGGCGTGCTCCTCACCTATGAGCGCCAGTTGATTGCGTGGTCCGACAGCGACTTTCGATCGAGCGTGCCCGCCGACGGAAGGGCTCCACTTTCAGTGGAGGCGCTGCTGACGACGCTGAGGCGTGGCCACCCGGACCTCGAGGTATCTGGTGTCACGCTGGCGTCGGACCCCGCTGCCCCGGTGACGATTGCGGCCGGCCGACAAACGGTCTACGCCGACGCGTATACGGGTCGCCTGCTCGGTGAGAGCACACAGGGTATCCGCCGCTTCATGGCCCAGGTGCGTGCGTGGCACCGGTGGATCGCCGTGGAAGGAGAGGGCAGACCTGTTGCCCGCGCGATTACGGGGTGGTCGAACGCCATCTTCCTCTTCATCGTCGCGTCCGGCATCTTTCTGTGGTTCCCACGCAAGTGGACGTGGCAGCACATTCGCCCCGTCGTCTGGTTCAGTGGCGGCCTTCGCGGCAAGGCTCGCGATTTCAATTGGCACAACGCGATCGGCGCCTGGTCAGCGGTGCCGCTGTTCATCGTCGTCTTGACGGCGATGCCGATCTCATTTCCCTGGGCCAACGCGCTCGTGTATCGAGTTGTGGGAGAAGAACCGCCGCAACAGGGCGGGCGCGGCGGCGGGCGGGAAGGCGGGCCACCGCGGGAAGACGCTCGACGCGATCGCCCACAGGCGACGCTCGGCGGACTCGACGCGCTCGTGGCGAAAGCGACGGAACAATCGCCCGGCTGGCGGACCATCAACCTGCGCCTTCCTCAATCTGACCGGGCGCCTGTGGCGTTCGCCATCGACCGCGGCGATGGTGGCCAACCACAGTTGCGATCGACGCTCTCGCTCGATCGCTCGACCGGCGCCGTTGTCAGCTCGGAGACGTTTTCCGATCAAAGTCTCGGTCGACGATTGCGGAGCATCTCGCGCTTCGCTCACACCGGTGAGATTCTCGGGCTTCCCGGTCAGACGATCGCCGGGCTGGCCACGGCCGGAGCGGTGGTCCTCGTCTGGACCGGCATCGCACTCGCGCTTCGTCGCAGCCGGTCGTGGATCGCGCGACGGAAGCGAACGGAAGAGCTCGACTCGCGACGCCAGGAAACCGCAGCGTGACCTTTTGACCCATACCCAGGACCGTCGATGAAGAACCGCACGTTTTCGTCCAGCAAGACCTCACGTCCCCGTCCTCGCCGTCGGGGCACCTCGCGTTTGTTCGTGCTGAGCGCCGCCGTCGTTGCATCAACCGCGGTCAGTGGCAAGGCGGTTTACGCGCAACATGCATCGCGTAACGAACGGCCATCGAACGCGCGCGCGTCGAACATGACCGCCGCCCGCAACGCGGACCAGCCGCGTCAGGTCCAGCAGTTCGATATCCCAGCGGGAACGATCGGAACGGTCGCCGAGAAGTTCACCGCTGCAACCGGGATCCGAATCACTCTCGCCAACGAGATGGTGCGCGACCTTCCGTCACCGGGCGTGATCGGCTTGATGGCGCCGGAAGAGGCGCTCGATCAGATGCTCGTTGGTACCGGCGTGGGGTTCAGCTTCACTGCGCGCGACAGCGTGACATTCGACGTCAGGCGCAGCGAATTCGTCGAGGTCACCGGTCAATCAGCCGCTGTGGCCTCACCGAAATTCACACAGGCGCTGCGCGATATACCACAGACGATCGCGGTGATTCCGAAGGAGATCATGCAGTCGCAGGGCGCCACCAGCCTGCGCGACGTCCTGCGCAATGTTCCTGGCATTACCTTCCAGGCAGGCGAGGGCGGCGGTGGGCTGCCCGGTGACAACCTCACCATGCGTGGGTTCAGTGCCGGCAACGACATGTTCGTCGACGGCGTCCGCGATCCGGGCGGCTATTCCCGCGATGCGTTCAATCTCGAGCAAGTTGAAGTCGCCAAGGGCGCGTCCTCCTCGATCGCGGGCCGTGGTGCGACCGGCGGCGCGATCAACCAGGTGACCAAGTCACCGGGACTCGAGCGCTCCCATAGCGGATCGATCGGTGTGGGAAATGCCGCGTACCGTCGCGGCACGCTCGACATGAATCAACCGATCGGCGAACCCTCGATCGGCACGGCGCTGCGCTTGAACCTGATGTGGACGGACGCTGGCGTCGCGGGACGCGACGTTGTCGAAAACAACAGTTGGGGCTTCGCGCCTTCGTTGGCGTTTGGCATCGGAAAGCCGACGCAGGTGACACTCAAATACCAGCGCCTGACGCAGGACAACGTGCCGGATTACGGTTTGCCGTGGGGAGCGACCCCCGGATTCTCGACCGGTGCATTTCAAGCCACGCCGGCGGTGGATCAAAGCAACTTCTACGGTCTGCGCGATTACGATTTTGAGGACATCCGCAGCGATATCGCGACCGCCGAGATCTTGCATCGGTTCAACGGCCCATTCACGCTGCGCAACATCACCCGCTACAGCGACACCGATCGCGACTCGGCAATCACCTCACCGCGGCCGCCGAACCGGCAGCTTCAGCAGCGGACGATGGGCAATGGCAACGTTGCGAACCAGACCAATGTGACGGCGTCGCTGGGCACGCGCGCGCGCCACGATGTCGTAGCCGGATTCGAGGTCTCTCGCGAAACCACCTTCAACCAGAACTCGTCGCAGACAACCAATCAGCCGCAAACCGACGTCGCGCATCCCAACCCCGGTGAACGACCGTTGGGGCCGATGCCGACGAACACGGGCAACCCGAGCGATACGCGATTGGATCAGGCGGGTGTGTACGTGTTCGACACGGTGAACCTTGGATCGCGATGGCAGTTGACTGGCGGCGCGCGCATGGACGTCGTCGACGTCGATTACTCCCAGACCATGCTGGCGAGCGGCGAGATCACGCGGATTCAAACGTCGGACTCGATGGTCAGTTGGCGTGGTGGCGTTGTCTACAAGCCGCGGCCGGCCGGCAGCATCTATTTCGGCTACGGCACGTCGTTCAATCCCGCGGTCGATGCAGCTGCCACCGGCGCGGCACTGAGTACGGCCGAGACCGCGGCGAACAACCCGAGTCTCGAGCCTGAAGAATCGCGCAACTACGAGGTCGGCACCAAGTGGGATGTGATGCGGAACCGGTTGTCGGTGACCGGCGCGGTGTTCCGCACCGAGAAGGTCAACGCGCGCACACGAAATGCCACCAGCGATCCATTCGTGCTCGCTGGCCGGCAGACGGTACAAGGCGTCGAGTTCGGCCTGTCCGGCAGTATCACGGATCGATGGACGGCGCTGGCATCGTACGCGTTCATGCGCAGCGACATTGCGCGCTCGGCGAATGCTGCCGAAGAAGGCAACAACCTCACGCTGACGCCTGAAGCGACCTTCAACCTGTGGACGACGTTCAGCCTGCCGTGGGACTTCACCGTCGGTGGCGGCGCGCAGTACATGGACGCGGTGTTCCGCAACACCACCAACACCACCTCGGTTCCCAGCTACTGGCTCGTCAACACGATGGCCAGCTACAAGGTGAACGAAGGGCTGACGCTGCGGCTCAACGGACAGAACCTGGCCGATGTCGAGTACGTCGATCGCATCGGTGGCGGTCACTACATTCCAGGGCCGCGCCGGCAAGTGATCGTGAACGCGGATTTCAGTTTCTAGGTTTTACATGCTCCTCCAGATTCCAGACGTCTTCACCCCGGAGCAGGTGGCGCAGGCGCGCCAACTGCTTGCGACGGCTCACTGGGTCGACGGCCGCGTCACCGCCGGTCACCAGTCGGCGAGAGCCAAGCACAACCAGCAGCTTCCCGAAGACCATCCAGTCGCCAAGCAGATTGGCGAGATGATCCTGGCGTCACTGCAGCGCAATCCGCTCTTCATCTCGGCCGCACTTCCGCTCAAGGTCTTCCCGCCGTTATTCAACTGCTACGAAGGTGGTCAGTCGTTCGGCAACCACGTCGACAACGCGATTCGACAAGTGAAGGCGACCGGCCTCAACGTGCGGACAGATCTGTCTGCCACGTTGTTCCTGGCCGACCCTGACGAGTACGACGGCGGCGAGCTAATCATCGAAGACACCTACGGCGTGCATTCGATCAAGCTTCCGGCCGGGCACATGGTGCTGTACCCTGCGTCGAGCCTCCACAACGTCACGCCGGTCACACGCGGCGCCCGCATCGCCTCGTTCTTCTGGATGCAGAGCATGATTCGTGACGATGGGGAGCGTACGCTGCTGTTCGATCTCGATACGGCGATCCAGCGCCTGACGGTCGATTTGCCAGATCATCCCGCCGTCGTGCAGTTGACGGCCGTCTATCACAACCTCCTGCGCCGCTGGGCGAACGTCTGACGTCTCTGGCGACAGGCGTTTGCGTCTTCACCATGGTCGAAACTCGCTGGCTTCGAAAAAATGCCGCTTTCGGCACGCCGCCAGCCCGCAAAAACTCCACCGGTTCACCCGTAAGTTACTGACCGGCGCGCTGCGCCCGGGGTTGCCGCAACTTGCATCGAGCAGGGCGTGGCTGCGATCGGTCTTCTTCCCGCACTCGGTCTTCTGATCGGCGCGACGCTTGGCCTGATCACGAATGTCAGTGCCTGGACATACGCGGCAGCGCTTCCCTTGACCTGCCTTGGCGCGCTCGCAGGCTGGTGGCGCCGGTCACCGAGGGTGACGCTCGTGGTGATGGTAGCCGGGTTCCTGGCGGGTGGGGTTGCGCTGTCGGTGAACGCACGCGAAGGCGCCCTCCATCCATCGATACGCTACATCCTCGAGCGGGAGTTCGGAGGTTTCGAGATCGAGTCGATCGGCCCGGCCGGTCGCCATGATCCACTGCCGTCGCGAATCGTGCTCGTCGAGGACGCATCGCCACGCGATGATTTCGTGTCGCTGCGCGCCGAGATCATCGCGGTGCAGCTTCAAAGTACATGGCAGCCCACCGACGGTGGTGTCGCCGTCAGCGTCAACGGAACCGTTGCGAAAGATCGAGTGGAGCAATGGCGTGCGGGCCGGACGGTCGAAGTGCCGATTACATTCCGGCGGCCGGCGCGATACCTGAATGACGGCGTGTCCGACTTCGAGCGCGACCAGGCACTCGACGGCGTGACGCTTCTCGGTACCGTCAAGAGTGGACTGCTGATCGACGTGGTGCGGCTGGGAGGGTTCGTCTCCGAGCGGTGTGCCGACATTCGGGAGCACGTCAGGCGTGCAGTCGGGCAGTGGATCGAGGTGCACGACTCGATTTCCGCCGCCATCGCCACGGCGGTCCTGATAGGCGATCGCACCGGGTTGCCCGACGACACCCGCGAGACGCTACAGCAGGCGGGCACCTACCACGTCATCGCGATCTCGGGCGGCAACATCGCCATTCTCGCCACCGCCGCGACGATCGTCCTGATGATCGTCGGCGTCCGCGGAAGGGGAGCGGCCTGCGTCGCTGTCGCGGTTCTCTCCGCCTATGCCCTCATCGTGACGGCTGGACCATCAGTGTGGCGCGCCACGCTGATGGCGGTTCTGTACTTCTCCGCCCGGGCCCTGGATCAACGCAGCGGCGGGTGGCAAACCGCATCGGTTGCTGCCGCGCTGATGGTCGTCGTCAGGCCGCTCGATGTGCGAGATGGTGGATTCATCCTGACGTTTGGGGCAACGCTCGCGCTGTTCGAAGGCGCACGCATCGGTGCCCGGCTGGCGCCGCGCGCCGGGATCTTGTCCTGGATCGTTGCGTCGGTGTCTGCGTCGCTCGCTATCGAGATCGCGCTGCTTCCAGTGTCAGCCTTGCTCTTTTCTCGCGTGACCGCCGCTGGTCTCGTCCTCAATTTGATCGCCGTGCCGCTCATGGGAATCGTCCAGATCGGGGCGCTCGTCACGGCGTTCGCGAATAGCGTTCCGGCCATCGCCGGACCTGCAGGCCTGATGGCGCATCTCGCCGCTCAGGGACTGGTTGGCAGCGCCAACCTGGTCAACCTCGCGCCGTGGTCGACGGCGCGCGTGCCGCCGCCAGCCGCGGTCGTTGTTGCTGCTTACTACGCCGCGATCGCGGCGATGTTTCTTTGGAAGGGTCGTGCGCCTCGCGCAATCGCGGTGCTCGTCTGGGTGGCTGCCGCCGTGCTGGTCACGGGCGTTGTCCCGCGACACGTTCATGCGGCCAAGCCAAGCGAGACGCTTCGCCTGACGATGTTCGATGTGGGACAGGGGGAGTCGGTTCTGCTTGCGACACCGAGCGGCAGACAGGTTCTGATCGATACCGGCGGCGCTCCATTCGGCGGCTCATTTGGTATCGGCGCGCGCGTGCTCGCGCCCGCGTTGTGGGCCCGCGGTGTCCGCGGGCTCGACGCCTTGCTGCTGACGCATGGCGACCCTGACCACGTTGGCGGCGCACTCGACGTGCTCGCCGACTTCGTTCCCCGCCATCTCTGGCTGGGAATCGACGTCCCGAATCATCGCCCCACCGCCGACATACGCGACGCCGCAGCACGGCTCGGCATTCCTGTCGACTATCGACGCCTCGGCGATATCGAGACCGACGGGCCCGTGCATGTCCGTGTGCTCCATCCTCGGCCTCCCGATTGGGAGCGTCGACGCGTCCGTAATGACGATTCGGTGGTGATCGAAGTCGTCTACCGCGACGTCGCGGTGCTGTTGACCGGCGACATCTCGGCGGACGTCGAGCGAGAGATCCTTCCGCGCCTCACTCGCGCGGCCACGAGGATCCTCAAAGTTGCCCACCACGGCAGCCGGACGTCGACCTCACAGGCGCTCTTGTCTGAGTGGCGGCCGCAGTACGCCCTCATCAGCGCCGGGCGAGGGAATACGTTCGGGCATCCTGCGCCGGAGGTTGTGCAGCGCCTTGAGGTGCTCGGCGCCCAGGTCTTCCGCACCGATCTCGATGGACAAATCGAACTCGAGACTGATGGATCCCAAGTCGAGGTTCGTACATTCAGTGAGGCTCACGATGACTAACCACGAAGACCGTGATCTTCGTGGTTAAGGCAGGGCTCTTTTCACCTCTTTCCACTCTGCTTCCATTTCCTCGAGCGTAGCCGCGCTCAGCGATTGTTTTCGCGATGTAAGAGCTTTTTCCATGGCATCGAATCGTGCCGTGAACTTCTCGTTCGCTCGCCGCAGCGCGGCTTCCGGTTCGACGCCGAGCTTGCGTGACAGGTTGGCGATCGCAAAGAGCAAATCGCCCATCTCTTCTTCAGCACGAGACATGTCGCCGGTGGCGCCTGACTCCACCTCGCGCCGGACCTCGGCGACCTCCTCATCGATCTTGTCCAGCACATCGTCTGCTCTCGACCAATCGAATCCGACGGCCGCAGCCCGCGAGCTGATCTCGTACGCACGCAGGAGAGACGGGAGTGTCTTCGGGACGCCACCGAGCGTGGTCTTCTGCTTCTTGCCCGGGACGCCTGCCGCTTCGCGTTCGCGCGCCTTGAGCGTTTCCCACTTCTCAATGACCTCGTTGCTCGTCAGCGGGAGGTCGCCTTCGGCTCTGGCAAAGACGTGCGGGTGGCGCCGCACCAGCTTGGCGGCAATCGCGTCGATGGCATCGCCAATGTCGAAGTGGCCGGCTTCGTCACTCATCTGGGCCAGGAAAACAGCTTCGAACAGAAAATCGCCGAGCTCCTCGCAGAGGTGTGCCGGCGATCCGCTCTCGATCGCCTCGAGAACCTCGTAGGTCTCCTCCAGCACGAACGGACGCAGCGAGGCCGGTGTCTGCTCGCGGTCCCACGGACAACCGTCCGGGGCGCGCAACCTGCGCATGATGTCGACCAGACGCTCGAATCGGGTGCCAACGGAATGGGTCACGGCGTCATGCTACCATCCGCCTGCCAAGACTGGAGGACGAGTGGAGAAGTTCAAAATTCTTACTTCGACCTTTGCACTTCTGCTTCTGTCTTCCGTGGTAGCGTCTGCACAATCGACCACCGCTTCCTCACACCCCAGGACCCCGTGGGGCGATCCTGACCTGCAGGGTTACTACACGAACAAATATGAGTACGGCACTCCGTTCGAGAGGCCGGCGGCTTTTGCGGGTCGCCGCGTCGACGAACTGAGCGCACAGGAGCTTGCCGACCTGATGAAGAAGCGCCAGCAGGAGGCGCTCGATCGCGCGCCGTTCTTCGGTGGCGACCCGGAAGGCAAGATCGGCAACTCCGCGGAGTTTCGTGACATCTATGAAGTCACCAAGGGAAGCCGGCCCTGGTTCGTGACCGATCCAGCCGACGGAAGAATTCCCGCTGTCCTGCCCGAAGCGCGTGCCCGCGTGCAGGGCGCGGGCAGGAATGGAAGCTTCGACGCGGGCCCGTTCAATGGTCCCGAGGATTTCAGTCTATGGGAGCGCTGCATTACGCGCGGACTGCCAGGCTCGATGCTGCCAGGCGTGTATGGCAACTCGTATCAGATCGTGCAGGCACCTGGATTCGTCGCGATCCGCTATGAGATGGTGCACGAAACTCGTGTTATTCCACTCGACCCTTCGACAAGCTCAGGGTCGCCCCGAGCGGAGTCGAGGGGCGACGGTCGCGCCAACCTTGGCAAGCCGTTTCAGTTTGACATGGGAAGCGCGCGCGGACACTGGGAAGGCGACACGCTCGTTGTCGAGACGACGAACTTCAAGCAGCGCAGCGCGTACCGCAATGCCGACCCTGACACGCTTCGTCTTGTCGAGCGCTTCAGGCGGACAGCACCTGACCGCGTCGAGTGGTCGGTGACGGTGGATGACCCCTCGACCTGGACCACACCGTGGACGTTTGCGATGCCGCTCACGCGCAACGAAGCCGAGGCGGTCGAGTTGTACGAATGCCACGAGGGGAATCACGCCATCTTCAACATCCTGAGCGCCGCCCGCGCCGCTGAGCGCGGCAAGGCATCGTCGGAGTCTCGCTGAATCTGTGCGTGCTAGGATCGCGAAAGCATGTCCGAAGAGCAGCAGGAATCGGCCGACGTCAGCGAAGTGACCTTCGTAGGCTTTGTGTTGTCGCTTGCCCACACCGCGGCGTTTCATTTCGGCGACGTCCCTGATCCAGTCAGCGGACGCAAGGCCGAGCCAAACCTCGCCGCGGCCCAGCAGATCATCGATATCCTGGCGTTGCTCGAGCAGAAGACGCGCGGCAACCTCACTGCCGAGGAACGACAGCTGTTGGAACAAATCATCTACGAACTTCGGATGCGTTACGTGGAGGCGACCAAGACAACGCCAGAGGAAACTCCGCGCATCATTATTCCTTGAAGCCAGCAGCTGTTACTTTTCTTGGCACCGGCACCTCTCACGGTGTGCCGATGATCGCGTGCGACTGCGCCGTCTGCCGATCCACCGACCCGCGCGACAAGCGGTTGCGACCGTCGATCTTCCTCGACGTGCCGTCCTACGCGCGAATCCTGGTCGACGCTGGTCCTGACCTGCGACAGCAGGCGCTCACCTTTGGTGTGAAGCACGTCGATGCGATTCTGCTCACACACTCGCATGCCGATCACATCCTCGGTCTCGACGAGGTGCGCCGCTTCAACGTGATCACGGGCAACCCGATCCCCTGTTACGCAAGCCCTGAGACCTGGGAGACGGTGTGGCGGACGTTCCACTACATCTTCGACGGTGTGCAGCGCAAGGGCGGCGGGGTTCCCAAGATCGATGCCCACGAGATCAGGCGCCCGCTGACGATCAAAGGCGTGCACGTTGTCCCCGTGCCCGTCTGGCACGGCGACATGCCGGTGCTCGGGTTCCGTTTCGGCGACTTCGCCTATCTCACCGACTGCAATCGGATAGACGAGTCGTCGATGGCGCTGGTGGCCGGCGTCGATACGCTCGTCATCGACGCCCTTCGCGAACGCCCGCACGTGACGCACTTCAGCGTGGACGAAGCGCTGGGCGTCATTGGGCAGCTTAAGCCGCGGCGCGCGTACATGACGCATATGACGCACGATCTGGGGCACGCTGCGACCTGTGCGCGCCTGCCGCCCGGCGTCGAACTGGCATATGATGGGCTGGTGCTCGACGTGCGAGTCGACGTGGAGTGAATGGAAACCATCCACTTCCCGGACGACCCTCGACCGCCGTGGCTGGTGCATCCGGTTCTGGCGCTCGGCAATTTCGACGGCTTGCATCGCGGCCATCTCAAGATCATCGAGCGAGTCCGGCGTGGCGCCGCCGAGCATGGCGGCACGCCGATGGCGATGACCTTCGATCCTCATCCACCGCGCGTTCTGCGGCCGGACAAGGCACCGAAGTTGCTGATGACGAAAGCCCAGCGGCTCGAGTCGCTTCACCGCGCGGGCATCAGTTGCGTGGCGGTCGTGCGATTCACTCGCGAGTTGTCGGAATGGGACCCCGAGACGTTCGTTCGGACCGTGCTGGTGGATTGGCTGCGGGTTTCGGAGGTTTGGGTTGGAGCCAACTTTCTGTTTGGCCACGGGCGGAGCGGGAACTTCACAGTGCTGCGCACCCTCGGCCAGCACTACGGCTTCCGGGCTGACAAGATCGACCCGGTACGTTACAAAGATTTCGTCGTGAGCAGCACACGCATCCGGCGGCTGCTGTCCGAGGGGCGCGTTGACGAGGCGGGTGCATTGCTTGGCCATCCGTACTATGTTGATGGCACTGTTATCGCGGGGCGGCGACGCGGCCGGGAGATTGGGTTTCCAACCGCCAATCTTCAGACCGCGAATGAGTTGATTCCGCCGCACGGGGTCTACGCGACAACGACGACGATCGATGGCGTCGTGCACGCGGGGCTCACGAACGTCGGCATCCGTCCCACCTTCGGTGAAAAGGAGTTGACCGTCGAGACGCATCTGCTTCGGTATTCGGGCGACCTGTATGGCCGCTCTGTGCGCCTGGGATTCGTGCAGCGTGTGAGAGACGAACGTCAGTTCCCTGACGTCGACGCGTTGCGTGAGCAAATCGAAGCCGATCGGCGTGTGGCCGATCGGTTGTTCAGCCGGTTCTGCGTGTAGCGTGGACGCCAGCACCTTCGAATTCACGATTTCGGTTCCCCGCGACGCACAGTTCGTCTCGATGGTGCGCGGGCTGGCGATGCAGGCGGCGCGCTACGCGTCGTGCGGCAAGTCCGAAGCCGAAACGTTCGCGATTTCAGTCGAAGCCGCCGTTCACGCGTGTCTTCGCGAGGCGTCTTCGGACGCTACCATCTCGGTGATCGTGCGCCGCGATGCCGGGCCACTCGAGTTCCTCATCGACGGCCGCACAGTCGCCGTCGAACCGTGACGTGCCAACATGCTTCGCCTCTACAACACCCTCACGCGGCAGGAGGAGGCGTTCGCGCCTGCGCGCGACAACACCGTGCGGATGTATGCCTGCGGGCTCACGGTCTACGCTCGCGGACACATCGGTAATTTCCGGACCTTCGTCTGCCTCGATGTGCTGCGCCGCACGCTGAAATACCTGTGCGGACACCGGATTATCGAAGTCGTCAATTACACCGACGTCGATGACAAGACGATAGCCGGCGCTCAGAAGGCCGGCAAGCCGCTGCGCGAGTACACGGAGCAGTGGATCGATGCTTTCCGGTCCGACTCGGAGCTGTTGGGCATCGAAACGCCAGAGGAGAACCCGCGTGCCACCGACGAGCCGAACATGCAGGCGATGCGCGAGATGATCCTCGCGCTCGAGCGCAACGGCCACACCTACCAGCGTGACGGGTCGATCTATTTCAAGATCGAATCGCTTCCGACCTACGGGCGTCTCGCTCGTCTCGATCACGATGGTCTTCACGCCGGTGCGCGCGTCGACGTCGATGAATATTCCAAGGACGATGCCCGCGACTTCGTCTTGTGGAAGGCGTCCAAGCCCGGCGAGCCGGAGTGGGACTGCGGCGGGATGAAGGGCAGGCCGGGATGGCACATCGAGTGCTCGGCCATGGCTCTTCGACTGCTCGGACAGGCCCCGATCGACATTCACGCCGGTGGCGTTGACCTGATCTTTCCGCATCACGAGAACGAGATCGCGCAGGCCGAGGGCGCGACGAAGGAGACCTTTTCGCGTTTCTGGGTGCACGTCGAGCATCTCTTCGTCGAGAACGAGAAGATGTCGAAGTCGCTGGGCAACGTCTACACCGTCCCCGATATCGTCGCCAAGGGGTTCCGTCCGTCGGCCCTCCGCTATTTGCTTCTGTCGTCGCATTACCGGAAGCAGTTGAACTTCACCTGGTCGGGGATGGAGCAGGCGGAAGAGTCGCTGCGTCGCGTCGTCGACTTCCTGGTCCGGCTCGACGGCGTCAGTGGGCAAGGTGTGTCACAGGAAATGACGGCAGTCGTGACCACGGCTCGTGACGCGTTCAAGTCGGCGCTCGAGCAGGATCTGAATACAGCCGCCGGGCTGGCGGCGTTGTTCGACCTGGTCAAGAGCGGCAACGCCGCAGTCGATGCCGGAAAGATAAGCACGGACGATGCGTCGCTCGTGCGAGCGGCGATAGACGATTTCGATCGCGTGCTCGGTGTCGTGTCGTTGCGCCGTGCGGAAGACGCGAGGCCACCGATTCCGATCGACGAGATTGAGCGCATGATAGAGGCACGCAAGGCGGCTCGCCAGCGTCGCGATTTTGCTGAGGCCGACCGCATTCGGGATTCCCTAGCCGAACAAGGCGTGCTGCTCGAAGACGGTCCGTCCGGCACGAGATGGAAGAAGAAGTGAGATGACTGGGCCGGCCCTCAAGACTGCGCTCCCTGGTCCGCGGGCGAAGGCGCTCATCGAGCGCGACGCGAAAGTCGTCTCCACGTCCTACACGCGCGATTACCCGCTGGTGATGGCTCGCGGCGAAGGAGCGCTCGTCGAGGACGTCGACGGTAACGTCTTCCTGGACTGTACCGCGGGCATCGCAGTCACCTCGACCGGTCACTCTCATCCGGACGTCGTCAAGGCAATCGTCGAGCAGTCGCAGAAGTTCCTGCACATGTCGGGAACCGACTTCTATTACGAGCCGCAGGTGCGCCTCGGTGAGGAGTTGTCCGCGATCGCGCCGATGCCAGGTCCGCACCGATCGTTCTTCGCCAACTCAGGGACCGAGGCCAATGAAGCCGCCATCAAGCTCGCTCGCTACTACACGAAGCGGCCGAACATCATTGCGTTTTTCGGTGCGTTTCATGGCCGGACGATGGGGGCGCTTTCCCTGACAGCAAGCAAGCTGACGCAGCGGCGCGGTTTCGCGCCGTTCGTGCCGGGCGTGTTTCACGCGCCCTACGCCAACTGCTATCGCTGTCCGATTGGGCTCAACCCCGACAACTGCGCCGCCGAGTGCCTGCGTTTCATCGAAGAGCAACTGTTCGTTCACCTCGTTCACCCGGAAGAAGTGGCAGCGATTGTCGTCGAGCCGATTCAAGGCGAGGGCGGCTACGTCGTGCCGCCAAACATGTTTCACGAACGCCTCCGCGAGATCACCGCCAAATTCGGCATGCTCCTCATCGTCGATGAGGTCCAGTCGGGCATGGGGCGCACGGGCAAGATGTTCGCGATCGAGCACACGGGCGTCACACCGGATGTGGTGACGATGGCCAAGGGCATTGCGTCGGGATTGCCGCTCGGCGTGATGACGTCGCGATCGGAGATCGTGACGTGGCCCCCCGGCACTCATGCCAGCACGTTTGGTGGCAACCCCGTGTCGTGCGCCGCGTCATTGGCGACGCTCAAGCTGCTTCGCGACAGTCTCGTGAAGAACGCCGAGGTCGTGGGTGCGCACATGATCGCTGGCGTCAAGGCCCTGATGGACAAACACTCGATCATCGGGGATGTGCGAGGGCGCGGGCTGATGATCGGCGTCGAGCTCGTTCGCGATCGGCAGACCAAGGAGCGCGCCGCTACCGAGCGCGATCGCGTCGTCCACGAGTGCTTCAAACGAGGACTCCTCGTGCTCGGCGCCGGCCAGAACGCGATTCGCCTCTCGCCGCCGCTGGTGTTGACAACAGCGCAGGCGGATACGGCGATTGAGATCCTCGACCAGGCGATCAGTAGTGTCCGCGCATAGGGCGGGGCTGCTTTATAGACCCGCCGCGTCTCTGCGTGGGCGGGTCCTGATTTTCGGACCCGCCAAGCTGTGAACCTACGCCGCCGGCGGCGCCACGAAGTCGCTGCTGAAGGTAACGTATTCGATCATCCACACGCCGTTGTTCTCGCGAAAGACCCAGAGGAACTTGCCACGATCGCGCCGCTTCTGTCCATCTTTCGGCACGAGATTCAGCCGGTAGTCGCCGCTGGCGTAGGCCAGGTTGCCCTGACCCGAAATATCTGCGGCCTCCATTTCCAGATCTGAGGCGCCCTCAGCGAACCGATCGTCGTAGTACTGCTGGACGAACTGCCGGCCCCGCATCAATGCCCGATTCGGAGGCATGACCACGCCCGTCGATGAATAGAGGGCTGCAGCCTTGCTCGAATCCTTGGCATTGAAAGCAATTCTCAGTTGCTCGATCAGTTTCGTGATGTTTTCAACGTCGGATCTGTCGAATTGTGGCCCTGACCGGCCAGAGCAGGCGGCAGCACCGATCAGCGCAACGCAAAGTACAAGCGGCGTGAATCGCGTCATGGTGACCTCCCTGGGGTGCCTGCGGATCGTATCCCGACTGAGGCCGGAGGACGACTTCTCTGCGATCGTCAGCCGGGCGCGTCGAATGCGTGCGTATACACGACGATCTCCGTCCGATCCTTCTTGATGTCGATGGTCACGACGTCGAAGCGGCAGGCGCAGTCGTGCAGGTTGTTGCGGGAGAGATAGTCGACGGCCATCAGCGCGATGCGACGCTGCTTCCACGGCGTGACCGCGGCCGCGCCACCGCCGAAATCATCACCATCGCGTGCTTTGACTTCGACGAAGACGATCGTCTCTTCATGATTGGCGACGATGTCGATTTCGCCGAATCGTGAACGATAACGCCGCGCGAGAATTGCGTACCCGCGTCGCTCGAGTTCCTTGCAGGCGAGGTCTTCGCCCATTTTTCCGAGGGATTGTCGCTTGTCATCTTTCATGCCCCCCCATCTGGGGGCATGAAGGATGCCAGGTAGAGGCGGGTCTTAGACCCGCCCTTCAATCTTTCCCGCGCGTTTGAACGTAGACGAGACCGAATTCCGTCCCTTCTCCGCGCGGCTTCACCGAGACGATGTGTTGCTTGTCTTCCGGGCCGGCGACGAGTTGGAGGTCACCTCGCGAGAAAAGCTTCTCGCGGCACACCGGACGCCCTCGCCGGTAATCCACGTCCCCATGGCACTCCGTCACGTCGCCATAGGCTCTCAGTTCGTTGCGATAGAAGTCGATGACGCGTTCCTGCGGGTCATTGCTTTCGAACTTGGCCGCGACGACCTTGACGCCGAACATCGAGTTACCCACATTGACGTCGGCCGTCTTCGGCTCATCCTCCTCTTCCAGCGGTCGAGCATTGGGGTAGACGGCCAGACCTGTGTCGGCCTTGTCCACGTTGGTTCGAACGGACACGTTGCCGACCGGCGTCGTGATGTCGACGTCAGCCTTGCCGTCGACCTCATGCTTTCGGACATCGACGTTACACGCGGCAAGCGGGAGGGCAATCGCGACGAGCGCGGCCGCTGAGAGCGATCGGTATCGATCCATGCCGAACAAGACGGGAATTGACGGCGCACAGTTCCCGGATCCTGGATCCCGGATCCCGGATCCCGAGTCCCGCATCCCGAGTCCCGGCGCTACGGGAGTCTTTCCGGCGGAATCCCCAATGCCAGCGCGATATTCCGCAGTGACGTCTGCACGGCGCGCTGATTGTCGGGGCCGAACCGGATGAGCAGTTTCTGCGACGGCGTCAGCCTCTCCAAGGCCGGGTCAGCAAATCGGTACACCACGGCACCGCTTGGTTGGATCGGGACTCGACCCTCTGGGATCGGGGTCTTGAGCAGCATGACGATGGCGCGTTCGAGCGTCTGATCGAACGTCGAATTCGGAAGGCCGAGCTCTTTGTAAGCGTCCTCGATTCGCGGTTTGAGTTGGCTGTACAGCTTGGCCGCGCCCTGCGTGTCAACGGAGGTCGCTGCAGTCGCAAGAGGCAGATACCGCGCGTAGCTGCGAGAGTTGATGAACAAATCCTCGCCGCGTTCCTCGACCTGGAAGCCTCCAACCGGTCTCAGAGCCGGTACCCGGCTGGCAGCGGCTTCGCCCGACGCGATGTTGGTGACGACGACAGTGAAGTTGCGAATCAGGTTGTCTGTCGCAAGCCACGCCGCGACTGCGGGGTTTGACGAGAGCTCCTTCACCAGCCCGCGCACGACATCGTCGGATTGATCGAGAGGCGGCAGATCGATCGGGGCCACATCGGCACCGAGTGGGGAAGCGGCGTCGGTTGGCGCGGGTGCGGCTGTCGTCGCGGGAGTATTGGCGGGTGCGCTGACGCCGCGATTGCGGAAGACGAGATATCCCGTCAGCGCGACAGCGACGACGAGCACCCCCGCTGCGACGAGCTTCGGCCACGCCGGTGGCTCGTCGAGCGGAGCCGACACGCCGATGGGGGTGTCGTCGGATGACTGCCGAAAATCGAAATCCTGATACTCCATGGCGGGCACCTCGTGCTGATGCGACGACGATGTACGATCAGACTCCGCGCGAGTGAAGACGGTTCGCTGAGAGGACCGATGAGCCGCGCGCGCCGAGGGAGGAGGCCGATTGGATTATAGAGCAGGGACACGCGGTCCGCGTCTTGCTTGGGCTGGATCGGCTGTGGTACGCTACGAAGTCGGCGCGGGCGGGAATAACTCAGTGGTAGAGTGCGACCTTGCCAAGGTCGAAGTCGCGGGTTCGAATCCCGTTTCCCGCTCCAACCTCCGCTCATGAATGCAGGCGGAGGTTGCCCACCGAAGCTCGCGCGGTGATTGAACACGAGCGAAGGTGGACCTGTCGTGTGGTGAACGAGCGACGGCTGGCAAGCCACGCGAAGGTTGTTCACTCGAGCGGCAGCCGCGAAGGTGGACTGATGTCATCAATGATCAACTCATCACGCCGCGAACGTAGTGCCCGGCTCCCGTGGGCGCCGAAGCGCCCCGCGCGAAGGTGGCAGCCGGACTACCGCTGTTGTAGCAGCATTTAGACGCGGCCGGATCATCCCCATCACAAGTTCCAGCCGGCGCCGTCGCCAAGTGGTAAGGCAGAGGTCTGCAAAACCTCCATCCCCGGTTCAAATCCGGGCGGCGCCTCCAATCCTAAAGTTAATTGACGCTGTTACTTGCGGGCTCGGCGCCTTCCAGCCGAGCTCTCTTCACAGACATTTTGGACTTCTGCACGCGAGTTCTCGCCATCCAAATTCGGCAAGGCACGATAGATAAACGAACGGTGATCGGATTGAGGAGACCGTCTAAGGCCCTCCTAGGGACGCGCGCGGTCGGGTTCTCTCCGCGGATTGTCTCAAGGCGTACGAGTTCGCGATCGAAACGGCGGTCAGCAGGCTGGGTCATGCGGCCGCGTTGAGTGACGGGCACGTCTGGCAGGACGCCGATCGGTTGGCCACGACGCGTGCTCGGTGCGCGTCGGCCGCGCGCGCCCTCAGGTCCGCCGGCACTGCGTCCCCGATGCCGAAGTACATCTCGTCGGGAGTCTGTCCTCGAAACGCCGAATGTGGAAGCACGTGGTTGTGTTCGTGGACGTAGAACGCCACCAACCGGTGGATGGTCGTAACGCTGTCGAGCGGATGGAGAAAGAGCCACTGATGTTTGAG
>DASRJE010000188.1:0-12822 GCA_035649635.1 Vicinamibacterales bacterium | reverse complement strand
CGCAGCAGCCACACCTTTGCCGTCTTCCAGTCCCTCATCACGGTTTCCGGCGACACGCTCAAGACCGCGGCCGTCTCTTCGACGGTGAGGCCCCCAAAGAATCGCAACTCGACCACCTGGCTCATGCGCGGATCGAACGTCGCCAGCATCGCCAATGCGTCGTTGAGCGCCACGAGATCCAATCCGCTGTCCTGCACCACGTCAGGCGCGTCATCGAGCGTCACGTGCACCACGTCACCGCCGCGTTTCTGCCGGTGTCGCTGCCTCGCGAACTCGACGAGGATGCGCCTCATCGTCTGAGCGGCCACCGCGAAGAAGTGTGCGCGGTTCTGCCACTGGATCCGGTTCACGTCGACGAGTCGCAGGTAGACTTCGTTGACGAGCGCTGTCGCCTGCAGCGTGTGGCCCGCCCGTTCCTGCCTCATGTGGCGCAGTGCCAGACGCCGCAACTCCTGATAGACGAGGGGCATCAGCTTGTCGAGCGCGGACGCGTCGCCGCTGCTCCAGGCGAGGAGCAGGTCGGTGGCGTCGGACGGGGAACGCGCAGGCATGACAGTTTTTCTCGCCGGATGGCGCCTTCCTCAATGAATGCGGCTGCGATTATGCGCCTGCGACTCGTTGATCGCACGGTGAAGGCGTTGTAGAAGACCCCCGACGGTGTGCCGATGGAACGCTGGGCCACGGTGAAACGGATCCACCAGGCAGCGCTCGACCGCGACAGCGGGCAGCGCGCGCGGTTTCTGGACGAGGCGTGTGCCGGCGACGAGACGCTGCGGCGCGAAGTGGAATCCCTGCTCGCGTATCAGGACCGGGCGGAGGCGTTCCTGGAGTCACCGGCAGTGGAAGTCAGCGCCAGGGCGATCGACTCCTCCAGGGTGACACTGGTCGGGCGCACCCTCAGCCACTACCGGGTGCAGTCGCTGCTCGGCGCCGGCGGGATGGGCGAGGTCTATCTCGCACGCGACCCACGGCTGGACCGGGACGTAGCCCTGAAGATCCTGCCGCCCGATCTGGCCCTCGACGCCGATCGGATGCAGCGCTTCACGCTCGAAGCCAAAGCCGCCTCCGCCCTGAATCATCCGAACGTGGCCACCATCCACGACATCGGCGACAGCGACGGCGTGCGCTTCATCGTCATGGAGTACGTCGACGGCCAGACGCTGGCGGAGAAGATCGATGGTCGTCCCCTTCCTGCTGCCGACGTCGTCGAGATCGCGCTGCAGGTGGCGGACGCCCTGGGCGCGGCTCATGCCAAAGGGATCACGCACCGCGACATCAAGCCGTCGAATCTGATGCTGACGCCGCGCGGGCAGGTCAAGGTGCTCGATTTCGGCGTGGCGAAGACACGTCGGCCCGAGACGCTGACGACGTCTGATGCGGCGAGTACAGGGACGCACACCGTTGTCGGACGCGTCGTCGGATCGCTGCCATACATGAGCCCCGAACAGGTGTTGGGACGCGAGGTGGATCACCGCAGCGATTTGTTCAGCCTCGGGGTGGCGCTGTACGAGATGGCGACGGGCCGATTGCCGTTCGTCGGCGCGACGACGACCGAGATGATGGACCGGATTCTCAATGCGCGGCCGGAGCCGATGACGCGCCTCAACACCGACGTTCCCCCGGCGCTCGAACGAGTCGTCGACAAGTGCCTCGAGAAGGACGTCGAACACCGGCATCAGACCGCGCACGAGCTGCTGGTCGCATTGCGACAGCTCCAGCGGCACGTAAACGCCGACGGTGCAGCGACCGGTTTTGGTGAAGCGCGGCGCCACAACCTGCCAGTGCAGCTCACGAGCTTCATCGGACGAACGCGTGAAATATCGGAGGTCCGCCGGCTGCTGCCGACCACGCGTCTGCTGACGTTAACCGGCGCCGGCGGCTGCGGGAAGACGCGACTCGCGCTTCACGTGGCCACCGAGCTGCTGGAACAGTTCCCCGATGGCGTGTGGGTCGTGGATCTGAGTCCGCTGTCTGATTCAACCCTGATCACGCACTCGGTGGCGGCGATCCTGAGCGTGCGCGACGGGCCAGATCGCTCGCTCGACGATGCGCTTGCCGATTACTTCCGTTCGCGCCGCGCGCTGCTGCTGCTCGACAACTGTGAGCATTTGATTGCCGCCTGCGCGCAACTGGTCGAGTCGCTGCTCCGCGTCGCGGCGAACCTGCATGTGCTCGCGACGAGCCGCGAAGGTCTGGGCGTTCCCGGCGAAACGGTCTGGCGTGTGCCATCGCTGTCGGTTCCCGCTTCCTCCGATGTCGTCGCGCCGGAAACGCTCGCGCAATACGAGGCAGTCCGCTTGTTTGTCGAGCGTGCTGCGGCGGTCACGCCGAGCTTTGCGATCACCGAGGGCAACGGCGCCACGGTCGCGGAGATCTGTCGGCGCCTGGACGGGATCCCACTCGCTATCGAGCTGGCGGCGGTCCGATTGAACGTGTTGTCCGTGGATCAGATCAACGCCCGCCTGAAGGATCGGTTCCGCTTGCTTACCGGTGGGAGCCGAACGGCCGTCGCCAGACAGCGTACGCTCGAGGCGACAATCGATTGGAGCTACGACCTGCTCTCCGAGACCGAGCGCACGCTCCTCTGCCGGGTGTCAGTGTTTCCCGGCGGCTGGACGTTGGAAGCGGGCGAAGACGTCTGTGCGGGTGACGGCATCGAGAAGGAGAGCGTGCTGGACCTGCTTTCGCGTTTGGTCGACAAGTCGTTCGTCAACGTGGAAGGCGACACGAGCCGCGACCGGCGATATCGCTGCCTCGAGACAGTTCGTCAGTACGGACGTGAGCGTCTGCTGCGATCTGGCGATGCAGAACGGGTCCGGGATCGTCATCTCTCGTTCTTTGCTGAGTTGATTCGACGCGCTGAACCCGAATTGAAGAAAGCGGATCAAGTGTCGTGGCTGAACCGGATGCAGCTTGAACACGACAACGTGCGGTCCGCACTGGACTGGTGTCTGGCGGAGCCAGAGCGCAGCGAGACAGGGTTGGAACTGGCCGCCGCTCTGACGTGGTTTTGGTTCAAGCGTGGCTATTTACGCGAGGCGCGCCAATGGCTGGAACGTGCGCTGGCGGCCAGCCCGACATCGCCTCCTGGGCTGCGCGCGAAGGCGATCGTCAATCTCGGCTTCATGGTGTTGTTTCAGGGCGACCTTCTGACAGCGCTTGCCCGGGCGGACGAGGGCGCGGCACTCGGTCGGGACGCCGGCGATTTGCTGACTGCCGCGGATTGCCTGTTCTTACAGGGAATGGTGGCACTTCAACGCAACCGCATCGACCAGGCCGTCGAATTCGCGGCCGCGTGTCAGAACGTGGCGATCGCGAGTGGGGATCCGTGGATTCAGGCTCACCCCTTTGAGCTTCTTGGATTCGCCGCCCGCCTGGAAGGTCATTTCGAACGCGCGGCTCAGTTCTTCGATCAAGCGTTGGCGCTATTTCGCCGGTCGGAGGACCTATGGGCCGTATCCAGAACATTGACCGACCTTGGCCAAATCCGTGTTCTTCAGGGACACTTCGCGGAAGCCAAGGCGTTCGCCGCCGAAGGAGTCACCCTCAGTCTGCAACTCGGAGACGTTCGCGAGGTCGCTTGGTACTTGGAGATCTTCGCCGCTACAAACGCCGCACAGGGGGACGCCGGGGGTGCTGCCCGGTTGTGGGCTGCTTTGGATCGGTTGCTGGAAAGTGTGGGATGCCCGTTGATGCCAGAGTTCACGCTTCGTGACGTCTACTTGAACGGCGCGAGGGAGTCATTGGGCGAAGACGCGTTTCAGGCCGCGTTGCTGGAAGGGCGAGCTATGTCCCAGGCACAGGCCGTCCAGTACGCGCTTTCGACGGTTTCTGACGATCGCTCTCCTCAGGACGCTCACGGAAGCCGCCGGGCAGTGTGACGCATGGACCGCTGGGCCACCGTGAAACGGATCCACCAGGCGACGCGGGCACGTTCCTGGAATCACCGGCAGTGGAGGTGAGCGCGAGGGCCATCGGCGGAGCGTTGACGATGACGCTCTCGGGGCGCGTGCTGAGCCACTACCAGGTGCAATCGTTGCTGGGCGCCGGCGGCATGGGCGAGGTCTATCTCGCGCGCGACCCACGACTCGATCGAGCAGTGGCGCTGAAGATTCTGCCGCCGGATCTGGCCTTCGACGTCGACCGCATGCGGCGCTTCACGTTGGAGGCCAAGGCCGCGTCCGCCCTGAATCATCCGAACGTGGCCACCATCCACGACGTTGGCGACAGCGACGGCGTGCGCTTCATCGTCATGGAGTACGTCGAAGGGCAGACGCTCGCGGAAAAGATCGTCAGCGGTCCATTGTCGGCCGCCGCCATCGTCGACATCGGTCTGCAGGTGGCCGACGCGCTGGAGGCGGCCCATGCCAAAGGCATCACGCATCGCGACATCAAGCCAGCTAATCTGATGCTGACCCCGCGCGGGCAGGTCAAGGTGCTGGACTTTGGCGTGGCGAAGACACGCCGCGCCGAAAGCGCGACGACGTCCGATGCGTCGAGCACGGGCACACATACCGCCATGGGTCGGGTCGTTGGCTCGCTGCCGTACATGAGCCCCGAGCAAGTACTCGGGCGCGAGGTGGATCATCGTAGCGATCTGTTCAGTCTGGGCGTGGCGCTCTACGAGATGGCGACGGGCCTATTGCCGTTTGCGGGTGCAACAACAGCCGAGATGATGGACCGGATTCTCCATGCACGACCGGAGCCGATGTCACGGGCCAACGCTGACATTCCCCCGGAGCTCGAACGACTGGTCGACAAGTGCCTCGAGAAAGATGTCGAGCGGCGGCATCAATCCGCGCATGAACTGTTGGTCGCGTTGCGGCGTCTGCGGCGGCAAGTGGACGCCGACAGTGTCTCGACCGGCTTCGGTGAAGCTCGGCGTCATAACCTGCCGGCACAGCTCACGAGCTTCATCGGAAGAAGTCGAGAGATCGCGGAGATCCGCCGGCTGCTTCCGACCGCACGTTTGTTGACGTTAACCGGGGCCGGCGGCTGCGGGAAGACTCGGCTCGCGTTGCAGGTGGCCGCCGAGCTGGTCGCTCAGTTCAGCGATGGCGTGTGGGTCGTGGACCTCGGGCCCCTCTCGGAACCAGATCTGATCACCCACACGGTGGCGGCCACACTCGGTATACGGGGCGCGCCAAACCGCACGCTGGGAGAGGCGCTGGCCGAGTACTTCCGCTCGCGCCAGGTACTTCTGTTGTTGGACAACTGTGAACACCTGATCGCCGAGTGCGCGCGGCTCGTCGAGCCGCTGCTCCGCGTTGCGCCTGGCCTGCAGGTACTGGCAACGAGCCGCGAAGGATTAGGCGTCGTCGGTGAAACCGTATGGCGTGTGCCATCGATGTCGATGCCGGCTGCAGTGGAAGCGCCGAGTCCCGAAGCGATGCTGCAGCACGAAGCCGTTCGTCTATTCGTCGACCGTGCCGCCGCCGTTGCGCCCACGTTCGCGATCACCGAAGCGAACACCGCCACGACTGCAGAAGTGTGTCGTCGTCTCGACGGGATCCCCCTCGCGATCGAGCTGGCCGCAGCAAGACTCCGCGTGTTGTCGCTGGATCAAATCAACGTTCGCTTGAAAGATCGGTTCCGCCTGCTCACTGGCGGTAGCCGGACGGCGGTGGCGCGTCAACGCACGCTCGAGGCAACGATCGATTGGAGTTACGACCTGCTGTCCGAGTCGGAGCGTACGCTGCTGTGCCGGTTGTCGGTGTTTCCTGGCGGCTGGACGCTGGATGCGGCCGAAGAGGTGTGCGCAAACGACGGCCTCGAGAAGGAAAGCATTCTCGATCTCCTCTCGCATCTCGTCGACAAATCGCTGGTCAACGTCGAAGACGAGGCAAGCGGCGACCGGCGGTATCGCTGTCTCGAGACGGTTCGGCAGTACGGGCGCGAACGCCTGGTGCGATCGGGTGATGCCGAACGAGTGCGCGAGCGTCACCTGGACTTCTTCTATACGTTGGCGCGGCATGCCGAGCCAGAGAGCACCAGCAAGAAGCAGCCGTTGTGGTTGAACCGGCTGCAGACCGAGTATGGAAATCTGCGCTCGGCGCTCGAGTGGTCTCTGGAGGCGCCGGGCCGCGCCGATACAGGACTGGAACTCGCTTCAGTTCTGTCCTGGTTCTGGATCAGACGAGGCTATCTCGCCGAGGGACGACAGTGGTTGGAACGCGCGTTGGCGGCTGACCGCGCCGCCTCATCCAGGCTGAAGGCCAAGGGCCTGTTGTTTCTTGGCATGATGACGTTCCTCCAGGGCGATTTCGACACCGCGACGACCGAGCTTGAAAAGAGCGCCTCTCTCGCCCGTGGCGTCGAAGATCACGGTGTCGTCGCAATGTCGCTGGGCATACATGCGATCCTGACGATCGAGACCGGCGATGCCGTGCGGGGCGCGGTGCTTGCGGCCGAGAGTCGTGATGCAACGGCGAGGAGCGGGGAGCCGTGGCGCCAGTGTCCGGCGCTCGAGTTTCTGGCATACCAGGCCGTAGCAGAGGGCGACTTCGGACGGGCCTGCCGGCTAACGGAAGAGGCGATCGCGTTGGCGCGTGACATCGGCGATGGGTGGGTCGTCGGCATGCATACCTTCGACCTCGCTTTGTTTCGGCTGCTCGAGGGGCATTACGCGCAGACGGAATCCCTCTGTACGGAAGCGATCGCGCTCTTCCAGCAACTCGCAGACCGCTTTGGTACTCACGCGTGTTTGGCCGCCCTCGCCGGAGCACAGGCAGCACAGGGCCGTCACGTCCGTGCCGCCCGGTTATGGGGTGCAATGTTCGGGCTGCTCGACAGCATGGCGTCACCGCTCCAGGCGTCGATCAAGATGATGATCGGTGATCGCTACATCGATCGCGCGAAGGAGGCGCTCGGCGCCGACGCGTTCGAGCAGGCATTGTCCGAGGGCCGCGCGATGTCGCTGCAGCAGGCGATCCAGTACGCCGTCGCAGACGGCTCAGGGCCGTAACGACCGGCTGAGATACAGAATGAACGCTCCCGACAACAAGGTCGACGGGCCTTCGACGGCCGTCCAATACCATGGGAGCGGAGCGTAAAGATCGATCACGATGGCGAACACTCCGCCGAGGGTGTACATCCAGCCGAGATATCGAACGATGGGCAGATAACGAATCGGATCCCGGGAGACGATCAGCACCAGAACTCCGTGAAACCCGTAGAGCGATGAGACCGAGCGGGTGAGGTAGTCGACGATCGGCGTCCGCGGAAATTCACCGAGCCCGAGCCACCGATGCGTGGCCGCCATCCATTCGACCGGCAGCAACATTGCCAGAAACGCCAGGACGGTGACGCCCCCGAACAGCCGCAGAAACACGATCAAGATGCGGAGTTGACTCGGCATTGTCCATCTCATGTCGTGTCCGGCTGTAGCCGGACTTGTGGTGTCCGGCGTTCAGCCGGACCGCAATTTCTTGATCACCACCAGCGAGATGTCGTCAATCGGATCGGCAAAGGCGTGGAGATCGGTCTTGATCGCGTCGTAGATCTCGCGCGCGCCGAGGTGCTTCACCTCGCGCAGCCGGCGCTCGAGCGGGCCAGGGACGTACCGCTCGTCGCCGCGCGCGTGGTCGCTCAGGCCGTCAGTGTGCAGCAGCAGGATGTCGCCCTCGCCCATCAGCGTCCACTCGTTCATCTCGTAGCGTTCCTTGAACGGCAGCAGACTGGTGGTGGTGTTGCGGTCGATCACGTTGAACGACGGCAGCATGCCGAGCGGCGGAAACGACGTCTTCAGGTGCGAGCTGACCTCCATGAATCGATCGTGCTTGTTCGAGAAGACGACGGGGAAGGGCTGGCCGGCTGAGAGAAAACGGAACGTCGAGTCCTCGGCGATCTCGCCGTAAATGACCGAGACGAACTTCTGCGTGCCCGAGGACTGATAGAACCGCGTGTTCAGATTCTCGAAGAGACGACGGGTGATCTGGCCGGACCGATCCAGCTCGTAGGTGGCGCCGAGCAGGAACGCCTGGTGCAGCATGGCGGCCAGCAGCGCGTCGGTGATGCGGTGGCCGGCCACGTCGATCACGGCAATGCCCGCCTTGTGCTTGCAGCGCTCCAGGTTGTCGATGACGTCCGGCCTGTCTTCGGTGCGGGCGCGCTCGATGCGCGCGTTCAGATCGAACCGCTGCTTGAAGTCGACGTAGGTGATGTGGTCGCCGCCGACATCGCCGAGCAGCGGCATCGTGCCGCCCCAGACGTCGATCCCGTTGATACGCGGAATCTCGCCGGGCAGCGGCACCAGGAATTTGGCGATTTGCTGAAAGTTTTCAAGCTCGCGAGTGAGACGCTGCAGTTCCTCGGTCGCTTCGAGCTCCTTCATCGTCGATTCGCGCTGTTCAATGTTCACGAGTTCACTGTTCACGGTTCCGGGTTCATGGTTCGCGAGTTCAGCGTTCAGTGTTCCGATTCGCCGTTCGCCGTGATCGTGGATGCGAGCGGCGAATCGCGGAACGTTGAACCACGAACCTCGAACCCTGAACCCGGAACTCTGAACCGTGAACCCTGAACCCTGAACGACAGGTCACTTTGGCTACTTAGACGTCGCCGAATCGGTTCTGGGTGCACTGTTGGCGTACACCTCGATTTGCGCGACGTCGACCCAGCCGCCCTGGCCGTGACCGCTGCCCGGCATCAAATCGACGAAGCCGATCTCGTCAACTTTGCTCAGATCGACCTTGTCGAGGACGGTGCCGGTCGTGACCGCGCGGGCGATGTCGAGCCGCAGCCAGCGGACGTCGCCGAACGAGAACTCCGTGAACAGCCAGTCGCGCACGGTGCCGTCTGTTCGATCGCCCACCAGCCACGTCCCGTCCGCCAGCTTCACGATCGGGCGAATCTGATGGAAGCCCGACACCTTGGTATTCCAGCGCAGCCTGGCGAGTCCGCTCAGATCGGCGGTGTGCGTCTTGTGCCGGAGCGCGACCGCGCACGGCGTGGTGCACATGCCGGTCCAGATGTGAATCGGGTTGTTCTCGTCGGTGACGGCGCCGGTCAACAGCAGCTCCTTGGACGAGGGTCCGTACACCTTCAGCTCCAGATTGGGATTCGACAAGGTCGAGTCGAACACGATCGGGTGCTCGCCTCCCTGCGCCGTCTGCTTCCACTCTTCCTTGAAGAAGAGTGGTGGCCGAGTCACCCGCGCGCCAGCGCCACGACCACCGCCGCGGCCTTCCTGTGCGGCAGGTTGTTGCCCGAACACAGTGGACGTCAGTACGAGCGCGAATGCGCTTATGGCAACTAGCTGTTTCATACGTTCCTCCGGCGGGTCTGAAGACCCGCCGCTACAACGCTTCTAAGCGTTCACGTTAATGGTATTTCATCCTATACTCCCGACACTTCTCACAGCGAAAGGACTGCCTGTGACTCCGATATCACGTTTTGCAGCGACGTTCGTGACGATCGCCGCGCTCGCCGCGCTCGCCTACACGACGGGGAGCGCGCAGTCGCGGGCGAGTCAGGCCAAGCCGGGGGCGCGCAACAGTCACCAGGATTGGCCGACCGGTGACTACAAGGTCGTCGAAGGGTGGCCGAAACCGCTCCCCGACACGCGGCACTCGCACGACGGATGGACGTGGGGCTCGTTCGGCGGCGTCTACGCGGAGAACCCGGACCGGATCTGGGTCGCGATGCGCGGCGAGCTGCCGCTGCCGCAGGGGGCCAAGCCATGGACGCCTTACGCGGCGCTCCAGCCAACACGCGGAAACGCCACAGGCAATGGCGATGGCATCACGGCGACGTGCGAGCCGGAAGCCAAGCGCGGATGGGAGCGCCGGTTCCAGCACTCGATCATCGTCTTCGATCGGCAGGGCAACCTCGTCAACGAGTGGCCGCACCTGGACGAGATGTTCAGCAAGCTTCCCTGCGGGCGCGGGCCGCATCAGATCAAGATCAGCCCGTACGACAAGGAGAAGCACATCTGGATCATCGACGACCAGCTGCACATGATCTACCGCTTCACCTACGACGGGAAGCTCGTGCACAGCAAGGGTGAGCTCGGGAAGCGCGGGCGAGGGCCGAACACGTTCGATCGCCCGACCGACATCGCGTGGCTGCCTGACGGCACCTACTTCATCACCGACGGCTACGGCGGCACGCGCGTCGCGAAGTACGGCCCGAAGGACAACTTCATCATGGACTGGGGCGGCCCGCCCAAGGATCCGAAGAACCCGGGACCGAACGAGTTCAACACCGTGCACAGCATCGCGATCAGCCGGGATCGCCGACTGTTCGTCGTCGACCGCGGCCACTCGCGGATGCAGGTGTTCGACGAGAACGGGAAGTTCCTCGACATGTGGCCGCTCAAGTCGCCCGACTGGCCCGCGAGTCAGAACACGCTCATGGTGAATCACTTCATCGACGACAAGGGATTCATCTGGGTCGGCGATGCGCCAACGAGCCGCATTCTCAAATTCGATCAGAAGGGCAACTTCCTCTATAGCTGGGGCGCGCCGGGCGGGCAGCCGGGACGGTTGAACTGCTCGCACGGGATCACCACCGATCAGCTCGGCAACCTGTATCTCGCCGACTGCTTCGCCGGGCGCCTGCAGAAGTTCGAGCCGATCCCGAATGCGAATCCGGACCGCATCGCGGGGCAGATTCTGCGAACGTGGGATACCTGGAAAAAATAGGAGAACGGCGGGTCTACTCGTAGGGGCCGGCTTTAGCCGGCCCTAGAGCGGGCCGCCTGAAGGCGGCCCCCACATCATCTACGGCAGCGCGAAGACGAACACGTTCGCCGCGGCGCTCGGCTGGAGTTCCGGTGTCATGCGCGCGGTCGATCCGGCGACGAGCGAGGTGCCGGTGGTTACGGCGACGTACTGCTTGCCGTTCACCGCGAACGTGATCGGGTAGCCGCTGACCGGCGAGCCGAGGTTGACCTCCCACAGCACCTTGCCGCTCTTGTCGTCCATCGCCTTGAACCGGCCGTTGGCGTCGCCGCCGAACACGAGACCGCCGCCGGTCGCGACCAGCGAGAGCATGCCTGCGCGCTGCTCGTGCTTCCACAGCGTCTTGCCGGTCTCAGCGGAGATCGCCCACACCGTGCCGACGTTGGTCGCGCCTGGCGCGATCCGGCCAGGCATCTCGAGGCCGTAGACCTTCGACGGATCTCGGGTGTCGACCGTCGTCTTGGCGTCCATGCACATGTTCTGCAGCGGCATGTACATCGTGTTCGTCACCGGGCTGTAGGCGCCAGCCGGCCAGTTCTTCCCGCCGTTGCTGCCCGGGCAAATCAGCTTGGTCTGATCCTTGGCGGTCCAGATCGTTTCCGGATTGACCGTCACCTTGCCGGTGGCACCGTCGATGGTGCTGATCACGTTCTGCATCACCGTCGGGCGAGCCCAGAGGAACTCGCCGGTCCGGCGATCGAGCGTGTAGACGACGCCGGTCTTGCCGGGGATACCGGTGATGACCTTGCGCTTCTCACCGGGCTTGATCTTCGGATTGATCCACGCGACTTCTTTCGCGTCCGGCGCGATCGCGGTCTCGACCAGCATACGCTCGAACGGATGATCGAGATCCCAGTTGTCGATGATGTGCTGGTAGTACCAGACGATCTTGCCGGTGTCGGCGTCGAGCGCCAGCGTCGAGTTGTGATACAGGTGCTGCTTGTCGGCGCCGCCGAGCGTGAACTTCGGCGCCGGGATCGTCACCGACGTGCCGATGAAGATCAGGTTCGTCTCGGGGTCGTAGCTCGGCACCATCCACGTGCCGACGTGCCAGCGCTGCTCGAGCGGGACGCCGCCCCATGTCTCGTCGCCGGGCTCGCCGGGACGCGGGATGGTGCGCGTGCGCCAGACCTCCTTGCCGGTCTGCGCGTCGTGCGCGGTGATGATGCAGGAGTCGTTGGTGGCGTCGGGCTGACACTGACGCCCGGTGATCACCTTGCCGTTGGCGATGATCGGTCCCGAGCTGGCGTTGGCGCGCAGCCCCGCCTTGAGGATCTGCGTCTCCCAGACCTGTTGCCCGGTCCTCGCGTCGACGGCGTAGAGGCTGTTGTCAGCGCCGGCGTCGATGATCGTGTTGCCCCACATCGCCATGTTGCGATTGGTCCCGCCGTTGACGCCCGCGGGGTACTTCCGCTTGTACTCCCACTTGAGATCGCCGGTCCGCGCATCCATCGCCATGATGATGTCGCCCGGGTTCGGGATGTACATCACGCCGTTGTACACGAGCGGCGTCGCCTCCTGCGTCCGCCCGCTGACGATGCCGCGCGTCCACACCATCTTGAGCCGCGACACGTTGTTCCGGTTGACCTCGTTCAGCGGGCTGTAGCCCCAGCTGTCGAGCGTGCGCCGCCACGAGAGCCAGTCGTTCGGGCTCGGCTTCCAGAGCATCTCGTCGGTCACGGGGGTGAAGGGCTTTTCCTGTGCCGATACGGCGAGTCCGGCGGCCAGTGTAAGAGCGATGAGCGCACCTGCGACAGAAAGACGCATCATGGCGAATCCTTTCGGAGCGTGAGACGGCCGTACTCTACACGATTCAAGTGCCGGCTGGTCTAAAGACCCCTCGTATGCTGTCGCTTAGCGGACGTCGTGGAGGCGGGTCTTTAGACCCGCCGGGCACGAGATGCGCCGTGTAGAATCTTTCGCCATGGTGAGATGCGTCTGTTCGGCGACCGCAATGGCGCTGTTCACACTCGCTGTGCTCGCGCGCCCGGTCTACGCGCAAGGCTACGTCGCCGCGTCGGTGCTGGGCGACATCGCCCGTTTCAACGAATACGACTCCGGTAGCGGCGACACCTCGGGCAATGGCGAGGCCGTTGGATTCGCGCTGCGTCTCGGCAGCGCGCTCGGCTCGCGATGGGGCGTC
>DASRJE010000187.1:0-83838 GCA_035649635.1 Vicinamibacterales bacterium | reverse complement strand
GAACTTCGCCCACCCCTTGTCCGCCGCCACCTTCGTCAGCGCCGCCGTCAAGGTCGTCTTCCCGTGGTCGATGTGCCCGATCGTCCCCACGTTCACGTGCGGTTTGGACCGATCAAATTTCTCTTTCGCCATATGCGTTGTGTGCTCGCTCTAGAAGTGATGACTGCGTCTGCTCTTCCGAACTGACCTCGTTGTCCGCCTTCGCCTCGCAGCTTCGGCGGCTTGGCTTGCCATCCGTAGCTCACGGCTGCCTGGCGTGAGGCCCACCGTCGCTCGCTTCGCGATCTATGGTGGGCATCCTTCGCCTGCATCCGTGAGCGAAGGATGGAGCCGATGACCAGAATTGAACTGGTGACCTCGTCCTTACCAAGGACGCGCTCTGCCAACTGAGCTACATCGGCCTTCGCGCTCGCTGCGCTCGCGCTACGGCCGACAAGTCGGCCGGAGCAAACTCATCGCCTTTCTACTCTCCACCGCCGATTCGCGAAGGATGGCCTGCCATCCGTAGCTCCCCGACACGGTCAAGCGGCGAGCGAAGGATGGAGCGGGAGACGGGGATCGAACCCGCGACCAACAGCTTGGAAGGCTGTGACTCTACCACTGAGTTACTCCCGCCCTTCGACTCGCTTTGCTCGCTCAGGGCAAGCCTTCGCGGCTCGCTTCAACCTCACCCGCCTTCGCGCTTCGACTCGTTGGCTGACTGCACTTCACCTAACCGTCGCCGCGCTTGCCGCCGAATAGAATCAGTCGCCCTTCGACTCGCTCGACCCCTCCGCTCGCTCAGGGCACCATTCGCTTCGCCCTGCGCTGGCCTGCCATGAGCGAGGCCCCCGCAGGGCCGAGTCGAATGGTGGGGAGGGGAGGGTTCGAACCTCCGTAGCCACATGGGCGGCAGATTTACAGTCTGCTGCGATTGACCGCTCCGCCACCTCCCCGAAAATTCGTCTGTCTCTCAGAGGCCTCATGATCCGGCGTCGGGCAGTGCCCTCGCAGACGTGATCCATGAAGCCCTCTTGTCCGATCCGTGTATCGTTGGAATCCGTGTAATCGGTGCTTCCCTGAAGATGCGGCGAGAGCTTCCGATGGAGCTGGCGGAGGGATTTGAACCCCCGACCACCTGATTACAAATCAGGCGCTCTACCGGACTGAGCTACGCCAGCCAGACAAAGAGCAGATAATAGCACTTCCCGTGCCAGAGGAGCAAGTTACGTCAAGCCATTCTTTTGCGGTCGCAGGGTCGCCTGCCGGCCGTCCGGCCCACGTAGCCACGGAAATCAGGCCGGATTCAGGCTAACCTGCTGAATGCTTTGAATTTCTCCTCTGTCTGACGGCCTCGAACAATACAACGCCGGCCGCGACCGAGACGTTTACGCTCCCTACGTGGCCGCTCATCGGAATCGATGCCAGCGAGTCACACCGTTCGCGGACCAGACGGCGTAGTCCCTCACCCTCCGCGCCGAGGACAATCGCCGATGGCAGGGTGAAGTCGACGGCGTCATAGACCGTCGGGGCGTCCGCGGCCAGCCCAACGGTCCACACCCCCAGGTCCTTCAACTGGTCAAGTGCGCGAGCGACATTCACGACTTCGGCGATCTTCACGTGCGCAACCGCGCCCGCGGAAGCCTTCGCCGCTACCCCGGAGCGGGCAGCAGATCGCCGTGTCTGGACGACGACTCCGGTGGCCCCCGTCGCATCCGCGGTGCGGAGAATGGCGCCGAGGTTGTGGGGATCTTCGATGCCATCGAGGACGACGATCAGCGGCGATCCTGCCGCTCCGCGCACGAGTTCATCGAGGCTGTAGTCGGCCGCATCATCGATATCAGCCACGACTCCCTGGTGGACACCTCCTCGCGCGCGGCGCGACAGCAAATCGGGAGCCACACGCTGTGGACTAATGCCGTGCGTGGTCGCGAACGCGAGCAGGTCGCGCATGCGATCGTCGCGGCGCTCGGCTATCCACAACTGTTTCACACGTCCGGCGCGGAGCGCCTCGATGACGGGGTTGATGCCGTAAACGATCATGGCGCTGTCGGCTCCGGGCTCCCGGCTCTGACTTCAGGCTGTCGGTTCGTCATTCAATGCTGATGCGAACTCACGCGCGCGCTCGGCCGCGCCCATGATCGGCTTGATGCCTGAGGCGTGCAGCATCGCGCCCCCTTCAATCGCCGGCACGGCGAGATCCAACTCGAGACCTTCCGTTTCGCCGGTCAGCGCCAGTCGAATGGGATGAAAGAGTGCCTTGCCCTTCTGGCCGGTCCGATCGCGGACGCGCGAGGCGGCGGCGCGAAATGCCTCGCGATCCACGAGCCGGCCGCTCGTGCTCAACTCCTCTGCCAGTGCCGTCATCACCGCGCGTGAGGCAAGCGCCTCGGCGCGAACGGCGGGCGCGGCAAGCGCGCGCGCCGCCGAGTAATCGAACAGAAACGCCAACCGGGCCGGGACCTGTTCCAATCGATCGACCGATCCCGCCGCGGCCGGAATGACTCGCTCGAGGTAATCGAGATCCGAAGACATGGGCTCGGAAACCCATCCGCGCTGCTGCAGGTACGGCACCGACAATCGAGCAAGCCGGCCTGGATCGGCCGCCTTGAGGTAGTGCCTGTTCACCCACGCAAGCTTGTCGATGTCGAACACGCCAGCGCTGTGCCCGACATCCTGCAACCGGAATCGCGGTGCCAGCTGGTCGATCGGCACGAGCTCTTCCTTCTCACCAGGAGACCAGCCCAGAAGCGCCAGGTAATTCGTGAGCGCCTCGGGCAGATATCCGCGAGCACGGAATTCCGCGACCGATGTCGCGCCGTGACGCTTGGACAACGGGCTGTGATCCGGTCCCATCACCAGCGAGACGTGTGCGAACGTCGGCGGCCGCCAGCCAAACGCCTCGAAGATCAACAACTGACGCGGCGTATTGGAGATGTGGTCCTCTCCCCGGATGACGTGCGTGATCTCCATCAACGCGTCATCGATCACGACGGCATAGTTGTACGCCGGCACTCCATCCGAGCGCACGATCACCGGATCGCCGATCACGTCGGTGTTGAACGTGACCGTGCCGCGAACGACATCATCGAAGCTGACGTCACGGTTGTCGGGCACGCGAAAACGAATGACCGCCGCCTCGCCGCTTGCGATACGGCGTCGCGCCTCGTCGCGCGGCAACTGACGGCAGCGCCCGACATACTTTGGTGGCCGTCCCGCCGCGAGCGCCGCGCTCCGGTCGGCCTCGAGCATCTCCGCTGAGCAGAAGCAGTGATACGCGTGCCCCGCGGACATGAGCTCCACAGCGTGCGCGCGATAAATGTGCAGACGCTCGGATTGCCGGTACGGCCCATGTTCGCCGCCGACATCGATACCCTCGGTCCAGTCGAGGCCGAGCCACTGCAGATCCTCGATCATGCTGCGCTCGGATTCGCGAGTCGATCGTTCGAAGTCGGTGTCCTCGATTCGCAGAATGAAGGTGCCACCCTGCCCGCGCGCCATCAGCCAGTTGAAAAGCGCCGTCCGCGCATTCCCGACATGCAACTGCCCCGTGGGGCTTGGAGCAAATCTCAGTCTCATTCCCAGGTCAAAGATCAAAAGTCAAAAGTCAGGTACTAGGTATTAAGTACGCCCGAGCAATGCGATGGCGTGGACCGCGATCGATTCGCCCGCCCCCATCGAGTCGACGCCCTCGTTCGTCTTGCCCTTCACGCTGATCTGAGAGGAATCGCACGCGAGGGCCGCGGCCAGGTTCGCACGAATCGCATCCACGTAGGGAACGAGCTTCGGTCGCTGCGCGATCACCACCACATCGACGTTGACCACGCCATATCCGGCGTTCTTCACGAGTCCCATCGCCGTGCGCAGCATCTCGAGACTGTTGGCACCCTTCCATGCGGGATCGGTGTCTGGGAAATGACGGCCCACGTCGCCCGCACCGATCGCGCCCAGTACGGCATCGGTCACGGCGTGGCAGATGACATCGGCGTCCGAGTGACCGAGCAGCCCCTTCTCGAACGGAATCGTCACGCCACCCAAAATGAGCGGGCGGTCTGCAACGAGGCGATGAAGATCGTAGCCGTTGCCGATTCGCATGGCTGCATTGGCGGTGGACGACATGCGGAGAAGGCGTTCGGCCATCTCCAGATCCGCTGGCGTCGTGATCTTCAGGTTGCGTGGATCGCCTTCTACGATTTGAACGGAGTGTCCGGCCTGTTCTGCCAACATGGCTTCGTCGGTTGCGTCACTCCCGAGTGCCAGCGCCTCCTTCAACACCGATGTTCGAAAGGCTTGCGGCGTCTGCGCCAGGTAGATCTCTTCACGCGGCAGCGTCGCAGTGACAACGCCGTTCATTCCCGCCCTCTTCACTGTGTCGAGCGCCGGCATCGCCGTTATCGCAGCGCCCGACTTGGCAGCCGCGGCAACGGTTCGGCGAATGGTCTCATCGGTCACAAAGGGCCGGGCCGCATCGTGAATGACGACGATGTCCGCGCGATCGACGACGCGCGCGAAGGCGTGCGCGACCGAGTCCTGACGGCGCACTCCTCCCGCCACGATCTCGACTCGCTTTCCGCCGGCAAGCAGCGACGCCGGAGGACTCTCCGCAAGATCCGGTGGCAGCGCTACCACGACGTCATCGATCACGTCGCAGTCACGAAACGCGTCGACGCTGCGCTCGAGAATCGAGCGGCCTCCCAGCGACAGCAACTGCTTTGGCTGGGCGGATCCGAAGCGAAGACCACGGCCACCGGCCGCGATAATGGCAGATACGTACACGCGCGTCGACTCGTAGGGCGGGTCCCGGTTGGGGATCCGCCAGTGCAGGCTTCACTGATTTTACCTAAGGACTCGCTTGTGTCGGTGCTGTTGGCTACGTCGTTTCCAACTGGGATCGGCCGGATTTCTCGCTCAGGCCTGCGCGGTAAGCCTCAACACAAGCGAGCTGTGGAGTAATCGTCCGCCGCGCCGCGCTGCCAGTGGGCCGCGTTGCGGCTCGTTGTCTCAAGGGGAAGCCCCTTGGTTGGCAGTAGACTGAGCCGCCATGACGTTTGCCGCGCGAATCCGAGGCGTCCTCCTGCTGGACGTGAAGACGTTCGAGGAAATTGAAAGCGATACGAACGCCAATCTGCAGGCGTTCCTCGTTGTCGTCGGCGCCAGCGTCGCAGCCGGAGTCGGCGCGGGTGTCCGCCTCGGGGTCACCGGCCTCCTGCGCGAGACGTTTGGCGCCTTGATTGGCTGGGTGATGTGGGCAGCGGTTACCTGGGTCATCGGGTCGAAGCTGCTGCCAGAACCGCAAACGCGCACCGACATGGGCGAGTTGCTTCGTGTCATCGGCTACGCCTACGCGCCGAATCTGTTTGGCTTCTTTGCCTTCATCCCCGCGCTCGGCGTCGTCATCAGCACACTCGTTGCCTTCTGGCTCCTTGCCGCCACGATCCTCGCTGTCCGCCAGGCATTGGACTACGTCAGCACGTGGCGCGCCGCGGCAGTGGTCCTGATCGGGTGGTTGATCTTTGTCGTGATCCAGTGGGTCTCGTAGCGGTCCGGCGTGATCGCATCAGAGAATTCCCCTTGAGCTCTCACGGCAGCTCGTGAACTCACTCATTCGGCTCGACGTGCTGTCGAGAACGACTGTGAGACGGCGTGCGTCTACGTCGCGCGGCGCGAAAACGACGAGCAGCGCACGCGTGGTCGCCGTCGTGACCATCGTCCGCGCCGAATCCGAGGTGGGATTCCCGAATGGTCCCGTCGTGTCAGCAAGCGTGATCCGGCCGCCGACGTGGACATCGTCTTTCCGGATTCCTGGATAGGACTCACCTTCGCGCCCAATCCGCAGCTCGACATCCCCATCGATGTGCGCCGCGTCGTAAAGCCCGTACGGGAGCTGGAACTCCAGCGAGCACCAATTGCAGACGTCGACCATCGAGTTGATGCGAGGCAGGGGATCGCCGCGGCGCACTCTGCGCAGCAACGCTTCTGACGATGGGCGGGTCTTGGTCGGGTCCAGTCCCACGCGTTTGTACATCGTCCTGACGGCCGTGATCTCTTCGGGCGGATGCATGCGGACCGCGGCTTCCGCGGCGGCCAGCGGCGATGTGAGCCGGGACTCGCGCTCGACGACGGTGGCGCCCTCGAACCAGAGCACTCCCGGCCGGACGATCGTCGCGAGATCAGGCGCGAGCGTGAAGCGCATCGACGTCGGGAGGTACTGAGTCCACGTCAGACTCCGCATCGGGCGCGATGACTCTGCGGACTCGCTCACCGAATTCTTTCGGATTGAGTCCGGCCAATTCCCGAGTGTCGATGGGATCGTGCACCACGAGCCGAACCGCTCCGGGATACGTTGCCAGTCGTCCTTTCAACATGACGTGACGGCTGCCTACGATAGAGAGCGGGACGATCGGAAGACCGGCCTGGAGCGCCAGGAGAAAGCTGCCGCCTTTGAAGCGCGCGACACGGCCATCACGACTGCGCGTCCCTTCAGGAAACACGATGAGGGAGAGACCGTTCGACATCAAGCGTGACGCCCAGCCAAAAATCCTGGACCGGTCCGGGTGCCTTCGATCCACCAGCATGTGACCGGTGCGTCGCAGGTGCCAACCCAGGAACGGGAAATTGCCAAGCGACTCCTTCGCGATGATGCGCAACTGATACGGCAGCGACCAGAACAGAATCGGAATGTCGTAGATGCTCTGGTGATTGGCGACGAAGACGTACGTTCGCCCCGGCACGAGACGCCCCAGTCCATCGACATCGACACGCACTCCCGTCGTTACCAGGATGAGCCGCGACCACGTTCGCGCACACCAGTGGGCAAAGTACCCGTTGTGCTGAAACAGACTGGACGCGAGCGACAGCGTGCCCAGCACGATCGTGTACACACCGATCGCTGGAATCAGGAAGAAGACCGTTCGCCACCAATGGAACGGAGGAATCATCTCAACAGGCGGGTCTGCCTTCGACATCGCCCAGGCCAGGAAAGACCCGCCTACATTATTTACCGGCCGCAGCCGCCGACGGCGGTACCTGCGGACGCGATCTCCGGGCCGTGTCGGTGTCTGTTGACACCACGTTGGCGGTTGGTGCCGCTGCCGCCTGCACGCCGGACTCGATGAAGCGGCCGAAGATCATCTTGCCCGCCGTCGTTTGCAGGACGCTCGTCACGACGACGTCGATCGTCCTGCCGATCATCTTGCGCGCGTTGTCGACAACCACCATCGTCCCATCATCGAGATAGGCGACGCCCTGGTTGTACTCCTTGCCTTCCTTGAGGATGAACACCTTCATGATCTCCCCGGGGAGGACAACGGGCTTCAGCGAGTTGGCGAGCTCGTTGATGTTCAGCACTTCCACGCCGCGGAGCTGCGCGACCTTGTTCAGATTGAAATCGTTGGTGACGATTTTTCCCTGGAGGGCGCGCGCAAGCTCGATCAGCTTGAGGTCGACTTCTCGAACGTCCGGGAAGTCCATGTCAGAAATCGTCACGTCGACGCCGGCCATCTTCTGGATCTTCTGCAGGATGTCCAGTCCACGCCGGCCGCGATTGCGCTTCATTGAATCTGAAGAGTCGGCGACGAGCTGCAACTCCTTGAGAACGAACTGCGGAATCACGAGAGTCCCGTCCATGAAACCGGTCTCGCAGATATCCGCGATGCGACCGTCGATGATGACGCTCGTGTCGAGAACTTTGTAGCGCTTCCGCGGTCCGGCCGACCGGAACAGGTTCACGAGATTCTCAGGCTCCAGCCACTCGCCCTTACGGCCTCCAATGACGAGGCCGAGGTAGGGCAAGGCCAGCAGAATGACGCTGTGCAGGAACACGACGCGCCCGTCGCTCAGGTTCGCCCAGTACAACGCAGCGCCAATCGTTTTTGCGGCAAGCAGGCCAACGGCTCCGCCAAGCAGCGCACCAATCATGTGCGTGACGGAGATGTTCTTCAGACGCAGTTCGAAGGCAACGATGAGCCCCCCAAGAACGACGCCGAAAACGGTGTTGAGAATGGGATCAGCGAGGAGCGGCCGGAGTTGAAATGCAGAATAACCAACGGCCGCAATGAACAAGACACGCGCGAACACGAACCACGCCATGACGGACTCCAGGGGGTCAGGGACGATCCGACCGGTAGAATGTGTGAACCTTAGAACCCCCCGGCGGGAAAATCAAGCGATCAACGCGTCGAGCGCCTCGCCCACCGTCCGGACGCCCACCAGCTCGCAGCGGCCTTCACTTTGTGCGCTATCCGCAGGATCGAGGTTGCCCGCCGGCAGGACGACGCGGCTGAACCCCATCTGGGCTGCCTCTTTGACGCGAAGCGTTGCCTGTGGAATTCCCCTGATCTCACCGCTCAACCCGACTTCACCGAAGACGGCCGTCGACGCGGACAACCCCCGATTGCGCACGCTGGATGCCACTGCGGCGACGACGCTCAGGTCGGCGGCGGGCTCGTCGATCGTCATCCCGCCTGCGATGTTTACATACACGTCATCGCCGGCCAGCGACAGCCCTGCACGCTTTTCGAGCACAGCCAGCAAAAGCGACAGGCGATTCTGGTCGATACCGATAGCCATACGCCGTGGGTTGCCATAGGTGCTCGTGCTCACGAGTGCCTGCACCTCGACGAGGATCGGCCGAGACCCTTCAATGCAACACACCACCGCCGAGCCCGGCGCCCCCGACGCGCGTTCCGATAGAAACAGTTGCGAGGGGTTGGGAACCGGCCGAAGGCCGCTGCCGGTCATCTCGAAGACACCGAGCTCGCTCACGGCGCCAAACCGGTTCTTCACGGCGCGCACGACGCGATGTGAGTGATGCCGTTCACCTTCAAAGTACAGGACGGTGTCGACGACGTGCTCGAGCACCTTTGGCCCCGCCAGGGTTCCGTCCTTCGTGACGTGCCCGACGAGCACAGTCGGAATGTTTTGGTTCTTGGCGGCAAACAGGAATTGAGTCGCCGCTTCGCGCACCTGACCGATGCTGCCCGGTGCTGATTGAAACTTGTTGGACCAGACGGTCTGCACCGAGTCGACCACGACGAGTGCCGGCGATAAGCGCGCGACTTCTTCGAGGATCCGCTCGATGCAGGTTTCAGACAACAGATAGAGCGGTGAAGCGCCAACCCCAAGCCGATCGCCACGGCTCTTCACCTGGTGCTCGGATTCTTCGGCAGACGCGTACAGCACCGGGCCGACCGCGCGCGCGAAGTAGGCGGCGGCCTGCAGCAACAACGTCGACTTGCCGATACCAGGTTCCCCGCCGAGCAGGATGAGCGATCCCGGAACTACCCCGCCGCCGAGTACACGGTCGAACTCGTCGATGCCGGTCGACAGGCGGACGCTCTGCGACATTTCAACTTCTGCGTACAACTTGGCGGTCGAGGATGTCGAAAACTGCGAGAAGCGATTGCTCCCCGTCGCGACGGCGGGCGGCTCCGCGCGTTCTTCGACCAGCGAGTTCCACGCGCCGCACTCCGTGCAGCGGCCCATCCACTTGGGCGCTTGAGCGCCGCATTCCTGGCAAACAAAAACGACTTTGGGGGGCTTCATATTCTTGATCTTTGATCTTTGACAATCTTTGATTATTGATTGCTTGTTGAATATTGATTTTTGATTGGCGATGGTTCAGGGTTCGATGTCCGATCTGCGCATCGCAATAAGAGACCTGGAACACATTCAACAATCAAGAATCGGTAATCAACAACGACTCAAGAATCAAAGATCACTTAATCATTAATGGCATCTACGGAGTGTAATGCCGTTCAATCCGCGTACCGAGGCGGCACACGATCTCCCACGGGATCGTGCCGATGGCGGCGGCCATCTCTCTCGCGTCGATGCGCTGCCAGCTCTCGCGGCCTTGCTGTCCCAGGAACACCACCTCGTCGCCGGGCCGCACCTCGAGCAGGTTGGTGACATCGACGGTGATCATGTCCATCGAGACCGCTCCGACAATCGGAACGCGATGCCCGCGAATCAACACGTGCCCACGTCCGCAGAGCCGCGTGTCCAGGCCGTCCGCGTACCCCGCAGGGACGACGGCGACCGTGCGTGGCTCGTGTACCTGGTATTTCCAGCCGTAGCCCACCCCTTCGCCGGGCCGCAATCCTTTGACGGCAACGACGCGGCTGGTCAACGACATGACTGGAGTCAGATCGATCGTCGAGGCCAGAGGCGGAGGAACGATTCCGTAGAGCAGCAGTCCCGGACGGACGGCGTCGTACCAGACGCGCGAATCACGAAGCAGCGCCGCGCTGTTGCCCGAGTGGCGGAACACTCGGGACTCGGGACGAAGTTCCTCGACGACCGCCCAGGCGGCATCGAAACGCTCGCGCTGCGTGTTGAAAAGCGGGCTCTCCGGATCGTCAGCCGAGGCAAAGTGCGTGAAGACGGCATCGAGCCGCAAATTCGGGCTCGCAAACAGATCCGGCAGGGTTCGACGCAGGTTGTCGTGTCGGAAACCGAGCCGGTTCATACCTGTGTCGATCTTCAGGTGATAAGCGATCGTCGACTGTCGCCGTTCGGCTGCCTGCTGTACCGCACGCGCGGCACCGGGCGTTGAAATCGTCGGCATCAAACCGAAGTCGAAGAGCCCGTCCAGATCGCTCACACTCAGCGCGCCAAAAACCAGGATCGGCACACGCACACCAGCCTGTCTCAGTACGATGCCCTCCTCGATGTCCGCGCACGCCAGCATCGTCGCGCCCGCTTCCTGCAGCGCGAGCGCGACACGCGGCGCTCCATGACCGTACGCGTTGGCCTTGACCACCGCGATGATGGCAGGCGCGACGCGTCGACCATCACTCGACAGGTAACGCTGAATCGCGGCGAAATTTCTTGTCAGCGCCACCAGATCGACGCGGGCTACGGTGCTTCTGATCATCTTTGCATTGGCGATCTTTGATTATTGATTCGTTTTTGATTGTTGAATCGTGATTGGAGATTGATGGTAGTGAGCAACAAATCGCCCATCAAGAGTCACCAATCAACAAGTAAGCACCAATCAAAGATCAGCAACATCAAGAATGTTCGCTAGGAACCCTGAGCGAGATTGGCAAAGCGCGTCTGCTCGCGCAGGAAGGCCAGCCTGACCACGCCGGTCGGACCATTGCGCTGCTTGGCGAGGATCAACTCCGCGGTGCCGGCATCAGGGCTGTTCGGATCCCGGTTGTAGACATCGTCTCGATAAATCAGCACCACGACATCGGCGTCCTGCTCGAGAGCGCCGGATTCGCGCAAGTCCGACAGCTGCGGCCGATGGTCGGACCGCGATTCGGGCGCGCGGCTCAGCTGCGACAAGACGATGATGGGGACGTTCAGCTCCTTGGCTAAGCCTTTCAACGAGCGAGAGATCGACGCCAGCTCGAGCGTACGGTTCTCGAAACGGCCACGGCCGCTCATGAGCTGGATGTAGTCCACGACCAGCAGGCTCAGCCCGTGCTCGGCCTGGAGCCGGCGCGACTTGGCGCGCATTTCAAGGACACCCATGTTCGCGGTGTCGTCGATGAACAGCTTCATCGAGTTCAGTTTCTCGAGCGCATGCGAAATGCGGTGGTAGTCATTGCCGCCGATGGCCCCGCTCATGAGACGATGCCCGTCGATCTGGGCCTCTGACGTCAAGAGACGAAGAAACAGCGACTCCTTCGACATTTCAAGGCTGAAGAACCCGACCACGTGGTCGCCGAGGGAGGCCACGTACTGCGCGATGTTCAACACGAGGCTCGTCTTGCCCATCGACGGGCGAGCGGCCACGATGACGAGGTCGCCGGCCTGTAGTCCGCGCGTCATTTCATCGACGTCGACGAAACCGGTGGGGACCCCGGTGATCAGTCGCTTCTGCTCGAAGAGTTTTTCGATCTTCGGGAAGCTGTCCTTGACCAGATCGCGCATCGCCACGAACCCGGCTTTGAGCCGGTCGTCGGCGACGGCGAAGATTGCGCTCTCAGCTTCATCGAGGATGAGATCGGATTCCTGATCCGCTTCGTACGCGTTGGCAACGATCTTGGTTGCCGCGTAGATCAGATTGCGGAGGGTCGACTTCTCCTTGACGATGCGTGCGTAGTATTCGACGTTGGTCGCTTTAGGGACCCCGTCCGCGAGCGACGCGACGTAGGCCGGTCCGCCGACTTCGTCCAACTCACCCGCGCGCGCGAGCTCCTCTTTCAGCGTTACGAAGTCGATCGCGTTGTGGCGCTCGTTGAGCGCCACCATGCGGTCGAAAATCCGGCGATGGGCGTCGCGGTAGAAATCCCGGCTGTCGATGACCTGCGCCGCAAGATTGAACGCGTCGTTGTGGACCAGAATCGCGCCGAGCACGGAGCGTTCGGCTTCAAGATTGTGCGGAAGCGTGCGCTCCGCCGCAGCAAGAGCAGTGTCGGGCATCGACGAAGAATTTGTAAACGCGGAGTGACAACGGAGTGTATCGAGATTTCTTGCTTATGGGCAGTGACCAAGGTCATGTCGGCGGGTCCGAAAAGCAGGACCCGCCCTACGTGAAACACCTTAAAGACTGGCGAGCGCTTGTTTCACCTTTGCGTAGTTCGGCTCGTTGCGCGCGTCGTCGAGCACTTCGGCGTGACGAACGATACCGCCGCGATCGATGACGAACGTCGCACGCTTGGAGATGTCCTTCAGCCCGATCATGTCGGGATTGACCACGCCGTACTGCCGTATGACGTCCTTGTTGAAGTCGCTGAGAAGCGGAAACTTCAACGACTGCGCGTCGGCCCACGCCTTGAGCGCGAAGAACGTATCGACCGTAACACCGAGCACGGTGGCATTGACCTTGTTCAGTTCGCCCGTCGAGTCGCGAAACGTGCACATTTCGGTGGTGCAGGTGCCGCTGAACGCCGCCGGCATGAACGCCAGGACCACCGGCCCCTTCTTCAGCTGCTCGCTGAGCGTGACCGGCTCTCGATCCTGATTCGGAAGGGTGAAATCTGGCGCCTTCGCGCCGACAGCTACCGACATTCCTCGCTCCTTTCCCGGCTGACCCGGATACGGGCCAACGAAACATCACATTGTAGCGATTTACGCGGCTTGACCGCATCACGATGCTCGGGCTACGGTCTACGGACTTCGGGAGGATCCAGGGGTTCATGGAGGCTCGGGCAGCACGAACGGCGACCACGGCGATTGACGCTGACGTGCCGTGGTATCGCACGGTCACGAGAGAGCAATGGCGTGTACTCCTGGCCGCGAAGTTCGGCTGGATGCTCGACGCCATGGATTTCATGCTCTACACCATGGCCGTCGGCCAGCTCCGCATGTACTTCGGCTTCGGCGACGACACGGCCGGCATGCTCGGCACGGCGACGCTCGTCATGTCGGGCGTCGGCGGCACGATCTTCGGCTACGTCGCCGACCGTTTCGGCCGGACGCGGGCCCTGATGGGCACGATCCTGATTTTCTCGCTGGCGTCGCTGGGAGCGGCAACGTCCCAGAGTGTCATGCAGCTGCTGTTCTGGCGCGCAGTGCTCGGCATCGGCATGGGCGGCGAGTGGGCGTCCGGCGCGGTGCTGGTCAGCGAAACATGGCCGGCACATCTTCGTAACAAGGCCATCAGCATCATGCAGTCGGGATGGGCCCTCGGCTACATGATGGCGTCGATCTCGGCTGCCATCATTCTCGGAGCGCCGGCACTCGGCGCCGACGCGTGGCGCTGGCTCTTCGTGGTCGGCGTCATCCCGGCGTTCTTCACCTTGTGGATTCGCCGTTACGTCCACGAACCGGAGTCGTGGACGCGCAAGCCGAAGAAGATCGACGGACCAAGTCCGTTCGCCGTGATCTTCGGACCGACGCTGATCAGTCGCACACTCCTTATCATCGCGCTCGGATCGGCCGTGCAGTTTGCGAACTGGGGTCTCTTCTTCTGGCTGCCTGCGTTCCTGGCGCGTCCGATCGAACAAGGTGGCGCGGGAATGGGGATCGTGGGATCGCTGCCATGGATCATCCCCGTGCAGCTCGGGGCGTACTTCGGCTACCTCACGTTCGGTTTCATCGCTGACAAGATCGGACGGCGACAGGCGTTCGTGCTCTACATGGTCGGCGCGGCGCTGCTCGTGCCGATCTACGGGCAAATGGCGCGGAGCCCGTTCGTCCTGCTCGCGCTCGGTCCGCTGATCGGATATTTCGGCTACGGCTACTTCAGCATGTTCGGCAGCTTCGTCGCCGAGCTGTATCCAGCGGCGGTGCGGGCGACCGGCCAGGGCACGAGCTACAACATCGGGCGAATGGCTGGTGCCGTGGCGCCGTATACCATCGGGGTCATCGCAACGCAGCCCGGCATCGGCATCGGGCTCGCGCTCAGCGTCACTTCTGCCTTCTTCCTGCTCGCCGCGGTTCTGGTGTTCACGCTACCCAATCGCAGCGGCCAGCTGCTCGACGCCTAACGGAGACACGATGAGCACACAGACCACGGTTCGTACTGCGGGAGCGACCACGACGGGCGCCACCGGCTGGCAAATGTGGGTGCCCTGCCTTGGCATGGCGCTCTGCTCGTGGCTGTCGTTCGTCGATCGGCAGGTGCTGAACATCCTGTCTCCGACGATCATCAAGGACACCGGCCTGACGGCGCAGGATTTTACGACCGCGACGTCCTTCTTCTTCCTCACCTACACGCTCGGCAACCCGGTGTGGGGTTCCGTGCTCGACCGCGTCGGCCTTCGCATCGGCATGCTGCTCGCCGTCGGAGTGTGGACCGCCGCGAGCATGTCGCACGCGGCGATGGCGAGCTTCGCCGGGTTCGCGCTCGCGCGCGCCGTGCTAGGCCTGGGAGAAGGCGGCACGTTCCCCGGCGGCCTGCGCACGGCGGTCGAGACGTTGCCTGCTAACCTGCGCGCGCGCGGCATCGCCCTCTCCTTCAGCGGTGGCACGATCGGCGCGGTGATGATGCCGGTGCTTCTCGGACCACTCGCGATTGAGTACGGATGGAAGGTCGCGTTCCTCGCGACCGGCGCCCTCGGCGTGCTGTGGATGCTGATCTGGGCGGCTATCGCGCGTCCGCCGTTCCTGCGGAAGAGCGCGCACATGACGTCGAAGATGGAGTGGCCGAACCTGCGTGAACGGCGCGTATGGGCACTCTTCTTCAGCTACGCGCTCCCGGCAATTTCGCCAGGACCCGTGCTCACCATCCTCGCAATCTATCTCGTGCAGCGGCTGCAGATGACACAGGCCGACGTGAACAGCGTCGTCTGGATTCCCCCGCTCACCTGGGGTATCGGCTACTTCTTCTGGGGCTGGGCGGCCGATCGCTATGCGGCCAACAACCCGCGGCCGGTGGGCATGTTCCTGCTGCTCACGGTGATCTCGCTGACGCTGGGCTTCACGACGATGACGACGTCGCTGCCGATCGCGATCGGACTGATCTCGCTGTCGACGTTCATCGGTGGCGGTTTTCAGATGGTGGCGCTGAAGGTCGGCTCGTACGCGTTCCCGCGCGAGCAGTCCGCGATGATGTCCGGCATCGCGTCCGGCTCCTGGTCGCTGGTGAATTTCATCCTGCTGAACGCCATCGGTGCCGGCGTGGCCATCGGCAGCCTGCGGATTCTTCCCGGCGCCAACCTGATCAGCGGTCAACGCTGGGAAGAGATCTTCTGGATCATCGCGCTGATGCCGGCAGCCGGCGTCGCGATCTGGATGTTCCTGAGCCGCAATCAGGCGGTCGCGCGGAGCTAGTGCGCTTTCAACTCCCAATCCCCAATTCCCAACTCCCCAAGAACTAAGCTGTTCGAGAGTTGGGAGTTGGGTAGTTGAGCTCAACGCGTCGATGTAAGACTTGCCTCGTATTCCGTCGGGCAGCCGAATCCCTCGACCTTGACGCCCATTCGTCGCAGCGCGTCGAGCGCGAGCAGGCGCTGATAGCCGTTGAACGTCACCACGTGCGCGAACATGCCGCCAAAGGTGAACGTCTCCGGCGGTTCGCACAACGCGTCGACGAACGTATCGCCCCAGGCGTTGCGATTCCGCACGTCGTGGAGGACGCGGTTGAATTCGACGTCGACCTTCTTCAGGCGCGCGAGCAACACATCGGGTGTTCCCTGCTCTGGCGGTTCCGCTTTGGGATCGGAAAACGTGCCGCCCGTCAGTGCCGCTGTCCAGATCTCCTTCGTCTGCACAATCCGGCGCAACAAATCGCGGAGACTCCCGGCCGGCGAGTCCCAGGGAAACACGTAGGTCTTGTTGTTCAATGGGGCATCGAGCTGCTCGGGGGTCAGCTCCCGTGCGTGCTCGAGCAGTTTTTGTGTGTGAAACGATTCAGCGCCCGCGAAGATGTCGTACAGATCCATGTCGTCTCCTCTCGAGCGGGACGTCGGAGCACAGAAGTGAATCGAGGTGGATGACGGAAGGTGATAGTGCGTCGCGCCCATGCGGCGATACAGGCTAGGCGAGATGCGGAACGCTTTACGAAACGCCCGCGTAAACGCCTCGAGTGATCCGTAACCAGCATCGAGGGCGATGTGCGTGACGGACTGTTGCGTGCGCCCGAGCTGCCAGGCTGCCCGTTCCAGCAGCAAACGCCTGCGCATCGCCGCTGGTGTTTCGTCGATGACCGCCCGGAAGATCCGGAAAAACTGCGTCCGGCTCGCATACGCCCGCCGCGCGAGCGCGTCACTGCCGCCTTCGTCGTCCAGCGAGTCCAGCACAACGGCGGAGAGACGATCAACGTCCCGGTGTGTGCTCATATGTCCTGCTCACGACGAATGTAGAGCGGCGGGACGCGGCCGACCTGACTCCGCGTCCCAAATTTTGGCTCCGGGTTCGGCTCCAGCGTAAACCTAGATCCCGCCTAGGCACAGGTACTTGATCTCGAGGTACTCCTCGATGCCGTATTTCGAGCCCTCGCGGCCGAGGCCGGATTCCTTCACTCCGCCAAACGGCGCGACTTCGGTCGAGATGAGACCGGTATTGATGCCGATAATGCCGGACTCGAGCGCCTCGGCCACGCGCCACACGCGACCAATGTCGCGACCGTAGAAGTACGCGGCCAAACCGAACTCGGTGTCGTTGGCCATCGCGACGGCCTCGTCCTCGGTGTCGAACTTGAAGAGCGGTGCCACCGGGCCGAACGTCTCTTCGCGCGCCACCATCATCTGCGGCGTCACGTCGACGATGACGGTCGGTTCGAAGAAGCGGCCGCCGAGCGCATGACGATTCCCGCCGAGGACCACTCGCGCGCCCTTCGTGACCGCGTCGGCGATGTGCTCCTCGACTTTGGCAACGGCCTTGTCGTCGATCAGCGGACCCTGTGTCGCACCTGGCTCGAGCCCGGGCGCCGGCTTCAGTTTCTTCACGGCTTCCGACAGCTTGGACGCGAACGCGTCGTAGACACCGTCCTGCACGTAGATTCGGTTGACGCACACGCACGTCTGGCCCGTGTTCCTGTACTTCGAGGCGATCGCCCCCTCCACCGCTGCATCCAAATCCGCATCGTCAAAGACGATGAACGGCGCGTTGCCGCCGAGCTCGAGCGACAACTTCTTCACGGTTGCCGCGCACTGCGACATCAGGACCTTGCCGACTTCCGTCGAGCCGGTAAATGACAGTTTCTTCACAATCGGGTTGGACGTGAGCTCGCCGCCAATCTCCGACGCCGCTCCTGTGACGACGTTGAAGACACCCTTCGGAATGCCGGCACGTTCAGCCAATTCGGCGAGCGCCAGCGCAGAGAACGGCGTCTGCGACGCCGGCTTGACGACAACCGTGCAGCCAGCCGCAATCGCCGGACCGGCTTTGCGTGTAATCATCGCTAGCGGAAAATTCCACGGCGTGATGCAGGCGACCACCCCAATCGGCTGCTTGATGACGACGATCCGCTTGTCCGCCGCGTGCCCGGGGATCGTGTCGCCGTAGACGCGCTTGGCTTCTTCGGCGAACCATTCCAGGAACGAGGCGGCGTACACAACCTCGTCCTTCGACTCCGCCAGCACCTTCCCCTGCTCCGTCGTCATCAGGCGAGCAAGATCCTCCTGATGCTGGAGCATCAGCTCGTACCACTTCCTGACGATGGCTGCGCGTTCCTTCGCCGTCTTCTTGCGCCACGCTGGCAGCGCTCGATCCGCTGCCTCGATTGCGGCGCGTGTCTCGGCCGCGCCCAGCGTGGGCACGGTACCGATCACCTCGCCAGTCGCCGGGTTGTCCACCGAGATGGTGCCACCCGACCGCGCGCTGATCCAGGCGCCGTCGACATAGCACGATTGCCGAAACAGCTTCGAATCGTTGAGAGTGACACCGGTCGGAACGGTTGTAGATGTCGTCGGCATGCCTGCCTGTTCGAACTGATAAGAACTCGGATCCCGAGTCCCGGATCCCGAATCCCGGTCTATGAGTTTCTCGTGTTGATCGTGTATCCACCGTCGACCGTGATGCGCGCGCCGTTGACATAACTGGCGCGATCAGACGCGAGGAACACGACGACGTCAGAGACTTCTTCCATTGTGCCCCACCGCCGCGACGGGATGCCCCAGTCTCGACAGGTGTCGTCGAGGAACTGCTGCTTCGTCTGGCCGCGCTGGCGCCCCATGTTCTCGGCCCAGCTTTCACGCCACTCGGTCGCGATGAGCCCGGGAATCACCGAGTTGACGCTGATTCTCGACGCTGACAGATCCTGCGCCAGGTAGGTGGTTACGTGATTCATCGCCGAGTTGTTCAACCCGTGCGTCAACGCGGACGAGAGCACACTGGAGCCCGCGATCCCGCTGATGTTGATGATGCGGCCCGTGCCGTCGGTCGGCATGCTCGGCAGCAACGCCTGGATCATCCGCAACATCCCCATCGTCTTGATGTTCACGTCATCCATCCAGTCGGTGTCGGGCCAGGTGATCTGCCGTTCCTGCCGCTTGATGGGTCCGCCGGCGTTGTTGACCAGGATGTGAATGGTCTTGAATTCGCTCGCAGCCCGATCGGCGGCCGCTTTCACGGCGGCCGTGTCTCGCATGTCTGTTGCGACGGTGATCACGCGGACCCCAGTGGCGCGACAAATCTCGGCCGCCGAGCGCTCGAGTTCTTCGACACCGCGGGCGAGCAGCACGAGGTTGACGCCTTCGTTCGCCAATCCGCGAGCGATCGCTTTTCCGATGCCCTTGCTGGCACCGGTGACGAGCGCGGTTCGTCCTTTGAGTCCGAGATTCATCGCTTAGAGGATTCGGCGGGCCTGAAGGCCCGCCGCTACTAATCGTCTACACGTAGAGGCGGGTCTTTAGACCCGCCTGCCCAACATCAAGCCAGCCACTTGCCCGGATCAGACAGCGTGCCGACGACCTCCTGCATGAACTGCGCGGCACGAGCACCATCGATGATCCGATGATCCGAGGACAACGTAAGCGTTACCATCGGGCGAATGCCGATCATGCCGGCGACGGCGACCACGCGGTCGCTGATAGCACCAACCGCGAGGATACCGGCCTGCGGCGGCACGATGATGGCGGTGAATGCGTCCACGCCAAACATGCCGAGATTGCTGATCGTGAAGGTCGCACCGGAAATGTCCGCCGGCTGCAGCTTGTTGGCACGCGCGCGCTCCGACAGTTCCTTGCGCTGCTTGGCGATCGCGCCAAGCGGCAGCTTATCGGCATTGCGGATCACGGCGGTCACCACTGCGTTCTCCACAGCCATCGCCAGCGCCACGTTGATGTCGGCGTTCAACGAGACTGCGTTATTGACCCAACTGCCGTTCATCCGCGGATATTGCTTGAGCGCCTTGGCGACAGCAGAGATCATCAGGTCGGTGTGCGTGACCTTCACGCCATGCGATTTCTCGATCACCGGAACGAGCCCTTCGCGCGTCGCGTTGAGGGCAGTCGCATCGACGTCACGCGCGACAAAGAAATGCGGAACCGTCGTCCAGCTTTGCGTGGTGCGCTCGGCCATGATGCGGCCGATCGAACTGACGGCGTCCGCCGGACCAGCCGCCGAGGGCGGCGGTGGCGCAACCGGTCGAGCGGCCGGCGCCGGCACCTCGTAGTGTCCGGCTTCTTGACCGCCGGAGCCTTGGCGAAGGCGGTTAGCCGGACCTGGAGCCGGCGTCGATGGGACCTCCGCGGGTCCGCTCGCGGCCTGGGCGGCTTTCAGGATGTCATCCGCGAGAACCTCTCCCCCCGAACCGGATCCGCGAAGCTTCGTGATGTCGACGCCATGCTCGCGGGCGAGACGCCGTGCTTTCGGTGAGATGCGCGGAGCCACGGCAGGCGCCGCTTCCGCTGCTGCGGGAGCTGATGCGACCGCGGCCGCGGCGGGAGCCGAATCCATTTTGCGCCCGGTCTGCTGCGGCCCGCCGGATTTCGGGACCGCTTCACCAGGTTTGAGCAGCCACGCGATCGTCTGACCGACAGGAACGACGTCGCCTTCTTTCGCCGTCACTGCCGACAGCACGCCGTCGCCCGCCGCCTCGATCTCGACAACCGCCTTGTCAGTCTCCACCTCGAGGAGCATCTCGCCCTTGTAGACCTGCTCCCCTTCCCTCTTTTTCCACGAAACCAGCTTGCCCGTCTCCTGCGCCATCTCGAGCGCAGGCATCACGACGCTGACCGGCATTAGCGAGCTCCCACCTCGGCACGAGCGGCCGCCGCGATCATCTCCTTCACTTGCAGGTTCGGCGCCGGCTCGGGCTCACGCAGCGTCGGCAGCGTACCGCCGACCGTCACGAACGGCGCACCAGCGATGAGCAACTCCTCGGCGGGGAACCGGGTGATGACTTCGTGACCGGTCTCCGTCACAACAATCTCTTCTTCGATGCGCGCCGCGCTCCAGCCGTCGGTCGAGGGCCAGAACGTTTCGAGCGCGAACACCATACCCGGCCTGATCTCGTGCGGGTGCTCGAGCGAAACGAGGCGGCTGATCATCGGCTTTTCCCAGATCGCGAGCCCGATCCCGTGACCCATCTGCAGCGCAAAGGCGGATTCCTCATCCGGGAACCCGAACTCCTGGGCCTTCGGCCAGACCGCGGCGACTTCCGCCGTGGTGCGTCCGGGGCGAATCAGCTCGATCGATGCGTCGAGATAATCGCGGCACCGCTTGTAGGCATCCACCAACGCGCGCGACGCCGAGCTGATCGCGAAGCACCGGTAATAGCAGGTGCGATAGCCCATGTAGGAGTGAAGAATGTCGTAGTACACCGGGTCGCCGGGGCGGAGCACGCGGTCGGAGAACACGTGTGGATGCGGGCTGCAGCGCTCACCAGAGATCGCGTTGACGCCCTCGACGTATTCCGAGCCCATCTCGTAGAGCGCCTTGGCGACGAGCGCGACGGCATCACTTTCCTTCATGCCGGGTCTCATCGCCTTGTAGAGCTCGAAGTAGGCGGCATCCACCATGCCGGCCGACTGCGCAAGGAGTGAGATCTCGTCCTGCGTCTTGATCTCACGCGCGTCGGACATCAACTGCTGGCCGTCGACGATGTTCAGCCCTTCTTTCTGGAGCGCGAAAAGAACCGGCGGCTCGACGACGTCGACACCAACCGGCTCCTTGTGAAGGCCCCGCTGCTCGAGCTCGATGCGGATCTTGCGGGCCACATCCTCCGATCGACCCATCTCGGGTGACATCGCGCCGCGCATCAACGGAATCCCGGCGCGTGAACGCTCGCCGAGCCACGGGCAATTCAGGCGGTGATGCTTGGCCGCCGATCCGAAGTCCCACAGGATCGGCTCGTCACCCTGCGGCAGCAGCGTGAAGCGGCTGATCTTGTCCTGGGCCCACGTGCCGATGTGCGTGGCCGTGATGTAGCGGACGTTGTTCATGTCGAAGCAGAGCACCGAGCCCATCTCCGACTTCTCGAGCAGGCTCTTGATGCGCCCGAGCCGCTCTCGCCGCAGCCGATCGAAATCGATCCGCTGCTCCCAATCCACCGCCATCGTGCCGTAGGTTTTGATTGCCACGTTCGGATCTCCTGCTTTATCGATTCACCATCTGGCGAACCAGATCAAAGACCTGCCGCTCCGTCGGCACCGTCGCATCCTCGAGCGGCGGGGAGAACGGAATCGGCACGTGCATCGCACCGAGCCGCCGCACCGGGCCGTCGAGATCGAAGAACGCCTGCTCCTGGATGACCGACGCCAACTCGCCCGTCACGCCGTACCGGAAGTAGCCTTCGTCGATCACGATGCAGCGCGAGGTCTTCTTGACGGATTCGACCAGCGTCTTCTCATCGAGCGGCCAGGTGGTACGCGGATCGACCACCTCGGCACTGATGCCGACTTCTTCGAGCATCTTCGCCGCCCCGAGCGCAACCTGCACCATGCTGCTCAGCGCGATCAGCGTGATGTCGGTTCCCTGCCGCTTCACGTCGGCAACGCCGAGCGGGATCACGTAGTCCTCGTCTGGCACCGGACCCTTGACCTTCCGGTAGCTGATCTTGTGCTCGAAGATCACAACGGGGTTGTCCTCGCGGACGGCGGCCTTGAACAGCCCCTTCGCGTCGTACGGCGTCGAAGGCACCACGACCTTGAGACCCGGGATGTGACTCGGCCACGCGTGCAGCGACTGAGAATGTTGCGCCGCCGACCGCCGCGTCGCGCCCATCGTCGCGCGAATCACCAGCGGCACCTTCCATTTGCCGCCGGACATGTAGTGAATCTTGGCGGCCTGGTTGGCGACCTGGTCCATGATGATCATCAGGAAGTCGCCGAACATGATGTCGACGATGGGCCGCATGCCGGTCATGGCGGCGCCCACGCCGATGCCCGTAAAGCCAGCTTCTGATATCGGCGTGTCGATGATGCGGTCTTTGCCGAACTCGTCGACCAGGCCGGTCAACACCTTGAAGGTCGTGCCGGCCTCCGCCACGTCCTCGCCCATGAGGACGACCGTTGGATCGCGGCGCATCTCCTCGGCAATCGCTTCCTTGATCGCCTCGCCGAAAGACAGCTCTCGTACTGCGGTTGCTAGTTCAGGCATAGATGTCCTGGTCCACCTTGCTCGGGTCTGGATACGGAGCGTCGATGGCAAACTGCATCGCGGCATCCATCTCCTCAATCAACGCCTGCTGGATTGCATCCAGCTGCGCGCGATCGGCGATGCCGTTGTCCATCATCCACTGACCGTGAAGCGTGATTGGATCGCGCTGCGTCACCCACTCCTGCTCTTCCGCCTTCGGGCGATAGTAGGCACGAGCGATGTCGCCCACGTGATGTCCGTGATAGCGATAGGTCTTGAACTGAAGAAACGCGGGACCGTCGCCTTTGCGCGCGCGCTCGATGTACTTGGACGCGGCCGCATGCACGTCACGCACGTTCTGGCCATCGATCGTCTCGGTCGCGATACCGAAGGCCTGCGCCCGGAGGATCACATCTCCCGCCGTGGACTCGGAGAAATGCGTGTACTCGTTGTAGCCGTTGTTCTCACACGCGAAGATCACTGGCAGCTTCCAGAGTTGAGCGAGATTCAGCTCTTCATACAGAAGGCCCTGCCCCAGCGCGCCTTCTCCAAAGAAACACACGGCGACGCGATCCTGCTTGAGATACTTCGAGGCGAAGGCGGCGCCGGTCGCGATCCCGGCGCTGCCGCCAACGATGGCGTTCGCTCCGAGGTTGCCGGTCGACGGGTCGGCGATGTGCATCGAGCCGCCCTTGCCCTTGCAGTAACCCGCTTCCTTGCCGAGCAGCTCCGCGAACATCAGATCAGGAGACGCCCCTTTGGCCAGGCAGTGACCGTGACCGCGGTGGGTGCTGGTGATGTAGTCGTCCTTCCGAAGCCCTTCGCAGACACCCACGGCAATCGCTTCCTCACCGATGTAGAGGTGCGCGAGTCCGGGCATCAACGCCCGGGTATAGAGGTCGTTGACGCGCTCCTCGAACAGGCGAATCGCGACCATCTGCCGGTACAACCGGAGCAGCGTGTCAGTGGGAATTGGCGTAGCGGCCTTACTCGTCGCGGCGGTGCTCATGCCTGGACTCCTGATAGCTTGGCGATCACGTTGAACACGGCGGCGCAATCTTTCTTCTCGAGGCCAAGTCCCCGCGCGGCAGTCAGCATCTCGTTTGAGATCGCCGTGGTCGGCATCGCGACGCCGAGCTGTCGGCCCAGTTCGAGGGCCAACGTCGTGTCCTTCTGCATCATTTTCATGTCGAACCACGCCTCCTCCGGCATATTGAGCACGAAGGGTCCGCGGTATTGAATGAGCGGGGAGGCCAGCACGCTGTTCGTGTAAACCTCGACCGCCGTCTTGCGGTCGATGCCGGCTTTCTCCGCGAGCAGGATGCCTTCCGAGAACGCGAGCATCTGCGTCGTGATGGCGAGGTTCAGTGCGATCTTCATCGACAGCGCCAGGCCGTTATCGCCGACGTGGGTCGCCTTCATTCCGATATCGAGCAACAGCGGCTTCACCTTCTCGAAGGTCTCCACCTTCCCGCCAACCATCATCGTCAGCTTGCCCTGCTCGAGCGTGCTGATGCTGCCCGAAACCGGGGAGTCGACCATGTCGGAACTGCGCGCGCGCACCTTCTCGACGGTCTCGCGGCTGACGACCGGGCTGACCGTGCTCATGTCGACAATCGTTTTGCCGGCGCTCAGACCGGCGATGAAACCTTCCGGGCCGTCCGCCACACCCTCGAGCGCCGCCGAGTCGGTCACCATCACGAAGACGACATCTGCTTTCTGGGCGACTTCGCGTGGTGTGGCGCCCCACTTCATTCCCTTGTCCAGGAGCCATTGCGCCTTCGACTTGGTCCGGTTGTAACCGATGACGGTATGACCTTTGGTGAGCAGGCGATCGACCATCCGGCTGCCCATCGCCCCGAGGCCGATGTATCCGAGGTTTGCCATAATGCAGGTCGCGCTTGGGCTACGGTCAGCAAATCTGACGCGTTACCTGTGCAACTCGCTTGTGTCCCCCATGGTGGCAACGCTCGCCCGCGGGTAAGACCGGCCGTGATATCGGCTTGACCGTGGCTCGAGCCCGCCAACACAAGCGAGCAGCAGGGTAATAGCCCTTCTAGAGACAAGAACAGCTAATAAGTATTTCGTAGAAGCGAAGGCCGACGCAAGGTGCCGCAGATGCACAAGGAACGGAGCCACACGCTGGAACAACCGCTCGGCGCGCGCACGTCGATGCTCGCCAATGTCGGCCTTCGCCTGTCCGACTGGTTCGAGCGCTGGTTTCCTGACGCGTTTGCGCTCGCCCTCGCTGCGGTGGCCGTGGTCTTCGTTGCTGCGCTCGCCACGGGAAGCTCATTTGTGCAAACCGCGCAGTGGTTCGGCGCCGGCTTCTGGGATCTCGTGACGTTCACGATGCAGATGTCGATGATCGTCGTCACCGGCTATGCCGTCGCGACGTCGCCTCCCGTGTACGCCGTGATCCGGAAACTTGCGGCAATCCCGAGCAACGGACGGAACGCCGCGGCGTACGTCGGGCTGTTCTCGATGCTGGCGTCACTCGTGTCCTGGAGCTTCAGCCTGATCTTCAGCGGCCTGCTCGCTCGTGAGGTTGCACATCGAGTACGCGGTGCGGATTACCGCGCGATCGGCGCCGCCGCGTACCTGGGAGTGGGAAGTGTCTGGGCGCTCGGTCTGTCCTCCTCGGCCGCTCTCATCATGGCGTCGTCGGCATCGCTGCCGGACGCGATCGAGCGCATCTCGGGTGTGATCCCGCTCAGTCAGACGCTTGGTCTCTGGCAGAGCATGATCATTGCAGCCGCGCTCATCCTGGTTTCGATGGCCATCTGCTACTACTCGGCGCCCGGCGATGCCGAAGCGCATGGGATGAAAGCGATGGGCGTCGAGTATGAGCCAGCCACACAGAAAATCGGCACGCGGCAAACGCCTGGTGAATGGCTCGAGTACAGCCCGCTTCTCACCGTCATCGTCTGCTCGTTGGGCTTCTTGTATCTGATCCGTGAAGTGGCGACCAACGGTCCCGCGATCATCCTGGAACTGAATCACTACGTGTTCCTGTTCCTCATCGTCGGACTGCTGCTGCACTGGCGCCCGCGGTCGTTCGTGCAGGCGATTGCCGCGTCAGTCGCGCCGGTCGGCGGCGTGCTGATCCAGTACCCGATGTATGCGGGAATCGTCCGGATGATGACCGAGTCGGGTATTGCAACGCAGTTGGCGCACTTTTTCGTGGCGATATCGACCGCCCACACATTCCCGGTGATGATCGGGATCTACTCGGCGTTCCTCGGCCTTTTCATCCCGTCGGCCGGGGGCAAGTGGCTGATTGAAGCGCCATACATGCTGGAGGCAGCCAAGACGCTGCAGGTTCACTTAGGCTGGGTCGTCCAGACCTACAACGCAACCGAGGCTCTGGCCAATCTGATCCACCCGTTCTGGATGCTGCCACTCGTCGGCATCCTCGGCCTCAAAGCGCGAGACATCGTCGGCTACTCGATGCTGCAGTTCGTGGTCCATGTACCGCTGGTACTCCTGCTTGTCTGGATCTTGAACTACACGCTGCCCTACGCCGCACCCGTACTCTAAAGAACTGTCAACTCCCAACTCTCAACTCCCAAGACACCCGAAGACCGATTTTGACGGAGGCAGCGGGATCAACACGGCGCAACGGCGAAACGGAGCACGAACGGCGGCGCCATGCGTGGCGCTTCGCGCGGGTTGGGTAGAGCGGCGCGCAATCACAAGCCGACAATCGACGCCGCTCTCTACTCGTAACGCAACGCGACGATAGGGTTCACTCGTGTGGCTCGATATGCGGGGACGACGCTGGCGAGGACAGCCACGAGCATCACGAAAGCGGCCACAGCGGCAAACGTGATCGGATCGGTTGCCGTAATGCTGAAGAGCAGGCTTCGCATGAATTGGCCAATCGCCACGGCCGCGGCCATTCCCACCACCAGCCCGATACCGGCAGGCCCAAGGCCATGCAGCAGGACCAGCCGGAGGATTCCGCCACGACGTGCGCCGAGCGCCATTCGAACACCGAATTCACTCGTACGCTGCGTGACGTCGTAGGCAACAACTCCGTACACGCCGAGGGCAGTCAGCACAAGCGCGATCGCAGCAAATGTCAGAACAAGATTCATTTGAAATCTACGTGCCGCGACCGAGTCGTCGACGATGTCGTCCATCGCGCGAAGCGGCGGAAGCGGCAAACTCGGATCGATGGCACGGAGCGCGGACCCCATCGCCGCGTAGATCTCAGTGGGCTCCCCTGCCGTTTTCACGATGAACGACCGGGCCGTTCGAGCCGCCGTCATCTGCCAATACGGCGCATAGACGTGAAGAGCCGGCGCATCGGCGAGGCTCATGTGCCGCACGTCGCCGACGACGCCCACAACGGTCACCGGTCCAGCAAAATTACCCATCCGGAACGTCTGTCCGACGGCATCCCTGCCCGGCCAGGCGCGTGCGGCCGTCGACTCGGATACGACGGCCACGAGTCTCCCTGGCTGATTGTCGGTGTCCGCAAACAGGCGACCGGCACGCACCGGAATCGAGAGCGTTCGAAAGTAACCTGCGTCGACGAATCGCAGTTGCGGAATCGGCCGGTCACGATCGCTCGCGCCGTCAACCAACAGCGTGTTGTCAGCCCGTTGACCGGTGAGTGGCAGGAAATCCGCCGTTCCCGCGGACGAAGCGCCAGGAATTCGTTCGATTCGCTCGAGCACCGAGGCGATGAACGTGGCTCGCGACTGCTGATTGCCATACCGCGCGACGGGCAGCGTCACCGACATCACGAGCACGCGTCCCGCTTCGAACCCGCGATCGACGCTGAGCAGAAGGACGAAGCTATGCAGCAACAGTCCTCCGGCGATCAGGCACATCACACTCATCGCTACCTCGAGGCCCACGAGAATCGATCGCGCGCGTGCCCGAACCGACCCGCCGGCCACGGCCGCTGAGCCGCTTCTCATTACGTCTGTGGCAGCATTCATTGAGAATCGCCGCGCGGGAAAGACCACAGCAAGGCTGGTCACGATCATGGTCACGATCGCGAACGCGGCAGCTCGCGCGTCCAGGCCCATCTCCTGGATTCGAGGCAGATCAAGTGGCGCAAGCGACTGAACGAGCGGAACGACAGCGGCGGCCGCGCCAAGACCCAACACTCCTCCCGATGCCGTCAACACTAGACTCTCGAGCAACATCTGCCGGACGAGGCGCCACCGGCTAGCACCCAGCGCCGTGCGAATCGCGATCTCGCGTTGCCGATGCGCGGCGCGCGCGAGCAGGAGGTTTTCGATGTTGGCACACGCGATCACGAGCAAGAGCCCGACGGCACCTGACAGCAGGATGAAACCATCGCGTAAGCGTCCGGTTACTTGCTCGTGCAGCGGGACCAGCGCAGTACGAAGATTCGTCTTCGATGCTCGCCCCACGTCGGCTTGCACGACATTCAGATCGTCAAGCGCCTGCTCGGCCGACACACCAGGCTTGAGTCGCGCCACGGCGGCGAAATTGAAGTTTCCAACCGGAAACAGCTCGAAATCGCGCGCGCCGAATGGCTTCCAGATCTGAGGATCTGCGCTCGCCGTTGGCGTCTCGTAGAGGAGACCGACCTTCGGGAACCTGAATTGAGGCGGCAGGATTCCGATCACGTCGTATGGTTCACCATCGAGCATGATCGATTGACCAATCACCGCCGGATCGCCATCGAAGCGTCGACGCCAGAACGCGTCGCTCAACATCACGACGCGATCGCGCCCTGCGCGATCTTCTTCGTCGAGGAACAGCCTGCCCGCCTGTGCCCGAACACCGAGCATCGGAAAAAGAGCGGCGGACGCACGGGCGAGCGATACCGGCTCTGGCTCACCGCGTCCGGTGAGATTGACCGTCACCGGCCGGAGCAGTGCCAGTCCATCGAACGATCGGGTCGCGGCACGCCAGCGCTCGAAATGGCCGGCATTGACTGGCATGCGCGCGACATTCGGAAATGACTCGTGAATGACGTAGAGCCGCTCGGGATTCGGGTAGGCCAGCGGCCGCAGAAGCACGCCGTCAATCAGGCTGAAGATGGCCGTCGTCGCGCCGATCCCGAGGCCAAGGGTGAGGACAGCGGCCGCAGTGAAGCCGGGACTGCGCCGCAGAGCGCGGACGAGGTGACGAATTTCCCCTAACATTGGTGCACCTCAGCCCTTTGACGACTGCGATCAGCCGGGCGTTGCTGCGTCAATGACGCAGATCGTCATAATCGGTCAACCACATGACTCTCCTTCGTCAAACTCGTCCTCGCGACCGTGCGGAAGCATTCTGCGCGTCCTACGGTCTCGAGTTGCCGATTCTGCTCGCGCCAATGGCAGGAGCCTGTCCGGTCGGTCTGTCGATCGCAGTTGCCAATGCCGGCGGCATGGGCGCAATGGGTATGCTGCTGACATCTTCGCCTGGCGTCAGCGACTGGGTGCGCCAGTTTCGTGCTGGCACCAGCGGCATGCTCCACCTGAATACCTGGATACCCGATCGTCCGCAGCCGCGGGACGCGGACCATGAGAAACGAATTCGGCAATTTCTTCGCGCATGGGGACCGGAAGTGGCCGAGTCGGCGGGCGAGGTGGCGAAGCAGGATTTCGAGGGCCACTGTCAGACCATCCTCGACACCAAACCACGAGTGGCATCGTCTCTGATGGGACTGTTTTCCAGCGATTTCGCGGCGCAGTTGAAACAGAGAGGCATCGCCTGGTTTGCGTCCGTCACGACGCTCGCCGAGGCGCGCCAGGCGGAAGCGGCAGGCGCAGACGCGATCATCGCGCAGGGATTTGAGGCAGGAGGTCACCGCGGCTCGTTCGATCCGTCTGCCGCGGAACGTCAATCGGTCGGTCTCTTCGCGTTGATCCCGCGATTGGCCGATCACATTGACATTCCGATTGTCGCCGCCGGAGGGATCGGTGACGGCCGGGGAATAGCGGCGGCGCTGACTCTCGGCGCGAGCGCGGTTTCGATCGGCACGGCGTTCCTTCGATGCCCGGAAGCCGAGATCCACCGATCATGGGCCAGCGCACTCGACGATCTCGAACCGGAGGACACGGTGCCAACGCGCGCCTTGACGGGACGACTCGGGCGTTCGGTCGCAACTGATTTCGTGAGGGCCGCAGCGTCACCTGACGCGCCGCGTCCGGCGCCGTACCCCATTCAGCGCGGTTTGACAGCGGCGATGAAGGCGGCCGGCGCGGCGGCGAACGATCCGCACCGGATGCAGTTGTGGGCGGGACAATCGGCGGCGATGGCCAGGCCGATCGCGGCTGGCGTCCTCGTCCGCGAGATGTGGGACGAGGCGCGCCAACTTCTTTGAACCACGGAGGCGAAAGCTCCGCTCTACGGATGTCGCCCGATTCGTAGAGCGCACGCTTCAGCGTGCGCGTTGACTACGCCTCGGCTCCTTCCTTGACCACCTTGATGACGAGCGGTACGGTGACCTCACGGTGCAGCTTCAGCGGCACGTTGTGGTCGCCGATGGTCTTGATCGGCTCGGGCAGAATCAGCTTCCGCCGATCGATCTCGAAGCCCTTGCCCTTGAGGTACTCGGCGATGTCGACGGCCGTCACCGACCCATACAACTGATCGGTCTCTCCTACGCGCCGGGCGATCGTGATGTCGATCAGCGCGAGCCTCGCGGACATGGCTTCGGCTTTCCCTTTGTCCTCCGCCTCGCGGGCCTCCATGATCTTCCGTTCGCGCTCGACGTGCTTCTTGTTGCCCTCGGTCGCCGGCAACGCCAGCTTGCGCGGCAGCAGATAGTTCCGCGCGTATCCCGCGGCAACCTTGACGATCTCGCCGCGCCGGCCGAGATTGTCGACGTGTTCTCTCAAGATGACTTCCATGGCGTGCCTACTCCGTCGTGTACGGGATCAGCGCCAGCTGCCGCGCGCGCATGATGGCCGTCCGCAGTTTTCTCTGATGCAGCGCGCAGGTGCCCGAAATACGGCGGGGCAGCACCTTCGCGCGCTCGGGGACGAAGGGCATGAGCATGCGCACGTCCTTGTAGTTGATGTCGTCGATCTTGTCCGAACAGAACTTGCAGACCTTGCGGCGCCGGAACATCGGCCGGCGCTGGCCATCCTTGTTCTGCTGATTGGCCGACGCCTTCCCGCGACCGCCTCCGCCTCCGAAACTCTTCTTCCCGTTCATCGGAGTTCCTCCCCCATGTCGAAGCGATCTTCACGGTCGTCATCGACCTCGCCACGCTGACCCTCGCCCGGCTGACGATCAGCAGGCAGGCCGCGCGCGACCCGGCGGCGACGGCTGTTCTCGGTGCGCTGGGCACGAGTCCGTTCGACCACGCCCTGTTCCTCGTCGACCCGCACGACGAGATGGCGGATGACGAGATCGATGACCTTGAGACGACGATCGATCTCCTTCATCAGATCACCGCCGCCGTTGATCACCTCGAGGACGTAAGTCCCCTCCTTGTGCCGGCCAATCTCGTAGGCGAGCTTGCGACGGCCCCAGTTGTCGGTCTTCTCGATCTGGCCGCCCATTCTCTGGACGATGGCACCGACCTGCGTGTGCAGATCGCCCACCTGTTCGTCGGACGCCTCAGGCGACACGACGTACACGAGTTCGTACTTCCTGTTCATACGTCTCCTTCTGGACATAAGGCTGCCCACACGCGTCCCTTCGTGCCCTTCGTGCTTGGCAGCAAGGAGTCAATCAAGTTCCGGCCCTGCGGCGTCCGGGTTGTACGTGTTCATCACCTTGAGAATGCCCTCCGCAGCGAACATCTCGGCGGCATCGGCCGCCCGGATGATGAACGATTCGAGCTCGGCGCGCTCGCTTCGCTCGAATTTCGAGAGCACGTGATCGGCAAGATCCCTCCTGCCGTCCCCGCGCCCGACCCCCAGCCGCAGCCGGGGAAACTCTGTGGTCCCAAGCCGTTCGATCACCGACTTCAGACCGTTGTGGCCGCCTGCCGATCCGCGGGCGCGCGCGCGCAGCCGTCCGAACGGCAGCGCGGCTTCGTCCACGACAACCAGCAACTCGGCCACCGGCACATCGTAGTAGCGCGCCAGCGCCGCAACTGCGTCGCCGCTGAGATTCATGAATGTCAGCGGTTTGGCCAGCAGCATCGGATCCGTTCCGTAGCGTTTGGCCACGAACGCGTCCGGCACCTGCGACGGCGCCTGCGCCCAGGCAAGCGCGTATCGTCTCGCGATTTCCTCGACCACCATGAAGCCGACGTTGTGGCGGGTCTCGCGGTACTCGCGCCCCGGATTGCCCAGACCCACAATGAGCTTCATGGGATCTCGGTGGGCCGCCTTCAACCCGGCTCAGGCCAGGTAAAGGCCCACCGCTACTTCTTCGGCTTCTCCTCTTCCTTCTCTTCGGTCTTGCCCTTCTTGATAACTTCGGGCTCTGCCGCCGCCGCAGGCGCAGCCTCGACCGCCTCTGCCGCCGCCGATTCCTCGGCCTTCGGCATGATGACGTGCACGAGCATCGTCTCGCCGTCGGTGACCGGCTTCCACTTCGGATCTGCAGCCAGGTCGCGCACGCGAATCGACTGATGCAGCATCAATTCGCTCACGTCCACATCGATGTGCTCGGGAATGTCCGTCGGCAGACATTGCACCTGGATGTCGCGCGTCACGAAGTCCAGCAGACCACCCTGCACCTTCACACCCTTCGGCTCACCCTTGACGAGCACAGGCACCGTAACGGTGATCGCCTTGTCCATCGCGAGTTGGTAGAAGTCGGCGTGGAGCAACTGGTGCGTCATCGGATCCAGTTGATACTCCTTCACCATGACGCGCGCCTGGGTACCGTCCAGCTTCAGCGTGATCAGCGTGTTGGCGCCCGAATCCGAGTGCAGGATCCTCAGCAACCCTTTCGGATCGACGGAAACCGCGACGCCTTCAGGCGTCTTGCCCTTCACGGCGGTGCCGTACACGACTGCGGGAACCCGGCCCGAGGCGCGGAGACGATTTGCCTCGTTCTTGCCGCGACCTTCTCTCCTGACTGCTTCCAGTGTTGCGTCCATATCTCTATTTCTCTCCCAATCACCGTAGGGTGGGTCCTGCCGTTCGGACCCGCCGGGTCTAAATAGCAGGACCCGGGGCCTACGGGCCGCGTCTACAAGCACGAACACGAGCACGAACACGACGCGGCCTACGGGCCGCGTCTACGAGCACGAACACGACGACGCGGCCTACGGGCCGCGTCGCGGCCTACACGAACAGCGAAGAGATCGAAGTCTCCTCGTGAATATTTCGAATCGCTTGACCGAGCAGGCGGGCGACCGTCAGCACGACGATCTTCCGGCAGTTCTGCGCCTCGCCCCGCAACGGCACCGAATTGGTCACAATCAAGTGGTCGAGTGGCGACTTCTCGATCCGCTCGATCGCCGGCCCTGACAGCACCCCGTGCACCGCGCACGCCAGCACCCTCTCGGCGCCGGCTTCCTTCAACGCGACTGCCGCCTTGCAGATGGTGCCGGCCGTGTCGATGATGTCGTCCTGCAGGATGCACGTACGTCCCTGCACATCACCGATCACGTTCATGACCTCCGCTGTGCCGTCTTCCGTGCGCCGTTTGTCGACGACGGCGAGCTCGGCATCGAGGCGCTTGGCGTAAGCGCGCGCACGCTCGGCGCCGCCTGCATCAGGCGAGACGATGGTCAGGTTCTCCATCTGCAGCCGCGCGCAGTATTCGATGATCACCGGGGCCGCGAACAGATGGTCGACCGGGATGTCGAAAAATCCCTGGATCTGCGCCTTATGCAGATCCATCGTCAGCACACGATTCGTCCCGGCCGCGCTGAGCAGGTTTGCCACGAGTTTCGCCGAGATCGGCACTCGCGGCTTGTCCTTCCGGTCCTGCCGTGCGTATCCGTAGTACGGAATGACGGCCGTAATCCGCGACGCCGACGACCTGCGGAACGCGTCAATCATGACCAGCAGTTCCATCAGGTGCGGGTCTACCGGCGACGACGTCGGCTGGACGATAAAGACATCCGCCCCACGGATGTTCTCGTCGATCTGAAACGAGACTTCACTGTCGGGAAACCGCCGCAAACGCGCCTGACCGAGCGGAATCCCGAGGCAGTCGGCGATCTCCTTCGTCAACTGCGGGTGGGCGCTGCCTGAAAAAACTTTCAGGTCGCCGTAGCCGGTCGACAGGAGGCCATCACCGCTCAAGGGTCGTCTCATCGCTCAGTATCAATCCCAACGAACATCAGCAGGGACCAGTGCCTACCCCTCAGCGGACGCGCTGCGGAGTCCCGTGCGAGGCAGCACCAGCGTCGCCGAGCTGGTTGGGGCGGGAGGATTCGAACCTCCGAATACGGGATCCAAAGTCCCGCGCCTTACCGCTTGGCCACGCCCCACCACGTCACCTCGTCGCCCGGGCACCGAGGGTATCAGCCGTACACAGCTACAGAAATCTACTGGAGTCGCTCAGCGGCAGTGGTGCAAACCCCTAGTGTAGTCGAGACTTGTGGCCTCGGGCAAGACTGACGAGCAGAAACTCCAACTCCCAAACGTCCAACTCCCGATGCCGGCAATGGAATTTGCCCGCCTTCAGAGAACTCTTCCCTTCAAGACGCATGGGACCGGGGGCGGCTGCGCCGCGAGTACTCGCCACGACCGAGTGATTCGGTCAGGATGACTCGCCACCCCGAGCCGGACAGCCGTTCGACGGCAAGGACGGCGTCCTTGCGCTTTTGAAACAGGCCGAACACCGTCGATCCGCTTCCCGACATGGCGGCTGCCAGCGCCCCGGCTCGACGCAAAGCGGTTTTCATCTGCTCGATCTCGGGATGATGCCGCGCGATCGGCGTCTCGAGGTCGTTGATCATCTGTGCCGCGCGCGACGGCCACGGACCGGGCACATACTGCGCCTCCCTGACGATCGGGCCACGCGCCAGATCGCGTTCGGCGTCGTACCAACCGTACGCATCGACCGTGGCGACGCCAAAACCCGGTATCAAGAGGACGACCCAGTGGCGTGGCAGATCGGCGAGGGGATAAATCTCGTCACCGCGGCCGAGCCCAAGCGCGGTGCCACCCGACAGGAAGAACGGAACGTCGGCCCCGAGCGTGGCCGCGACATCCACGAACTGATTGGACCGAAGCGGCACGCGCCAGGCGTGCGACAGCGCAACCAGCGTCGCCGCGGCGTCAGTGCTGCCGCCGCCAAGACCGCCTTGCAACGGAATCCGCTTGTGCAACCGCACGAGCATGTCCTTTACGGGTCCCTGTCGGCGCAACGAACGCCACAAGGATTCGGCGGCTCGCCAGACGAGATTGGATCGGTCGAGCGGAACACCCGCCGTCTCGCACTCGATTGCGAACGGACCCGGTCGAGGCACGCACTCCATCGTGTCGTACAACGCCAGGGCCTGGAACACGGTGCGGAGCTCGTGAAACCCGTCGGCCCGCGTGCCGAGCACGCGCAGGTCGAGATTGATCTTCGCATGCGCACGAACCGAGACCGCCCTTGGAGTCGGCGCTGATGTTCTGGCTGCGCTCACGGGCGCTCCCCCAGTGGACCCGCGTCGCGCAACTCTTCGATACTCAGTGGGCTGGCACTGGCGGGAACGTCTACCGTGAATGCCGTCGGGTCGAGATCGCGGTTGACCTCAATCTGCGCGAGGGTCGCGGTCAGATCGACATTCGCCGGCTCGCTCGCCGAACGAAGGCGAAGGGCCTGTGGAAACTGCCCCTGCCACTGCGGATAGTCCACTTCCCATCCGTCGCGCCGCGCCGCGCGCACGCGCCACGTTCCCATTCGTTGCAGGTACATGGTCGCGCCACCATCCAGATCGATCGAGGCCCACCCATTTGAGTGCAGCCGTCCCCCTGTGGCTGTGGACGCCGGAAGAACGCAGCCTGTCAGGATGGCCTGCAGGTCGGCGGGCGCAAGCGCAACGCCGGTCAGCGCACCGAGAATCGCTTCCGCTGATTGCCCCTTCACGACGCGCTCATCTCGTGGCAGCAGGAGGACGGCCTGGTCGCCGCGCGCGGCCAGGATGAAACCTGGTGGACCGAACGGCGCGACGGCTTCCAGTCGCATCTTCGCTGGAGTCTCGAAGCCGGACACGAGACGTCCGCTGATGCGTCGGCTACCAACTCGCCCACGCAGGCCTAATTCGGCCGTAAGCGTTCGCGCACCGCGACAAGCCGCCGTCACTTCGGCGTGCAAATCGGCATAATTGGGAAGCGGTGAACCAGGATCGGAAGGGAACGGGACTCGCCGTGCACCACATGCGGCACTGAAGGCCACCCATGCGATGCAGAACGCAGCATGCAAAATGCAAATCGGACGGCTACGCGTCATTTTGCATTTTGAGTTTTGCCTTTTGCGCTGCTGATCTTCTTCTCGATAGCGTCCTTATCGATGTCCTGTCCATCCCCGGCAAGAGCGCGCGTCCACGCCGCGACTGCGTCAGCAAACCGTCCTCGCCGTGCGAGCAGGTCGCCGAGGTGCTCCTGGATCTCGGAGTTGTCGGGAAGTTGCTTCACCGCGGCCACGAGGTACTTTTCGGCCTCGTCGAGATTGCCGCGGCGGAAGTACGCCCATCCCAGGCTATCGAGATAGGCGCCGTTGTCGGGGTCCTCTTTGAGCGCGCGCTGCACGAGTTGGATGGCTTCGTCGAGTTGCTCGCCGCGAACCGCCAACAGGTAGCCGAGGTAGTTCAGGGCGCTGGCGTTCATCGGCTCGGCGGAAACGATCTGCCGGAGCACTTTCTCGGCGTCCGTGCCCCGGCCGGCATCGGCGTAGATGTCAGCGAGTGTGAAGAGTGTGTCCGTATCCTTGGGCGCCGCCTTCGTGGCTTGCTCGAGCAGCAGAATCGCTCCGGAGCGATCGCCGCCATCGAACAGGGCACGCGCCTGCAGGCGAACGAACCTCGGATCGTCGGGATGCTGCTTTCGTCCCTCGCCGGCAAACGCGGCAGCGCGTTGATATTCCTTTGCTTCGAGCAGCGCGGCGATGCGCCGGACCTTCAACTCGCGGCTGCGCGGCTGCACCGCCAGCGCCACGGTGTAGCTCTCCACCGCGTCCTCCAGCAGACCCGCTTCTTCCTGATACTGCCCGAGAGCCGACGCGACGCGCGGTTCGAACTCGAGAACCTCCTGCAACGTGGCGATCGCGCTTTTCAGATCCTTGTTCGCCGCATACGCCTGCGCCATCGTCAGACGGCCAGTCAGTGACTCTGGATTTTGACTGAGGACCCGGGACAGCGACTCGATCGCTTTGGTGGGTTCGTTGTTGCGGATGTACAGGCGACCGAGCGTGTAGTGCAGTGTCACATCTGCAGTCGGCCCTGATGCCTTGACGGCGCGTTCCAGATACATGATGGCATCGCGCAAGTTGGTCTGCAGTTGACCAGTGATATCGCGACCAGTCGTGCCTTCAACGGCAGCGGCGTTGATCAATCCGAGCGCGCGATTGGCGCCGACGTTGTCTGGATTGATCGCCAGCGCGGCCTTCGCTGCGGTCTCTGCTTCGGGCCGTTCGTTATGGCGCAGATGGAAACCCGCCATCTCGGCGTAGATCTCCGCCGACTTTGGATCGGCCGCCGCGGCTCGCTTCAGCGCTGCAAGCGCACCGGAGTTGTCGCCCTCTGCCTCGAGACGACGGGCCATGAGGAACGACAGGTACGACTGCGATGACCCCTGAGCGGAAGACACTCCTGGCACAAGCCCGACCAGGAACGCACTGAGGAGCAGCCACGAAGCGGCGCGGGTATGTGCCATAGATAATCGATTTTAGCCCAAGATGTTATAGTTCCAGCGTGATCAATGCCGCTCGCTGTGTTGGGTTCTTCGAGTAATAGGGGTTAATCCGGAGGGGTATGCCTGTCGACAAGGAACTGCTCGAAATCCTTGCCTGCCCGAATTGCAAGACGCCGGTCCGACTGGTCAACAACGGCCAGGGGCTCAAATGCGAGAAGTGTCGCCGAGTCTATCCGATCAAGGACGACATCCCGGTGATGTTGATTGACGAGGCGACGGTGGATCCTGAATAGCCAGTCTAACGCGGAGCTGCGGCAGTGACGCTCCACCTCGAGCCGCCAAGATTTTTGCAAGCGAGCGTGGGCTAGTGCGCATCCTGCTGGTCCGGTTGCGCCCGATCGGAGACGTGGTATTCACGACGCCGTTGCTGAGTGCGCTCCGGCGCCACTATCCCGAGGCCCATCTCGCGTATGCCGTGGAACCGGATGCGGCGCCGATCGTCGAAGGTAATCCTCACATCAATGAGCTAATCGTCGTCCCACGAAGGCGAGGGCTGGCGCGAATTGCCGACGACATCGCGAGCGCCCGGCGATTCGCGCAAGGCCACTTCGATCTCGCGATCGACCTGCATGGCGGTCCGCGAAGCGCGTGGTTCACGTGGGCAAGCCGCGCGCACAGACGGATCGGTTACACGATCACCGGACGCTCGTGGATGTACACCGATGCGGTTCCACGATCCCGGCAGTTGACGCCGCGGCACTCTGTCATGAATCAGTGGGACCTCATCGCTCCCCTCGGTATCCCGCCGCTGGATGCCGCTCGGGATCCGGTGCAGATGCCGGCGGACACGCAGGCGCAAATGCGGATCGACGCACACCTCACCCGATCAGGAGTCGGTCCAACCAACGCGCTGATCGTGATCCACGTGAGTGCCAGCACGCGATTCAAGCGGTGGCCCGAAGAGTCGTTCGTGTCGCTTGTCGTCGCACTGGTCCGGCAAGAAGGATCCCGACGCATATTCCTGACATCAGGCCCCTCCGACGTCGAAGCGGCGCGGCGGATTGCCGATGCAGCGCGGAACACACTCGGGCCGCTGAACGGGGCGCTGCTCGATAGCCGCACGTTTCAGTTGAGCGAATTGCGCGCGCTGATTGCTCGGGCAGCGCTCTTCATTGGAGGAGACAGCGGCCCGCTCCACATTGCCGCCACGACATCGGTACCCATCGTCGAGTTGCTGGGGCCGACCCTGGCGGAGCGGTCCTATCCCTGGCGCGATCCACGGTGGTTCTCGGAAATCATTGATCCTGGACCGTTGCCGTGCCGGCCGTGTCACCAGCGAGTGTGCGTGCCGGGTGACTTCAGGTGCCTCACGAATACTGGTCCCGAAAGGGTCATCGCAGCCGCCGAGCGGGCACTTCGTTCCACTCCTCACACGGATCGAAATGCCGCGTCAGCCGCGAACGCACGTAGAATTCCTGTAGTGCATTGATGAGGGCCACAACGATTGGAATGCCGGACGCACCGGCCGCACCGGGACTCGACCGGCTGACGACGATCCTCCTGTTCGGTTTCGTGGCCGCGGTGCAGTTGTCGATTGCGGCTGCGCAAATCCTGCTCGGCGCCCTGCTTCTCTGCTGGGTCATCGCCCTCATCCGTGACAAGACACGGCCGACCGCGCCCACATTTTTCGGCGCGCTGTTGGCCTATGCCGCAATCACGTTGATCTCGACGGTCTTCTCGATTGCTCCGCTTGAAAGCTTCATCGATGACCGTCAGTTGCTGCTTTTCCTGATCGTGCCCGCGGTGTACGACCTGGCGCGCGGTCCCCGAGCCGCGATGACGATGGACGTGATCATCACGGTGGGAGCGGCCGCGGCGGCGTACGGCATCGTGCAATACGGAATGCTGCACTTCGACAGCCTCGGCCAGCGGCCACGCGGAACGCTCGGCCACTACATGACCTACTCGGGAACGCTGATGCTGGTGATTGGCGCGGCAGCGGCGAGACTCGTATTCGGAGGCCGCGACCGCACATGGCCGGCGCTCGTCATGCCCGCGCTGGTCGTCGCGTTGTCGCTGACGTTGACACGCAGCGCCTGGGTCGGTGCCTGCGTGGCCGTCGGTGTGCTTTTCATTCTGAAGGACCTGCGTCTTCTGGGACTGCTGCCCGTCGTGGCTGCATTGCTTTTCGCGTTTGCACCCGACAGCGTCACAAACCGCATGGTCTCGATGTTCGATCTGCGGGATCCCAGCAATCGCGATCGGCTGGCGATGGCGCGCACCGGAACGGCGATGGTGCGCGACTTCCCGCTCACCGGTGTGGGCCCAGCGATGATCCCCAAGCTCTATGTGCAGTATCGCGATGCTGACGCCGTGCAACCGGTGAACCCTCACCTGCACAACGTTCCGCTTCAGATCGCTGCGGAACGCGGGCTTCCGGCTCTGGTGATCTGGGTCGCTTTCATCGTCGTCCTGGCATACAGCCTGTTCCGGCTGTTCCGGACCGAGCGTGAACCGACCATGGCTGCCGCCGCCCTGGCCGCAATCGCCAGCATGCTTTCCGCAGGTCTCTTCGAGTACAACTTCGGCGATTCCGAGTTCCTGATGTTGTTTCTTGTTCTCGTCACTCTCCCGTTTGCGGCAGCCCGCCGCGACGATGCTCCTGCCAGCCCTCGCGCCTGATCGCGCGCGCGAGATCATCTCGCGCGCGGGCGGCGTGAACGTTCTCGTTATCGGCGACGCCATGGTCGACAAGTTCATCGTCGGCCGTGTGACGCGCATCTCACCAGAAGCGCCGGTGCCGGTTGTTGCTTTCGATCACGACATGTATCGGATGGGTGGGGCCGCCAATGTCGCCAGCAACGTCGTCGCACTCGGCGGGCAGGCGACGCTGGTCGCGGTGACCGGGCGCGACGATGCCGCGGCGACACTGGTCCAAGCCTGCCGCGAGGCGGGCATCGCTCCTTCGTTCGTGGGCGACGGCAACCGTCCCACGACGACGAAAATGCGCGTCGTGACAGACCGCAACCAGCAGGTGGCGCGGATCGACTACGAAAACGACTCTGAGATTGGTGGTGAGATCGAGGATCGCATCGTCTCGGAGATCGAGAAGCACGCGTCGCGATGCTCGGCCATCATCGTGTCCGACTACCTGAAGGGCTGCGTGACCCGGCGCGTGATGCAGGCTGTCGTCGATGCCGGCACTGAGCACGGCACGCCGGTATTGGTCGATCCGAAAATCCCGCATCTCGATTACTACAGAGGCGCGACCATCGTGACACCGAACCATCACGAAGCAGAGGTCGCGACCCACCGGCGAGTGCGAAGCGAGGACGAGGCGCGAGGTGCGGCTCGCGTTTTCCGGGAACGCGCAGGATGCCGCGACGTGCTGATGACGCGCGGCGATCAAGGCATCTGGCTGCTGAGCGATGGACTCGAAGGTCACTTGCCGGCCGCGGCGCGCGAAGTCGCGGACGTGACTGGCGCCGGCGATACGGTGATCGCGACGTTGGCAGTCGCGCTCTCCTCGGGCGCGACTGTCTGCGAAGCTGCCCGCGTCGCAAACGAAGCCGCTGGCATCGTCGTTGGCAAGTTCGGCCCTGCGACCGCGTCGACCACCGAACTACTCGCGGCGCTTGAAAAACGATCATCGTAGGGCGGGTCTGGCTTTTTAGACCCGCCATGATTTGCCGGGTCCACACATCAGGACCCGGCCTCCGGTACGATTTCCACTACGGCAGTCGCATCACACCTACGGTCACGAGCAGCGGGATCACCACCGCCACCAGCGCTTCACCTGCGATCAGGCCCGAAGCGATCGGAATCGAGTAGCGCTCGTGCGACTGGGGCGACGCCTTCGACCAGATCAAGTCCGCCGCGGCGCCCAGGAAGATCATCGTGACCGCATTGATCGGAATGAGCATCGCGATTCCCATCCCGGTCGGAGAAGGAATATACGGCCGCCAGCTCGCCCTCTGTTCGAGCAACGTGAGCACGACACCGATCAGCGCACCTACGCCGAGCGACGCCGTCATCCAGGCGATCCGAGCCGCGGCGGCGGGATTGGTTGCGGCTGGTCCCGTCAGCTCCTGCGTCACCAGCTTGGCGAAACCCACCCACCGCTGCGATGTCGGGCTGAGTAGCTGCGCGTTGTCGCCGATGACGCCGTAGGTATCGCGAAGCAGCGGATACATGAATGCCAGCGCCAACGCCCCGACAGGGACGGCGATGAGCTGCATATACGTCAGCATCCGCGGCGTCGATCCGATCATCTGACCGGCGCGAAAGTCCTGCATCAACCCTTCCGACTCGGCAGCCACGGCGCCGGTGATTCCGCTCGAGACCATGTTCGCGCGCAGATCCCCTGGCGCGATCGCGCCGAAGGCGGCCTGTATGACGTTCGTCATCGTGCTGATCGGTCCCCAGTTGGTCTCCCCGAGCACACGCAATGCAACCAACCCCAAAGGCACCGACAACGCGATCGCGACGATGGAATGCCATACGGGCGTGCCGAAGAACAAGGCTTGTACGACGATGAGGAAGATGGTTGCGGCGAGGCCGCCGATCCAGACCCAGCGCAGCGGGAGATCGCCTGAGACGCTCGCGGACGAAGCGAGCCCCTTGAATGTGCGGACCAGCACTCCCCATCGGAGGAGCAGTGCGGACATCCCACCAGCCACCAGCATTCCAACCGCTGGCCACATGATGAGCAGCAGGACGTCGACACGGCGCGCATCAGCGGCGATCAAGCCCTGCGACAACAACCAGGGTGGAGCGATGACCCAGCCGATGATGCCGCCGATCAGCATACTGGTGCTGATCCGGAAGCCGATGATCATTCCGGAGCCGATGTTGAGCAACGAGACGCCAAAGCCAAGGCCGACACGTGCCGAGAACGCGTTGACGGTGAGTGGAATGTTGTCGACCAGCCAGCGCAGCTGTGTGGCCAGAAATGTCAGGCCTGATGCCGCCAGCGCCCCGAACATGACGAACGCCGACTTGCGCGCCTGCTCACCACGCGAGTCGAGCATGATCACCGTCTCACCCGCGGCAATGCCGTCGGGGAACGGCAGGTTCTCGTCCTCGATGAAATGCTTTCGGAGCGGTACTGCGAGCAGCACGCCGAGGACTCCCGACGCCGACAGCCACACGAATGTCTGCATGCGTGTCAGGTGAACGTCGAAACCACTCCCCGGTTCGGCGGCAAGGATGTCGAACGCCGCGAGCAGCCAGCACAGGAATGAGATCTGTCCCGCTGTCGTACCGGCGGTCTGGACGATGTTGTTTTCCCAGCGGTTGTAGTCCTTGAAAAACAGACCGAGCGCCATGAATCCGAAAAAGGCCGAGACGACGGAGATGTTGGGACCGAAGCCGAACTTGAGAACGACGTAGGGATAGGAAGCGCCAATCACGAGCGCCACCAGCAAACCCACCGTTACCGATCGCGGAGTGATTTCGCGGACGTGGGCTGGTTTGCCAAGGGGGGTATGCGTTTGCGTCTGCAACGGGCCTCCTCTCGCGGCCCACTATATTCGCTGTTCCATCTCGACTGCACCCCACGTCAGCGAATCGGCGTAGACCAGAATCTGATGCATGTCAGTGGCTCCGTGCAACGTAGCGGCGGAGTGAGACCCGCCGTCCAGCTCAGTGCCTGAAGTGCCGGCGACCCGTGAAGACCATCGCCAGTCCGTGCTCATTGGCCGCGGCAATCACTTCCTGATCCTTAACCGATCCGCCGGTCTGCACCACCGCCGTTGCACCGGCAGCCGCGATGGCATCGAGTCCATCACGGAAGGGAATGAACGCGTCCGATGCCGCAACGGAACCCTTCAGCAGATCCGGACGAATCGCTGCTGCCTTCATCCGGGCAACGTTCACGGCATCGACGCGGCTCATCTGCCCCGCGCCAATCGCTAACGTGCGATCGGCGCTGGTGAAGATGACGGTGTTCGACTTGACGTGCGCGCAGAGCCGCCAGGCGAATCGCAGCGCCTGCCACTCGTCGCGCGTAGGCTCTCGCCTGGTCACCACTTTCAGATCGGCAGAAGGCCATGATTCGTGCGCTTCGCTGACAGTATCGCGGCTCTGCACGAGCACGCCGCCGACGATTGAGCGAATCTCGAGATCATCCGACGGACGAGCCTCGTCGTCCGACGGCACGCGCTCGGGCACGACCACACGCATGTTGGCCTTGGTGGCCAGGATCGCGCGCGCCTCTTCTTCAACTGCCGGAGCGATCACCGCGTCGATTCGAGTCGACACGATTGCACGAGCCGCATCGACATCGATCGGACGATTGAGCGCGACCGCCGCGCCGAAGGCAGAAAGCGCGTCGGCCTCGCGCGCGCGAATGTACGCGTCAGCCGCATTCGTACCGGTCGCTGCGCCACATGGGTTCGCGTGTTTGATGAGCGCCGCCGCCGGTTCCTTGAATTCGATCACCATGCGGATGGCCGCATCCAGATCGAGCAGGTTGGTGTACGACAACTCCTTGCCCTGGAGCATCGAGTAGCCGGCATGCGGTCCGAACCCCGTGTAGAGCGCACCACGCTGGTGCGGGTTCTCGCCGTAGCGAAGATCGCGAACTTTACGAAGTTCGATCGAGAGGCTGTCGGGAAATTCGTTGCTGGCAGCGGGACGACTGAAACTGCTATCACCGGCTTTCACTGTGCCCAGTGTTGACGCGATCGCCGTGTCGTAACGCGCGGTGTGCGCGAACGCTTTATGAGCGAGATCGAATCGAAAGCGTTGTGATGGACCTCCTGGTTGATCGAGTGCATCGAGTACACGCGAATACTCTTCAGGTGACACCACCACGATCACATCCACGAAGTTCTTGGCCGCGGCGCGTACGAGGCTCGGGCCGCCGATGTCGATCTGCTCGATCAGATCCTCGAACGACGTCTCAGGATCCTGCGCGGCTTTGACGAATGGATAGAGATTCACCACGACGACATCGATCAGCGCGACGTCGTGACGCGCGATCGCTTCGAGATCGTCGGGCCGCGATCGACGCGCGAGGATGCCACCATGAATATGAGGGTCGAGTGTCTTGACTCGACCGTCGAGCATCTCAGGAAAACCCGTCACCGTAGAAACACTGAGAACAGGAAGCCCCGCACGCTCGAGCGTCAACGCAGTGCCACCCGTCGAGATGAGCTCGAAACCGCGCGCGCGCAACCCTCTGGCAAACTCGACAATCCCGGTTTTGTCCGAGACGCTCAATAACGCTCTAGGCATGACGATATGTGTGCATCCTGCGGCAAAATCGACACTTAGACAGGCTCAGACTTGACACGTTTGTTACGCCCGCATAGGATCAGGCTGCATTCGAGGGGCGTTCCCCGGATGTTGCAGTCGAGGCCGCGCAAGCACTCGCGGTCTTTTTTTTGTGCCCCGAAGCTCATCTGCGGCGTCGGAAAGCACGAGTTCCAGCGGGGCCACTGTTCGCAGGGAACCCGCCTAGCAAGCAGGGAAGAAGAACGATGCGCATCACAGGCAAGGTCAAGTGGTTCAACAACGCCAAGGGGTATGGATTCATTGAGCGCGAGGGTGGCAGCGACGTATTTGTGCACTACTCCGCGATCAGTGGCAACGGCTTCCGGTCCCTTGAAGAGGGCCAGGCGGTCGAATTCGAGATCGTAGACGGCCCGAAAGGTCCGCAGGCAGGGAACGTCACCAAACCCTAACCACCCTAGACCACCCGGCGCCGGCAAACGGCGCCGGGCGCAAACCCGGGAGGCCCCCCTTCCCGGTTGCGCGATCCGCCGGAACCCAGTCGCAAACGGTCCTATTTATCTGATTTCCCCTTGAGCCCACGCGCGGTGAAGGCGACTCTTCCGTCCTTGAACGCAACCCGGAACGCGACCTCAGGGCTGCCCTTCTCTTTCAGCGTATTGACCTGCGTCTTGATCAGGTCGGCAAACTTGTGGAACGGGATCGCTTCCTGTCCGGCTTCACGGCGCGCCTGCGCCAGGTTGTCGTACAACTGGTGCACCTTCTCCATTTCCCTCAGTGGATCCTCGAAGGTGGCCACATGGAGAACCTTGTCCTCGCGCTTCGACGGTTTGGGCTTCTCTTCGACCGGTCGTGGCTGCGCGAACGGGCCTGGCCGTCCCTCCTCGCGCGCGCGCAACCCGCGATCCCACAAACCGCTCGACTTCGCTAGCCGCGTCTGCAATGTCGTGAAGCGAAAGCGCTGCCCGTAGTTGGCAATGTGAGTCCGATCGAGCCGCTTGGCCATCAGCTCGACGCGCTTCCGCAACTCCCACGGCGGCCGCTGTAGCCGTCCCGCGAAGTACATGTTGTACTCCGCTTCGAGCTTCTTGAGTTCGGACTCGAAGAGCCCTAGCTCACGATCGATGTCGTCGATTTCGGACACAGACGATCAATTGTACTGGCTTCGACCTGGTTTCACGCTTCGACACTTTCAAGACGCGCGGCGGAAGCCGCGTGTCACGTGTTCAGCGCTCCGCTAGAAGATCGTTGCGATCGAATTGGCCGCCAGGTCTAGCACCTGCGTCGGCAAGACGCCGAGATAGAAGATGGCGGCAATCGAGACGGCCAGGGCCGCCATTCCGAGACCGGTGATGCGAGCCTGCACCGGCTCGCCATCGCGATCGGCCATGTACATCATGACGACGACTCGCAGGTAGAAGAACACCGAGATGACGCTCGTGAGCACACCGATGACCGCCAGACCGTAGTAACCGGCGCTGACCGCTGCGCTGAAGATGTACCACTTGCCGATGAAGCCGGCCGTGGGTGGGAGGCCTCCGAGGGAGATCAGGCACACTGTCATCAGCGCCGCCAGCGCAGGCCGCGTATGCCAGAGGCCGGCGTAGTCACGGAGGCTGTCGTTGGCCTTGTCGCGAGTGCCGAGCAACGCGATGACTCCAAATGCCGCAAGATTGGTGACGGAGTACGCGAGCAAATAGAAAAGGATCGCGGCCTTGCCAATCTGGTTGGCTGCCACGAGACCGACCAGCAGGTATCCGCCATGCGCGATGCTCGAATACGCCAGCATCCGCTTCAGGTTGCTCTGCGCCACTCCCACGACGGTCCCCAGCACCATGGTGGCAATCGCGATCACGGCCACGACCGGCGCCCATTGATCTTTGAACGGCTCGAAAGCCGAAAGGAACACACGCGCGAACGCGGCGAACGCAGCTGCCTTCACCCCCGTGGACATGAAGCCCGTGACGATGGCGGGGGCTCCTTCATACGCGTCCGGCGTCCACATGTGGAAGGGCACGGCTGAAATCTTGAACGCAAAGCCCACCAGTAACAGTCCGAGTGCCAGCAGGACCATCGGGTTGTTCATCATGGATTGCGCCGAGAGGAAGGATCCGACTGCCGCCAACCGCGTGCTCCCGGTCACGCCATACGTGAACGCAATCCCGTACAGGAAGAAGGCGCTGGAAAAGGCGCCGAGGAGGAAGTACTTGAACGCGGCTTCTGTTCCGGGCAGGTGATCGCGTCGAATCGCCGTCAATACATAAACCGACAGCGAGAGCACCTCGAGGGCGATGAAGACGACGAGCAGGTCGGTCGCGGTCGCCATCATGATCATGCCGACGATCGAGAACAGCAGGAGCGCGTAGTACTCCCCGGACGGCAGCCCATCACGTTCGAGCACTTGCGACGAGAACATGATGGTCAGGACGCCGACGATGGCCAGCACGATCGTCACGAACAGGCCGAAGTTGTCCGCAGCGATGACGCCAAAGCTCTCGGTGTTGCGGTTCCACAGCAACGCCGCCGAGATACCCGCGCTCACGAGTCCGACGATCCCGAGAATGCCGATTGGCATGCGTTCGTCGCGGGCGCGAAAGGCCTCGGCCCCCATGGAAGCCAGGGCTCCGAGTGTCACACAGAGCATGGGAACGATCGCGTCTATCTGCGTGCTAAACATCAGAAGCGCCCTGGCACCTGAGACGTCGTGCCTGCCACCTGAGACCTAGTACCTACCACCTGCGACGTTGTACCTGGCACCTGAACCATTCGACCTGACTTTTGACCTTTGACCTTTGACCTTTGACCTACAGCGTTCTCCACTCGTAACGGCTGCACTGACTGCACCTGGGCGACCAAGCGCTGCACCGCCGGTTCCATTGGCGCCAGGAAGAGCGTGGGAAACACACCCATCACGATCGCGACTGCGCACAGCGGCACGACGCTCGCCCACTCCCGCGGCTTGAGATCGGGCAGCGTGGTGTTCTCCTGATGTGTCACGCTGCCGAGGTATACGCGCTGGAACATCCACAGCATGTAGACCGCGGACAGAATCACGCCCAGTCCTGCCGCAACCACATAGCGCGGATCCCACAGGAACGCGCCCAGCATGGTCAGGAACTCACCGATGAAGCCGTTGAGCGCAGGCATGCCGATCGACGCGAGCGTGATGATGAGGAACGCCGCAGTCAGCCGCGGCATCACATTCTTCAATCCGCCGAATTCCGCGATGAGGCGCGTATGGCGGCGGTCGGAGAGCATGCCCACAACCAGAAAGAGCCCGCCCGTGCTGACGCCATGCGCCAGCATCTGGTAGACAGCGCCCTGTACTCCCTGGACGTTCATGGCGCAGATGCCAAGCACGACGAAGCCCAGATGGCTGACCGATGAATAAGCCACCAGCTTCTTCATGTCGGGCTGCACCATCGCGACCAGGGCGCCGTACACGATTCCGATGACGGCCAGCAGCGCAATCCAGGGCGCGAACTCCGCGGCGGCCACCGGGAACAGCGGAAATGCGAATCGCACCAGGCCGTAGGTGCCCATCTTCAGGAGAACCCCCGCCAGGATGATTGACCCGGCGGTCGGCGCCTGCACGTGCGCGTCGGGCAGCCACGTGTGAAAAGGAAACAGCGGTACCTTGATCGCGAAGGCGATGGCAAACGCAAGGAAGAACCAGCGCTGTGTCTCCGGCGCGATATCAAGCGTGTAGAGCTTCAGCAGATCGAAACTGTAGCTGCCAGTTGCCTCGCTGTGCAGGTACGCCAGCCCGAGGATGGCGACCAGCATCAGGACGCTGCCCGCCATCGTGTAGAGCATGAACTTGATGGCGGCGTAGATGCGCTGGTCGTAGCCCCAGATCCCGATCAGGAAGTACATCGGGATCAACATCGCGTCCCAGAAGACGTAGAACAGGAAGAGGTCGAGCGAGACGAAGACGCCAATCATCGCCGCCTCGAGCGCGAGCATGAAGATCGAGAACTCCTTGACCTTCTTCTCTACCGACTCCCACGACGACAACAGCGCAATTGGTGTCAGAAAGCCGGTGAGGACGACGAGCAGCAGGCTTATGCCGTCGATGCCGAGGTAGTAGTCGATGCCAAACGCCGGAATCCATGGCGCGCGCTCGACGAACTGCAACTCCGCGGAGGACGAATCGAAGCCCGCCCACAGCGCCAGCGTCACGCCGAACGAGAGCAGCGACACCAGCAGCGCGAGCCAGCGAATCAAACCATCGCGTCGACCATCGGCATTGCCGATGAGCAGAAGAAGCAACGCGCCAGCGAACGGCAGCGCCCAGGACAGTGTCAGCATCCGAAACCAACTCCCAATTCCCAAATCCCAGCTTCCAAACGATCCCAATCACCAATTGGGAGTTGCCCGCCTCCGCTGGTCGCCTTATTGCCCGAGCGACAAGCTCTGGCGAGGTCTCGCCGAAGCGCGTATGACACTTGTCGCGCGAAGGCGGAGGAGTTGGGAGTTGGACGTTGACCCGGGTTCATCTCCACAGGTAATACCCCAGAATCACAACGACACCGACGAACAGCGAGCCCGCGTAGGCGCGTACCGAGCCGGTCTGCAGACGTCGAAGCACGGCGGCGCTGTCCTCAACGATCGACCCGGCGCCATTCACCGCGCCATCGATGACCCGCACATCGAACCATCGCCACAAGCCTTCAGTCGACGCGGCCTTGATCGGCTGCACGATCGTCGCGTCGTAGAGCTCGTCGACGTAGTACTTGTTCAGAAGCGTCGTATACACGGGCGCGAGCCGATCGGCCCAGGCCGCTGCGATATCCCGACGCTTGACCCACACCCCGTACGCCAAGGCAATCCCCATGATTGCCACGACGCTCGAAAACACCATCAGCGTCCACTCGAGGTCTTCGTGCGATTCCGCTTCGGCCGCAGCTTCTCCGGGCGGAAGGGCCTCGGCAGCCGCAGGTGCGGCTTCACCAGACGCGAGACGAGCCTCGAAGGCCGGCTCGAGCCAGGCGCCCAGCTGGTTGTTCCCGCCAATCGCGTGCGGCCACCCTATCCATCCAGCACCAACGGACCCGATTGCCAGGATGACTAACGCGAGAGCCATCGCAGGTGGCGCATCATGAAGGTGCGAGCTCGATCCGTGCCCGTGAGCCGGGATCCTGGATCCGGGATCCGGGACTCGATGGTGGTCATCGAATCCCGAATCCCGAGTCCCGAGTCCCGAGTGCTGACGCTCACCCCAGAACGTCAGGAACACCAACCGGAACATGTACGTCGCCGTGAGAAGCGATGTCGCAATCCCAATCACCCACAGCAGCGTGTGCCCGTCGACGAAGGTCTCGAAGAGGATCTCATCCTTGCTGAAGAAGCCAGCCAGGGGCGGCACGCCTGCGATCGCAATCGCGCCGATCAGGAACGTCCGGTACGTGATCGGCAGCTCCTTCCTGAGACCGCCCATGTTCCGGATGTCCTGCTCGCCATGTAGCGCATGAATGACGGCACCAGAGCCGAGAAAGAGCAGCGCCTTGAAGAAAGCGTGCGTGTAGAGATGGAAGATACCGGCGCCAAACGCGCCGACGCCCATCGCCAGGAACATGTACCCAAGCTGCGAAACGGTCGAGTACGCCAGGACACGCTTGATGTCGTTCTGCACGAGGCCGATCGTCCCGGCCATCAACGCCGTCAAGGCACCAATGACCGCCACGATCATCATCGTCTGGGGTGCGTGGCTGAAAAGCACCGCGTTGCGGCCGATCATGTAGACGCCCGCGGTCACCATCGTCGCCGCGTGGATCAGAGCGGATACGGGAGTCGGACCCTCCATGGCGTCGGGCAGCCAGGTGTAGAGTGGGATCTGCGCTGATTTGCCCGTGGCTCCGATGAACAGCAGGAGCGCCGCAAGCGAGAGGGCGCCGAACTCCGTTTCAGGTGGCAGAACGGCTACCGCGGAAGCGATGCCCTGAAAGTCCAGCGTTCCAAACTTGGCGAACAGCGCGAGCATCCCGAGGATGAACGCGTAGTCACCAATCCGGTTGACGACGAACGCTTTCTTGCCGGCGTCATTGGCCGATTGCTTCTTGTACCAGAAGCCGATCAGCAGATACGAGCAGAGACCGACGCCCTCCCACCCGACGAACAGCACCGGCAAGCTCGAACCCAGAACCAGCACGAGCATGAACGCGGCGAACAGGTTCAGATAGGAGAAGTAGCGCGCGAACTCGCTGTCGACCTCGTCGTGCATGTACGCGGTCGAGTAGACGTGAATCAGCGAACCGATGCCGGTAATGACCAGAATCATCACCGCTGAGAGCGGGTCGACCCGGAACGCGAGCGCGATATTCAGATCACCAGAGGCGATCCATGTGTAAAGCGACTGGTCGATGGCTCTGGCTTCAGGCGGCAACCCGGCCAACTGAAGGACACTGAGGACCGATACGGCGAAGGACGCCAGCATCGCGAGCGACGCCAGGCCACCCGAGACGCTCTTCGGCAGGCGCCGCCCCAACATCGCATTCACGACGAAGCCGAGGAACGGGAAGAGAGGAATTAGCGCGAGCATCTCACCATTTCAGTGACGTGAACGCATCCGGGTTGAGCGATTCGCGATGCCGGAAGAGCGCGATGACGAGCGCCAAGCCGACCGCAGCCTCGGCGGCTGCAACCGTCATGACAAAGAACGTGATGATCTGGCCATCGAAGTCGCCGGCATAACGGCCGAAGGCGACGAACGACAGGTTCACTGCGTTCAGCATGATCTCGATCGACAGCAGGATCGTGATCAAGTTGCGGCGCAGGAACACGCCGGCCGTGCCGATGGCAAAGAGCACCGCCGACACGATCAGGTAGTAGCTCAGGGGAATCACTGATTGCTGCCTTCCCGGCGGGCCAGCACCACCGCACCAACCATCGCGACCAGAATCAACACCGAGGTTGCCTCGAAGGCAAACGTGTGACGCGTAAAAAGAATGCGCCCCATCTCCAGGACCGAGCCAACGGATGCGCCATCGGCCCGCGCGCCGACCGGCGTCTCGAGCTCGCTGACTTTCGCCAGCGCCCACGCAAGCTGCACGACCAGGAGCGCCGCGAGCAGTGCGCCAAACCTGCCGATGTTCGGGTGCTGCAGCGGGTGGGAGCGATCCCATTCGGCGGCATCCTCGCGCGGCGCATTGAGCAGCATGACGACGAAGAGGAAGAGAACCATGATGGCGCCGGCGTAGATGATGATCTGCGCGACGGCGACGAAGGGCGCGTCCAGCTGAATGTAGAGCGCCGACAGCGCGCCAAATGACGCAATGAGCAGCAACACGCTGTACATCGGGTTTCGCTGCCCGATCACGAGCGTCGACGCAATGATGGCCATGGCCGAGAAAGCGTAGAAGACGAAGGTCTCAGGCATTGAGGTACAGCACCAGGGCGGCCGTAACGATCAGATTGAGCACCGATGCCGGGAACAGCCATTTCCACCCGAATTGCATCAACTGGTCGTAGCGGTACCGGGGCACGGTCCAGCGCATCCAGATGTAGACGAAGAGGATGAAGCCGACCTTGAGCAGGAACCAGATCCAACCGTATGCGGCGGGAAGAAATGGCCCGTGCCAGCCGCCCAGATATAGGTCGGTGGCCACGGCTGACATGGTCACCATGTTGATGTACTCGGCCTGCGGGAAGAGCGCGAAGCGCACCGAGCTGTACTCGGTGTTGTAGCCCGCAACGAGCTCCTGCTCTGCTTCGGGGAAATCGAACGGGGCGCGATTGGTTTCGGCCACGCCCGCAATCACGTAGATGATGAATCCAATCGGCTGCAGGAAGAGGTACCAGCGCGGGATGAATCCGAACCAGGTCCCGGCTTGTGAATCGACCACCTCTCGCAACGACAACGTCCCGGCGAGCATGATCACGGCGGCGAGCGATGTGGCGTAGGCCAGCTCGTAGCTGATCATCTGAGCCGAGGCACGCAGACCACCGAACAGCGAGTACTTGCTGTTCGACGCCCATCCAGCCAGCACGATCCCGTACACGCCCATCGACGTCACGGCAAACACGACCAGCACCGCCACGTTGACGTCGGCCACCCCGAGCTTGATGGGTTCGTCGAGCAGACCGAAGAGCGTCGTCTCGGCACCGAACGGGACGGCCGCAAAGGCGACGAACGCGGTGACGATCGACAGAATAGGAGCAAGGGTGAAGAGCCACTTGTCAGCGCCCTTGGGCCGGAGTTCCTCCTTGAAGAGCAGTTTGAGGATGTCGGCGATCGGCTGCAGTACGCCGTGCGGTCCAACCAGGTACGGACCGTAGCGCTGCTGCATGAAACCCATGATCTTGCGTTCGGCGAGCACGAGGATCGCGGACGCGATGATCAACGCGTTGAAGACAACGAAGATCATCACGCCGATCACGGCCGGTCGAAGGTAAATCTCCATCAGTGCGCCATCACCGGCTGCTTTGCGCGCCACGGCGCCGGCAGGGTGCAGCGGCCCTCTTTCACGTGCGCCTCGAACTCGTGCTTGAACAGGTTCAACGTCGTGAGCACCGGCGTGGCGGCGGCGTCACCAAACGCGCACAACGTCTTGCCGACGATATTGCTGGCGACGCCGTAGAGCAGATCGATGTCTTTCATTCGACCCTCTCCGCGCTCGACACGCTGCAGCAACTTGTACAACCAGTCAGCGCCCTCGCGGCACGGCGTGCACTTCCCGCACGACTCGTGGCGATAGAAGTGCAACAGGTTCATCGCCAGCCACACCATGCAGACGCTGTCGTCCATCACGATGAGCCCGGCGGACCCCAGCAGCGACCCCGCCTTCTGGATGTGATCGAAGCTGGCGGGCGTATCGAGATCCTTATCGAGCAGGATGGGCACCGACGATCCACCAGGGATGATGGCCTTGAACGTGCGGCCGTCGAGCATGCCCTGGGCAAATTGCTCCCCGTAGATGAGCTCGCGCAGCGTCGTGTGCATGGACGCTTCGTAGACTCCGGGCCGTTTCACGTGACCGCTGATGCAATACAACTTCGGTCCGCCGTTCTTCTCGGGTCCGAGGGCTGCAAACCACTCGGGACCGTTCAGGACGATGAGCGGGACGTTACACAGCGTCTCGACGTTGTTCACCGCGGTCGGGCATTGATAAAGACCAGCGACGGCGGGGAACGGCGGCTTGATGCGCGGCTGCGCCCGTTTTCCTTCGAGCGATTCGATGAGGGCGGTTTCTTCGCCGGCCTCGTACGCGCCGGCGCCACGATGAACGTAGACGTCGCAGTCGAAGCCGCTGCCCAGAATGTTCTTTCCGAGGAACCCCGCGCGATATGCCTCTTCGATCGCGCGCTCGAGCGTCTCCTGCACGTGATAGAACTCGCCGCGGATGTAGATGTAGGCGATCTTTGCGCCAATGGCGTAGCAGCCGATGATGCACCCTTCAATCAGGAGGTGCGGGTTGCGCTCCATCAGCACGTGGTCCTTGAACGTGCCGGGTTCGCTTTCGTCGGCGTTGCAGGCGATGTACTTCGGCTTCGGCGTGTCCTTGAGGACGAACTGCCACTTAAGCCCGGTCGGGAAGCCGGCGCCACCACGACCACGAAGTCCCGACGCCTTCACCTGCTCGATGATGTCGTTGGGCTTGAGCGTGAGCGCCTTGCGCAACCCCTCGTATCCACGCGCGTTCTTCACATAGAAGTCGAGCGTGAACGAGTTCGGCTCGCGGACGTGATTAGTCAGTACTGGTTCAAACGCCATGGTGTTACGCGCAGGCTAAAGCCTGCGCTCTACGCTGCCCATTTCGAATCGCCAACCCTGCATTCGTAGACCGGGGGCTTCCGCCCCCGCGCCTTATTTCTTTTCCACGTGTAGATGACAGCCAGTGAAGGCTGCCCTACCTTGCTGGCGAATGTCATCCACGAACGCCGCCGCCTGCTCCGGCGCCAGGCGCTCGTGCCAATCGTCGTTCACCATCACGACCGGCGCGCGATCGCAGGCACCGAGACACTCGACCTCGATCACCGTGAACTCACCATCGCCAGTGGTCTCACCCGGATGAATCCCCAGCTTGCCGCACAGTTCCTCGGTGACCCGCTCGGCGCCCAGCAGCGCGCAGGACAGCGTTCGGCACACGTTCAGCACGTACTTCCCGACCGGCTTCGTGTAGAACATCGTGTAGTACGACACGACGTCCTCGACCTCCGCCGCGGTACAGCCGATCTGTGTTGCGACAAATCGCATCGAAGCACCGGTGATGTAGCCCTGTTGCTGCTGCACGAGGTAAAGCGCGAACAGAATGGCCGACTTCCGCTGATCGGCCGGATAGCGCGTCACGTTCTCGTTGAATTTCGCCTGATTCTCGGCGGAATAGCTGAAGGGCTCACCCGCCTCCGCCAGTTTCCGCTCCGATCGGTGGAATCGGGCTGGCGCGTAGTCCATCTGAGGATGAAAGCTCACCGGTCGCAATCTCCCATGACGACGTCAGTGCTGCCAATGACGGCGACCAGATCCGCAATCAGTCCATTTTGAACGATGAACGGAATCGCCTGAATCGCCATGAACGACGGCGCCCGCATCTTCACGCGCCACGGTCGATTGCTGCCGTCGGACACGATGTAGCAGCCGTGCTCGCCGCGCGGCCCTTCAATCGGCACGTAGGCGTCACCCGCCGGGACCGTGAAGCCCTGCGAGTAAATGAGGAAGTGCTGAATCAGCGCCTCCATCTCGGTGTAGACCTTGTCCTTCGGCGGCGGCACCACCCTCGTGTCGTCACAGGCCCACACGCCGGTCGGCGAGATGCGGGCGATCGCCTGGCGACAGAGGTTGATGCTCTGACGCATCTCCGCGATGCGAACGCGGTACCTGGCGTAAACGTCACCCTCGGTCGCCGTCGGCACCGTGAAGTTGTAGGACTCATAGCCGCAGTAGGGGAAGTACTTGCGCACGTCGTAGTCCGATCCGGCGGCGCGCGCGATCGGACCAACCAGCCCCCACTGATACGCGTTGTCGAGCGAGATCACGCCGACGCCTTCGGTCCGCCGGCGGAAGATGTCGTTCTTCGTCAACAGTCGCTCGAACTCGTCCATCTTCGTCGGGAAGCGATCGAGGAACTCGTTGACGGTTTCATGGAAGCCGCGCGGTAGATCCTCGCGCAAGCCGCCGATGCGGATATAGCTCGGGAAGAAGCGGAACCCGGCGATGAGCTCGTTGATGTTGAGCAGCAGCTCGCGTTCGCGAATCGCGTAGAAGAGCATCGACACCGCGCCGATTTCCATGGCGTGCGTCCCGAGCCAGATGAGATGGCTGGCCAGCCGCTGCAGCTCCGCGATGAGCACGCGGATGTCGTTCACGCGCTGCGGCATCTCGAGACCGAGCAGCTTCTCCACGCTGAGCGCATACGCCAGGCTGTTCGACTGCGCGGCCAGGTAGTCCATGCGCTCGACGAGCGGGATCACCTGCTGCCACTTCTTCTGCTCAGCGGTCTTCTCAATCCCGGTGTGCAGGTAGCCGATCGTCGGCATGACGGACTGAATGACCTCGCCATCGAGCTCCAGCACCAGCCTCAGCACGCCGTGCGTGCTGGGGTGCTGCGGCCCCATGTTCACGGTCATCGTCTCTGTTCTGATCTCTGGCATCTCTCTCTAGGACACCGGGTGTGATTTCCCGGTGTCGGTCCGGAAATCACACCCGGTGTCTTTTCACCCGATCGCGCTCGATGTTCGCCCTGAATTCTTCCTCGCTGACTTCAAGCGGTTCGTAGGTCTGCGCGGCCTTGCGAATCTGCACCGGGTAGTCCTTCCGCGCCGGATGTCCTTCCCAGTCCTCCGGCATCAACAGTCGTCGCAAATCGGCATGATCGTCGAACACGATGCCGAACATGTCCCAGACCTCCCGCTCGGGCCAGCCGGCACCACGCCAGACGCCCTGCACGGTCGGCAACGATCCCTCGCTCGGCACCCGCACCTTCAATCGCAGACGCATCCTCTTCGACACCGAAAGCAGGTGGTAGACGACTTCATAACGCGGCTCGCGAGGCAAATAGTCCGCCGCCGTGACTTCAGCCAGGACCTTGAATTCGAGTGCCGGCGCATCGCGCAACGCCCGAGACGTTTCAATCAACCGATCGGCCGGAACGTAGATGGTCGCGAAATCAACGCTCTTCCCCGGCTCGAAGACAGCACCGGGTACAAGCGGCTGCAGGATGTCGATGATGGCGGCGGCTTCCAAGTACAGACCTTTACGCTCGTGATCGATTGATCTTCTGCTGCAGTTGCACAAGGCCGTAGATGAGCGCCTCGGGTCGCGGCGGACATCCGGGGACGAAGACATCCACCGGCACGACCTGGTCCACACCCTGCACGATCGCGTAGTTGTCAAAGACGCCGCCGACTGACGCACACGCGCCCATCGAGATGACCCACTTCGGATCGGGCATCTGGTCGTACACCCGCCGCATCGCCGGCGCCATCTTCCGTGAAAGCCGGCCCGCCACGATCATCAGGTCCGACTGACGTGGCGACCCGCGGAAGACTTCCGCGCCAAATCGGGCGACGTCGTACCGACTGGCGGCCATCGCCATCATTTCGATAGCGCAGCAGGCGAGCCCGAACTGCGCCGGCCAGATCGCTGAACGCCTGGCCCATTGAATCAGCCACTCGAGTTTCGTCGTCAGGAAGGGGAGGTCAGGGTCGAGACCGTGATCGTGAGTATCAGCCATGGTCACGCGGCTTTCTGATCGCTCTGGCCACGCGGCCGGCGCGCGGCGGGCCCCCAGTCGAGGACGCCCTTCCGCCAGACATAGACGTAGCCGACGAGGAGGACCAGGAAGAACGTCACGATCTGAAAGAACCCTGCCCACCCAAGGCTACGCAGGGCCACGGCCCACGGGTAGAGAAAAGCGATCTCGATGTCGAACAACAGGAAAATCATCGCCACCAGGTAGAACTTGACCGAGTGACGTTCGCGGGCGTCGCCGACGGCCGGCATCCCGCATTCGTAGGGCGCAAGCTTCTCCGGCGTCGGGTTTTTCGGACCAAGCAGCATCGAAGCGCCAATCATGGTCCCCGCAAACCCGAACCCGAGGCCGATCATGATGACTACGCCAAGCCAGCCGTCCATCTAGTAATTCACCGTCGGAGAGATCTGTCAGTCCATCCTCTGAGAGTCGAGGACGTGTTGCGGTGAGGGTTACTCGTCGCGCGCGCCACTCGCGCTTGTGAAGAGTTTCCCAAACCTGTTCATGCTATAGAACCCATCCCCAAAGGTCAATTACAGCACCCTTGTCGTGTAACTCTTGCTCTGCGCGTGTCTTCCGATGACAATCGGAGCGCCAGCCCGCCCTCGGTTCTTGCATGACCTTCCGCGCGGTCTCCGTTGTTCTACTGATCGCTTCGGCGACGACCGTGATCCACGGCCAGGCGCCGCAGCGATCCGAACCGACCTTTCGTGTGCAGGTCGACGCTGTCGAGTTCGACGCGTTTGTCACCGACGCCCAAGGAACGCCCATCACCGACCTGACGGTCGATGACTTCGAGGTCTTCGAAGACGGCAAACCGCAAACCATTACGTCGTTCGCACTGGTGAACATCCCCATCGAACGATCCGATCGGCCCCTGGGATCGGCTGCGCCGATCGAGCCCGATGTGCAGACTAACGACCGCGACGAGGGACGCGTTTACGTCATCGCGCTCGACGAGGTCAGCGGAGAGCAGGCGCTGCGGACGCGCCGGTTCCTTCATCGATTCTTCGAGCGCTACTTCGCGGCGAATGACATCGCGGCGATCGTGTTTCTGGGGCGAACCAATACCGCCAACACGCAGGACTTCACCGGCAGCACGCGCCTGCTGTTGCAGGCAGTCGATACATTCACGGGCGGATTCCCCGACCGCCCCGCCGTGACACCGCCACCCAACGCGGCCGCGGGCGGGATTGCGCCTCCTCCGTCTCCCGGGCCGCCTGCGCCCAACATGGAGGCAACCTTCGCGCTCCGGCGATCGATGGCAAGCTTCCGGAGCATCGTTGAATTCATGGCGGGAGTCCATGGGCGTCGAAAAGCGCTGCTCCTGTTCAGCGAGGGTTACCCGATTGACGTCTTCAGGGTCATCGACTACCGCGGAGGCGTCCTCTCGATCCAGGACGAGGACCTGCACAAGGCCGTCACGGCGGCCACGAAGAACAACGTCGCCATCTATCCTGTCGACCCCCGCGGGCTGACGGCCGAGGGAGGGCTCGGCGAAAGCGAGACCGGTGTGTCGGCCGACCCAGGTGAGCGGCTGACGACGTCGATCACCGGCATGGAGGCTCGACAGAGCTTGCGTGCGCTGGCGCAAGCGACCGGCGGCTTTGCCGTGGTCAATACGAACAGCTTCGAGTCGGCGTGGGATCGGATCGTCCGCGAAAACAGCTCGTACTACGTGCTGGGCTTCTCGTCTACCAACGAACGGCGGGACGGACGATATCGGCGTCTTCAAGTGCGCGTGAAGCGGTCGGGCGTCCAGGTGCGCGGGCGCGACGGGTACGTGGCGCCCCTCCGCAACGAGCGACCGGGGCAGCCACAGCCGGTGCCAGCCAACATGAGCGCAAGCCTGGCGGCAGCCCTGCGAAGCCCTCTTGCTGTGAGCGGGCTGCCGCTGCGTGTATTCGCCGCGCCGTACAAGGGAGACGGGCGCGAGGCGACCGTGGCCATTTCCGTTGAAATCGATGCGGCGAAACTGAATCTCGAGACGCAAGGTGAGGTCTACGTCGGCGCGCTCGAAGTGAGCTTCTCGTCCATCGACACGCGCAGCAAGATCTTTCCAGGCCAGACGTTCACGTCGAAGCTCTCACTCAAGCCCGATACGTATGCACGTGCGGTGCGCCGCGGCCTACGGGTTCTGACCGGGACGCGCCTGGCCCCGGGGCGCTATCAAATACGAGTCGCGGCCAGTAACCGATCCAGTCAGTCCGGAAGCGTGATCTACGACTTGGCCGTGCCCGACTTCGGGAAAGATGCGCTGACCATGAGCGGCGTGTCTCTGACATCGGGCGCGAGTTCAGAGGGTCTGACCATCGTCGCCCAGAACCCGCTCGCCGACATGCTGCCCGGCCCTGTCACCTCGACCCGCGACTTCACCTCAGGCGACACCCTCAATCTGTATACAGAGGTGTATGAGAGTTCGCGAACCGACACACCTCATACCGTCGACCTCACAGCAGAGTTGCGAGCCGAAGACGGTCGCGCGATCATCCGGAGGACGGAAGGACGCTCGTCAAAGGAGCTGCTCGGAAAATCTGGCGGGTATGGCTTCGCAGCAACGTTGCCGCTGACCGATGTCAACGGCGGCAGCTACATCATCCACGTCGAGGCGCGTTCAAGCATTGGAGCCCGCCCCACCGTGAGCCGGGACATCCTGATTCGCGTTCGCAAGGCGCCGTGACCGACTCGAATGCTAGCCTTCCCAGGCGTAGCCAGGCTCGGTCGTCAGCCGCGCATCATCGACCGGCATGCCCATAGAGAAGTGATACAGGCTTTGCCATTCATGACCGGTCAGGCCCAGAAGTTCATGCACGGCATCATCGTAAAAGCATCCGATTCCGGTGCCACGAGCCCCTGCCGCCTCGGCTTCGAGATACAGAACCTGCCCGATCGCGCCGCACTCCCAGAAAAGACGCCGGTAAAACCACTCGCCGCGTTCGCGCAGTGCCTCGAGCCGGGCAATCATGCCCAGGCTGAAGAATCCTTCGCTCGCGATCTCCTGATCACATGAGATGCGATTGGCGGCCCATGTCACATCGGTCGGCAGCAGCAGGAACAGGTGGTCGCTCGCCTGTTCCCACAAGAACTCGGGCCGCATCGCCGATCGCCACGTGTCGACGATGGAGGGGTGGCGGAAGTAGGCATACACGCCGGGAACGAGACCGTGGACGCGATGAACGAAGATGGCGAGATGCACATGAGGGGGCCAGTCGAGCGCGTCGAACGGAGGCGACGAGGGACCGAGCTTCGCAAGCATAGCGACGAAGACTTCGCGCGGAAGCGCGGATCGGCCGTCGAAAGCCAATGCGCTTCGCCGTTGAAGGATCAGCGCGCGCGGGTACAACGCTTGGACATTGGGAGTCGGGCCTGCCTCCGCTTGTCTCGCCGAAGCTTTGGCGTCGGCGGAAGCGTTCGTGTCATCAGTGCGCGAAGGCGGAGAAGTTGGAGATTGGGAGCGAGAACTTGGAAGTTGCCCCAAATAGCGCGTCGCCTGCGTGACCTGCTCGATGATGGGCCACTCATCGTGATCACGACTCAGTACGTTTGCACGCCCGTGCCATGTGGCGCGGCGGGCGGCATCGACCAGTGAAGCCGGATCTCCCGTTGCCCACGAAACGGATGGCGCAACCAACGCCAGGCATTCCGGATGTTCTGGTTCGGAATCGCCTCGATCTTCCTCTCTGTCCACACCGAGGAGGGTTGCCAGTTGCGCGTCCGACCACTGTGGCAGCAGCCTGAGGGTCCAACCAAAGAGTGATGCCGACACACGAAGCGCGGCGATGGCATGGCCAACATCGTGTTGACAATACCGAAACGCGCGCTCCCCATACTTCCATGCTTCCCGCCATTGAATCGAGGTGAGCGCGACGAGGAAGCCCTGGCTGCCTTGAAGAAACGCCTCCCATATTTCACGGGAAAGAACGGCGCGTTCCTCGAGCGCGTGCTCCCCTGGCGCGTAATGGGAGATGCGGCCGTCGTGGATTAGATAAGCCTCGGTAGGATGGAGGTTGCCGCTCGATGGGTTGACGCGCAGCGCCCAGCGGGTCTCCCGATAGGCTTTCCACGCGGACAGGCCCATCGCGTAGCGCAGGAACCACGCAATTGCGTCGCGGTGGAGCGGCACCGCAACGCCACGGTCACCTCCCCTATCGCTCGGATCTCCCTCTTTATGAGGGAGCGGGATCAGCCGCGCGCCGGGGTAGCGGCGGAATGGATCGGGCTGCGTCGCCCAATCCAGGTATCCACGCGACCGCGCGAATCGGCCGAAATAGTGCTTGGTGGTCTCGTGGTAGTCGAGTGAGACCAACGGCGCAGGAAACCCCTATTTCGAGAGCGTAGCCAGGCGTTTGTCGATTTCGACGATCGCCTGGGAGAGCTGCTGTTTGCGCGCCTGATGGGCCGTGCTCTCCATCTGCCGCTGCATCTCGGTGCGCGCCAGACGCAGTGACTCTATCTGTCGTACGCGCTCGGGATCGAGCCCCTTGGCACCCTGCTTGGCATTGCGTCGTTCTTGCTCGCGCTCTTCCATCCGCTCGGCGAGGCGGGATTCCGCGTCAACGAGTCCTTCACCTGCATCACCCATACTCTCCGATTATCAACATACAAGCGCCCGCGGCACAATCCCTTGATAGTGGTGGCGGCTGGTGGACCGTGACGGCGGGCTGGCTGGGGTGACCGGTAGCACCATCCACCAACCACCATCTACGATCAGCGAGCATGTCGCGTCGTTCAGCTCTGGACATCTTTCACCCGGCGGTTGCCGAATGGTTTACGAGCACATTTTCGTCACCGACGACGCCGCAACTGCTCGGCTGGCCAGCAATTGCACGCGGCGAGTCGACGTTGATGCTGGCGCCCACTGGAAGCGGAAAGACGCTCGCCGCTTTTCTCTGGTGCCTGAATCGCCTGATGTTCGCGCCGGCGCCGCCACCGCAGTCGCGGTGCCGCGTGCTCTATATCTCCCCGCTCAAGGCACTCGCCGTCGACGTCGAACGCAATCTTCGCGCCCCGCTCGAGGGCATCGCCGGTGTCGCTCGTGCACACAATTTGACGATCACGTCGCCGGAAATCGCGATTCGTACGGGTGATACGCCGGCGCTCGACCGAGCTCGATTCGGGCGCGAGGCTGCCGACATCCTGATCACCACGCCCGAATCGCTGTTTCTGCTGCTGACCTCGAACGCGCGCGCGCGCCTGACCACGCTCGACACCGTCATCATCGACGAGATCCATGCCCTCGTGCCCGGCAAGCGCGGCGCGCATCTGGCGCTGTCGCTCGAACGGCTCGAAGCGCTGCGCGCGAACGGGCATCAGCCGTTGCAGCGGATTGGACTCTCGGCAACACAGCGACCGCTCGACGAAGTCGCACGCTTTCTGGCCGGAGTGGCATCAGGTTCCAAACCGCGTGCGCGTGCACGCGCGCCTCGTCACCGCCCGAAACCCGCTCGCGCTGCGCGCGCTTCGACGACGGTGGAAGCGGAGCTCCGCGACGAGCTCACGAGCGCGAGTGAAGCGATTGCCTATCGACCGGTGACGATCGTCAATGCCGCCGAGAAGAAACAGCTTTCGCTTCGCATCGAGGTTCCGGTCGAAGACATGGCGCGCCTGACGACAGCCGTGAAGGCTCTGGAAGAGGGTGCACCCCGAGGTCCGGTGCGCCCGTCGATCTGGACGTCAGTGCATCCGCGTCTCCTCGAGCTCATTCGCGCTCACCGATCGACGCTGCTGTTCGTGAACAATCGCCGGCTGGCCGAGCGGCTGGCGAGTGCCCTCAACGACCTGGCGGGTGAACGGCTCGTGCGCTCGCACCACGGCTCGATGGCGCGCGACGCGCGCAGCGAAGTCGAAGAACTGCTGAAAGCCGGCGGCATTCGCGCGCTGGTGGCGACCTCCTCACTCGAGCTCGGTATCGATATGGGCGCGATCGACCTGGTCGTGCAGATCGAGGCGCCACCATCGGTGGCAAGCGGGCTTCAGCGCATCGGCCGCGCGGGACATCAGGCCGGGGCCGTCAGCGAAGGGATCGTGTTCCCGAAGTTTCGCGGCGATCTGATCGCGTGTGCCGCCGTGACGCGGGCGATGCACGACGGACAGGTCGAAACGACGCGCTATCCCCGGAACCCTCTCGACGTCCTCGCACAGCAGATCGTCGCGATGGCGGCCATGGATCCATGGAGCGTCGACGAGATGTTCTCTCGGGTGCGGCAAGCCGCCCCCTTCGCCGAGCTGAGCCGCCGCGCCTTCGAAGGCGTACTGGACATGCTGTCAGGCCGATACCCTTCGGACGAGTTCGCAGAACTTCGTCCGCGAATCACATGGGATCGCGTCCAGGGCATCGTCACCGGACGCACCGGCGCCAAGCGCGTCGCCATCGCCAACGCCGGAACGATTCCCGATCGCGGACTGTACGGCGTCTTCTTAGCCGGCGCCGATCGTCCGGTGCGCGTAGGCGAGCTCGATGAAGAAATGGTCTTTGAGACCGAGGTGGGAGAAACGTTCACACTCGGTGCCTCGACGTGGCGCGTCGAGGAGATCACCCACGACCGCGTGCTTGTCTCGCCGGCTCCGGGAGAGCCGGGCAAAACTCCGTTCTGGCACGGCGATCAAGCGGGACGCCCGGTCGAATTGGGGATGGCGATCGGAAAGCTCATTCGCGATCTGCGCGCGACCCCGAGGAACGCAGCTATCGATCGACTGGTTCGCCTTCACGACCTCGATCTCGCCGCCGCGGAGAACGCACTTCGCTACCTGGACGATCAGGCGGCAACCGGCGCAGTGCCTGACGATCGCACGCTCGTTATCGAGCGATGCCTCGACGATCTCGGCGACTATCGGGTCTGTCTGCTGTCGCCGCTCGGCAGTCGCGTGCACGCGCCATGGGCCATGGCGGTTACTTCGCACGTTCGCCGCCAGACCGGCATCGACGTCGAGGTCATGTGGGGCGATGAAGGCTTCGTCGTCCGATTCCCGGAAGTCGAACGGCCGCCAGATCCGATGATGCTCCTGCCCGAACCAGAGGAGATCGAGGGGCTCGTGCTGCGGCAGCTCGGCGCAACGTCACTCTTCGCCGCCCGCTTCCGCGAGACGGCCGCGAGGGCGCTCTTGCTCCCGAGACGACGACCGGGCATGCGGACACCGCTGTGGCAACAGCGCAAGCGAGCCTCCGATCTCCTGGCCGTGGCCTCGCGCTTCGGCTCGTTTCCGGCGCTGCTCGAGACGTATCGCGAGGTGTTGCGAGACCACTTCGACATGCCAGCGCTCGTCGACGTGCTGCGGCGCGTGTCGAAACGCACGATTCGTGTCGCGACAATCGATTCGAGCACGCCGTCACCGTTCGCGGCCTCGCTGCTCTTCAGCTACGTCGCCAATTACATATACGACGGTGATGCGCCGCTGGCAGAACGGCGGGCTCAGGCGCTGTCGGTCGATCAAGGCCAGCTGCGGGAACTCCTCGGCGACGCCGAACTGCGCGAACTGCTCGATCCGGCCGCGCTCGCCACGGTCGAACGGCAACTTCAGTACCTCGACGAGAGCCGCCGCGTGAGGACCGCGGACGGCATCCACGATCTGCTGTTGCGTGTCGGTGACCTTACCCGCGAGGAAATCCAGGCGCGCACGGCGATGCCGGATGCGTCATCTGCGATGCTCGATCTCGAACAGGCTTCGCGCATCGTCCCGGTCGTGATGGCGAACGAGCGCAGATACATCGCCACCGAGGACGCGGCGCGCTACCGTGATGCGCTTGGCGTCACGCTGCCGTCCCGCCTTCCTGCGGCGCTGCTCGAACCCGTTCGCGATCCCGCAGGCGATCTGGCACTGCGCTTTGCGCGAACGCACGGTCCTTTCACTGTCGACATGCTGGCGCAGCGCCTTGGCCTCGGTCCGGCAATTGCCGAATCATTGTTGGCACGCCTGACCGAAAGTGGGCGGCTCGTGCAGGGAGAGTTCCGGCCCGGCGGCGTCGAACGCGAATGGGTCGATGCCGACGTCCTGAGACGACTCCGAAGCCGGTCGCTAGCTCGTCTCAGACGCGAGGTCGAGCCGGTGTCGCCAGATGCGCTCGGGCGCTTCCTCGTCGCATGGCATGGCATCGGCTCGGAACGGCGTGGGCTCGAAGCCCTCCTCGATGCCGTCGAGCAGTTACAAGGGGCGTCACTTCCCTTCTCGATCCTGGAGCGCGATGTTTTACCCGTGCGCGTTGCCGGCTATCAGCCCGCGATGCTGGACACATTGATGGCCGCTGGTGAGGTCGTCTGGGCGGGTGTCGAATCTCTTGGAGAGCGAGACGGACGCATCGCGCTCTACCTCACCGATCACATGCCGCGCCTGCGCGCGCCGGTCACGTCATCCGATTCCAATGAGCCCTCTGGGCGCTCCGCGGAGATCCTGTCGTATCTCAAGTCGCACGGCGCATCGTTCTTCGCCGCGCTGCATGAGGGCACGGGAGGCGGATTCCCGGGTGAAACGGTGACGGCCCTCTGGGATCTGGTCTGGCGGGGACTGGCCACGAACGACACGCTGCATGCGCTGCGCGCGTACATCAGCGAGGAAGCGGCCAAGCCGGCAAAGCGAGGTCGGCCAACGCCGTTCAGGTCCCGGCGTCTCGTGCCCGCAACCGCGGAGGGACGTTGGTCCCTTGTCGACACCCCGCGTGCGTCACGGTCCTCGACCACCGAATGGAGCACGGCAATCACGCACCAGCTCCTGGCACGCCATGGTGTCGTCACCCGAGAGACGACAGCACACGAACCTGTCGGTGGCGGGTTCTCGATCGTCTATCAGGTGCTCAAAGCCATGGAAGATGCCGGCCGTGTTCGCCGCGGGTACTTCGTGTCTGGTCTGGGGGCAGCCCAGTTCGCTATGCCGGCGGCACTCGATCTGCTCCGCTCGCTGCGCGATCCCCCCGAGGACTTCAAGGCGGTCCTGCTGGCGGCGACCGACCCGGCGTCTCCGTACGGGTCGTTGGTGAAATGGCCGGCGAGCGGATGGGCGGACGAAATCGCGCAACTCGCAGGCCATGCTGCATCAGGATCGGACGACGGAAGTCGCGGCCCGACGCGCACCGCCGGCGCCCTCGTGGTGCTCGTGGACGGGTTTGCCGCCGGCTATCTGCGGCGCGGCGAACGCGAGTTGCTGCTATTCATGCCTGCGGCAGAGCCGAATCGCTCGCGCGCGACGCAAGCCGTGGCGCGCATGTTGGTGCAGCTGTCAGCATCGCGTGAAGAGGGCCGACGAGGTTTGCTGCTCGCGGACGTCGATGGCCTGCCGGCGTCGAGTCATCCCGCAGCGCCGTTGTTCATCGAGGCGGGCTTCATTTCCACGGCGATGGGACTGCAACTGCGACCGCCCAGAGAGCCGAACCCGTGAACGGAGTCGACGGAGGGCACGGGTTGCCACGGAGCAACGGCGAAACGGAGAACGAACGGAGGCGCCATGCCGCTGATGCGCTTGGCGCAGGTTGGATACAGCGCTCTCTCCGTTTGATCTCCGTTGCTCCGTTTCACCGTGTCGAGCCGTTGCTTCCGTCAACTCCGTTAGGCGATTCGTTCGCTACGGATGGCCAGACAACCGACGACGCTGATGCGCCAACACCCGTTGGATGAAGTTGTCACGCACAGCGCGATCATTGAGACGTCGTTCATCTTCGATAGGCATGTCAGGAAACGCCGTCACGAGCGCTTCCGCAAAGAGCCCGCGGCCATCGCGCGACACCCCGCCCTCTCGATGGACCCGAACTCCGTCGAGCCCGCAACTCGGTGAGTCTGCCTTCAGCACGTAGCCATCGAGTCCCGGATCGAGAAATTCTCGCACTCGTGCCGCAGAGAAGGTGACCATCGTGTGGGTCCAGTCCGTGCGGCTCTGGACTCCAAGCAGACGCACGCGAACCGCGCCAGCTGCGACTCCATCCGCGCGCGCGACGAGATCGATCGCCTCACGCGGCGTGCCCATCCCCGCTTCGACTTCCGGGCAGACCGCTACGAACTCGACGACAGATTCGAGCGTCGAGACGAGCACGTCGTCTCTTTTGTGTCCGCCGTCGTATCGCACTTCATCGCCCAACAGGCAACGCGAGATCCCCACGCGCGGGCGGTCACGATTGTCGGCCATAGATGGATTCTACGAGTACGGTTCGATCGAACGCAGAACACGAACCAGGAACGCGGAACCGGAACCGGGAACGGCTTCCCGTCATCTCGATGCTTGAATGAATCGATCCGCGCCGTTAACATGAGCGCACATGGCAACGCAGTGCTCCTTCGACATCACCTCCAACGTCGACCTGCAGGAAGTGGATAACGCGTTGAACCAGGCACGCAAGGAAGTCGCGCAGCGCTACGACTTCAAGGGCGCCAAGGCATCGGTCGAATTCGATCAAAAGGAGTCGAAGCTCGTACTCGCCGCCGATGATGAATTCAAGCTGAACGCGTTGTGGGAGATCGTTCAGACGCGGCTCGTGCGCCGCAATGTGCCGGTGAAGAATCTGACACGCGGACCCGCGACGCCGGCGGCCAACGGAACCGTGCGTCAGGAAATCTCCCTCCAGCAGGGCATTCCCTCCGAAAAGGCCAAGGACATCGTCAAGTACCTGAAGGACGCCAAGTTGAAGAAGGTCCAGGCCTCGATTCAGGGCGACCAGGTACGCCTGACCTCACCGTCGAAGGACGATCTCCAGGAGGCAATGCGGCAGTTGCGCGAACAGGATTTCGGCGTCGCGCTGCAGTTCGGTAATTACCGCGGCTGATTACCCGACGCCTGCTCGCTGTTCGCGGTTGCCGGTTTCGCTGAGCCGTTACCGTTTTGCTCCAGCCAGTCGGCGATCTGCTCGCGCGACCACTCGTGGTGGTCGTTGAGATGAACGATCATGGCCGAGAGCAGCAGGCGCTTCTTGCAGCCTTCGACCGGGCACGCTCGGATGATGCCCTCGAGACAATCGAAGAAGTTCGTGAGGTCCCGTGTGGGCCGCTGGCCTCCCATGTCGGAAGCCAGCCGATACATGCCTTCATACGCGGCGCCCAGAGCGCATGACGCCCGTCGCCCGATGAAGTAGTCGCCGAAGGCTTGCTCGGGGCGGCGCGACGCGCCGGCGCGAATCGCCGACGCCAGTTCCTTCGTACCATGATGTTCGTCAGCCACGACACTCGCCTCCCGGCTACCGCAGCCTGTCCCGAACCGAAGCGACGCAAGTCTAACCCCTAATAGTCAAAGCGCGTGCCAATAACTGCTGCCTTCAAACCAATGCTGTTCTGGCATTGCAGCACGAGTTGGCGTTCAACTCCGGGACGACCCGTTCACAGGCGGACAAATGTTCACGAGCGGATGGCCTGAAGCGTGACGTTCGGCCGCCGCTACGCTGACCGGTCGGAGCTACCTTCACGCAAGGCGCGCGCTTCGCAGTCCTCGTAGGCCATCATGAGTTGTCGATACATCCGGTGATGATGAGCGTCGGGCCTGATCGAATCACTCAGCGGGCAGACGACCCCTGCAACGACCTCGTCCCATGAGAGTGGCCGTCCATCGTCGGCGTTCACGGCGTGAAGCGCGCGCAGTGCAGCACCCATCGCAGCGGAGTTGCTGACATCGAATCGCTGAACCTCGGCGCCGAAGACATCCGCCATCACTTTCAGAATCTGACGATTGCCCGAGCCACCACCGGTCGCATGTATCGTGTCGGTCTCCACGCCCATCCAGCGAGAGTGCAGCGCCATGGCCATCTGCTGCCCTTCGACGACGGCGCGGACGTTGGCCGGCGCGTCCTCAGGTGAAAGACCAAAGCGGCGAGCCCCCGGGCGTGTGACAGTCGGCGTGATCTCGGGGTCGAACCACGGAAGCATGATTTGTCCGTCGTTGCCGGCCGGTGTTGCTTCGAGCGCACGCGAAAACTCTGACCAGCTCAACCCGTAAGCGTCGCGGACTCGCTCGCGTGCTAGCGACCCGTTGCTGAAACAGGTCAGCCCCATGTAGTCGCCGGTCGGTGCTCCGAACACGTGCCCCGTTCCTTCTGCGTCAACGCTCGGCTCCTTCATCAGGCCGAAGACGGTGTCGCTCGTACCGAGGGAGATGGCGACGGACCCGTAGCGCACAAGCCCAACGCCTACGAGGCTGCATGGGTTGTCGCCAGACCACACCACCACTTTCGCGGCTGGCAGGCCATGACGCTCCTGCCAATAGGGCGCGAGGCGTCCAATCACGGTCGACGCCGGCACAATTTCGGGAAGCTTCGAGGCGAGCGCTGGCGCAGTGGCTTCGACTGCAGGCATCCACCACTGGCTCGAGGAGAGCGCCATCAGGTTCATCCCCGACCCGTCGCCGGGATCGACCGGCGCGTGCTCTCCAATCAACAGTGACGCAAGAAACGAACTGACCAGATGCACGCGAGCCGTCGCGGCGTAAGCATCCGTATCGTGCTTGAAGAACTTCCTGATTTGCGGTGCGGTAAATCGTTCGAAGGCACGCGAGCCCGTGTGGCTCGACAAGGCTGTCTGCCCGCCGACGGCGGCCGTGATCTCGCGACACTCCACGGCAGTGCTCGAGTCCATCCACACCGGTGCAACCGCGCGTGCGAGCATCGCCTCTACCTGGCTCGCGAGCGGCCGCCGCGGATCGAGGGCTGACAGGCGAGGACGCGCTTCGGCGTTCAGATACACGCTTCCGTGCTGCTGCGCCGATCCTGAGATTCCAACCACTCGGCTCACATCGATCCCGCTGCCCGCCAATCGACCAAGCATCACGTCGAGCGCTTCGGCCCACATGATGGGTGACGAGACCGCGATAGCGGGATCGGTACGCGGCAGAATGCCGTGTTGCGTGCCGTAATGCGGGAGCGCCTCGTCGAACTGCAGTGACGTCTGGAGAACGACCCGACGCTCGTCGCCTCGCACCTCGATCACCACGGCGCTGAGGCTCTGCGTGCTGGAGTCGAGACCGACGAAGAATTTGGAGGGGCCCATCGTAGCGTTCATTTCGTCGTAGAGCGCAGGCTTCAGCTGCGCGATATCCCACCGCAGGGGCTTCCACCTTCGCCGAAGGCTACGGTGGACGGGAAAGCCCCCGCTCTACGTCGTTTTCGAAAATGTGCTAGCCGGACCTCAGGCCGAGTAAGAGGTCGACGAGCAGTTGGTCGAGTCGTTCGTACGCAAGCCGGCGCGACGCGAGAGCCTGGCGATCGAACACCTGGTCCTTCAGCTCCTGCGCACGTGCCTTCGTGTATGGACCAATGGCGGTATCCGTGCCTCGAATCTCGGCCAACAGCCCCTGAATCGCCGCGTCGGCAGCGAACTCTCGCGCTTTTCCCCTGAGCGCCAGGTAGGTGCGCATACAGCCGCAAGCGAAGTCCCAAACTCCTTGCTCGTCCTCGGTCCGATAGGCGTGTGCATCGAAGTGACGCGGGCCTTCGTAGCCCGACTCCTCGAGCAGCTTGACGAGAAAGAACAACGGCTTGATCGACTCTGACGCGAAGCGTAGGTCCTGATCGAAGCGGCCAGGCTTCTGATCGTTGAGATCGATATGAAACAGCTTCCCCGCTTCGATCGCCTGCGCCACCACGTGATAGAAATTCAATCCCAGCATGTGCTCGTGCGCGACTTCGGGATTGACGCCCACCATCTCGGGGTACGCGAGTGTCTCGATGAACGCCAGGTATGATGCCGTGGTTGGAAAGTAGATGTCGCCCCGTGGCTCGTTCGGCTTGGCCTCCAGCGCAAAGCGCAGCGAGTAACGCTGATCACGCGCGTATTCGCACAGGAAATCGATCGCCTCGCGAAATCGCTTGATCGCCTCGATGGGATCTTTGGCGGCGTCGACTTCCGCACCCTCGCGACCTCCCCAGAACACATAGGTGCGCGCGCCCAGTTCCACCCCGAGATCCATTGCTCTCATCGTCTTCTGCACGGCATACGCGCGGACACGAGGGTCGTGCGAGGTGAACGCCCCGTCCTTGAAGACCGGATCGGTGAACAGATTGGTGGTCGCCATGGGCACGGTAACGCCGGTGGCGTCGAGAGCTTTGCGGAAGTCACTGACGATGCGATCGCGCTCGGCGGGCGTGGCGTCGATCGGCACCAGATCGTTGTCGTGAAAGTTCACTCCCCAGGCGCCGATCTCGGCAAGGCGATGAACAGCGACGACAGGATCCAGTGGCGGTCGAACGAACTCGCCGAAGGGATCGCGCCCTCGATTACCAACCGTCCAGAGACCAAACGTGAATCTGTCCGCTGCGGTGGGTCTCAGAGTCATGTGTCCGGGTTATCCACTGGAAATAAACGTACGCGGCCGCAACGCTGAAAGCACGACCACCCGGTCAAGGCCGTCGCGGCACCGGCAGGTCCAGGTTATCGAATCCGTTCTTGAAGTCCGGGTCCATCGCAGCCAGGTCTGCGCGATAGCTGACCGCGTTGGCGGTTGGGAAGTTCGACGGGACCTTTTGCGTCACCCGACCGGTGGCCACCCACTCTGTTCCACGCTGCAGCGTCACAACGAAGTCGATCGAGCTGAGCGCGGTGATGTCGTGCCCCCACGTGGTGTGAAACACGCGGCCCTTGCCATACGTGAGCACCATGAGTTGCGGTTCGTCATGTCCTGAGCCGGCGTTGGCCGGATCGGAGTAGGCAGTTGCCAGCACTGTCATGTTCCTGCCCGGGCCACGCAGCCGCGCGTACAACTCGTCGCCCTGGTGCATCCAGACCTGAGGCAGCCCCCTGGTGATGGGATGAGCGTTGTCGCGCAGGGTGACTTGAAACGGCACGCGCCGGCCATGGCTGCCCGCGCGCCCGGGAGCGGAATCCGAGACGAGCTTGCCGTCGCGGTAGTACCAATATGGACCGGCCTGCTCGCTTCGATTGCGCCAACCGCCCACACCCGTCATGTCATTGAACGCCGGCCAGCTCGCGAACGCATTGTCGGCCGCATGGACAGCGACGAGCCCTCCGCCGTTCTTCATGTAGTCCTCGAACGACGCCTTGAGCGGCGCCGGCCAGCGGTCCGCGGGCGCGTCGTAGTTCATCAACACGGCGTGAAACGTGTTGAATTCCGGCTTGAACGTGCTGAAATTCGCTCCCACTGGCGGAGCGGTCACCACGGTGACGGCAAAGAGCCCGGTCTCGTCGAGCATCTTCTTCAGCACGGGCGTCACGTGCTGCCAGTCGTGGTACGGTCCACCGCTTTCCCCGTCGAGGATCATCACGCGGATATCCGCGGCAGCGCGCGGATCCACGGACAGAAGCGCGACCATGCCGACGATCCCTGAAATGATGCCGTAACGGAAAGCCACGAACGAGCGATGCGTCATCCGGCGAGAGGATCCGTCGAGATGAAAGCAAGGTCAAGCCAAATGCGATCACGAATCACCACGTTCTCGGTCATACTCGTGCGCACATGTCCAGGATCTCCGTCTCGTATCGGATTACCAGGTTCTGCGTCGTCGGGCTGGCCATCATCTGCAGTGACGTTCGAGGCAGCGCTCAACAGGCCGGACGCGGACAAGCGAGCCCGGCAGCACAACCGCCACCCAAGACCGAGACCACACAGGAGTATCCACGCGAACAGGTCGCGGCTGGGCGCACTCGATTCGCGGCGCAGTGCGGCTTTTGTCACGGGCGTGACGCAGCCGGCGGTGAAGGCGGACCCGACCTTACCCGATCGACGATGGTAGCTGCCGACGTGCGCGGCGACAAGATCCTACCCATCGTGCGTTCGGGGCGATCGGACAAGGGCATGCCGGCGTTCACGCTGCCTGATGCCGACCTCACGGCCATCGTCGCTTTCATTCACGATCAGAAGACACAGGCGGACAACGCAACTGGCGGTCGGCGTGCGGTCGATGTCGCGGATCTGCTAAGCGGTGACGCGACGGCCGGCAAGCGGTACTTCGATGGCGCGTGCGCCAGATGTCACTCGGCGAGCGGCGACCTTGCAGGCCTCGCGACTCGACTCGAGGGACTCCCGCTGCTTCAACGCATGCTCAACCCCGCTTCAGGAGGCCGAGGCAACCCATCGCCGCGTGGAGTCCCCACTGTGCGCGTGACGACCGGTCCCGGTGAGACCGTGACGGGAAAGCTGGCTTACCGCGACGAGTTCACGATTGCGATCACCGACGACGCGGGGTGGTATCGATCGTGGCCTACTCGCCGAGTGCAGATCTCCGTCGACGATCAGTTGCAGGCTCATGTCGATCAGTTGGGTAAGTACACAGACCGCGACATGCACGACGTGCTCGCGTATCTACAAACGCTGCGGTAGCTGGCGCCTACGATCGCACGGACGGCGGGTCTACACAGCAAGACCGCCCGACGACGGACCCGGCTGGAGTGGATCACGTAGGCCGGGTCCTGATCGTTGGACCCGGCTGGAGCAAATCGATGAAGTTCATATTGATCACGATTGCCGCACTGACTTGCGTGGGTCAGGCACGCGCACAGGGACTTGATCCCGCCGCACTGCTCAACCCGCCGGTCGACACGTGGCCGACTTACCACGGCGATTACTCCGGCCAGCGACACAGCCGGCTCACGCAGATCACTCCGGCCAACGTACATCAGTTGACATTGAGCTGGGCGTTCCAGACTGGTCAGACACAACAAATCAAAGCCACGCCCATCGTCGTGAACGGCGTCATTTACGTGACAACGCCCGACAACCTGTGGGCGATCGACGCACGGTCGGGACGACAGATTTGGCGATACACGTACCCGGCGAACGACGGCTTTCACATCGGTCACCGCGGCGTGGCTATGTATAAGGACTTCATCTACCTCACCACGCCGGACGCTCACCTCGTAGCGCTCGACGCCCGCAACGGCACGGTCAGATGGGACATCGTCATTGCGGACGCGAAGCGAGGTTACTGGTCGACCAACGCACCGCTCCTGATCCGCAATCACCTGATCGTCGGGGTTTCGGGAGACTTCGACAATCTTCCCGGGATTCTGAAGGCCTTCGATCCGGAGACCGGCACGACGCAGTGGACGTTCTACAGCACGCCTCCCGTGGGCACGCCGAACGCTGAGAGCGGGGGTGCGACCGGCGGCCAGATGTGGATGACGGGCACGTACGATCCGGCGTTGAATCTGCTTTACGTCGGCACCGGGAACCCCACTCCAGTACTCAACGGAGCGGTGCGTCCCGGCGACAACCGGTGGACCTGCAGCATCGTCGCCATCAACCCGGACACGGGCGCCCTGGTGTGGGGATTTCAAGCGTCGCCGCACGACACGCATGACTGGGATGCGTCTGAGGTGCCGGTCCTCGTCGACGCCGACTTCACCGGCACGCGACGGAAACTGCTGCTCCAGGCCTCGCGCAATGGCTATTACTTCGTCCTTGACCGCGAGAACGGCAAGAACCTCCTCACCACGCCGTTTGCAACGGTGAACTGGGCCAAGGGCATCGACCCCGAAGGACGCCCGATTCCACTCGAGGACAAGGAGCCGACGCGCGACGGGAGGTTAGTTGCGCCCGATGAAGCCGGCGGCACGAACTATCGTTCACCGAGCTTCGATCCGGCCACAGGTCTTCTCATCGTCAGTGCCCACGACGCGTATGGCATCTACTTCTTCAAAGAGGAGCACGGCAAGTACGGGTGGGCCGGCGCGGATTACAACGTTCACGGGCGCGGCGTGCTGCGCGCCATCGAGTATCAGACCGGAAAACTTCGATGGAGTCACGATCTGAGCGGCGGGGCCGGCAGCGCCGGCGTGATGACTACGGCCTCGGGACTGACGTTCACCGGTGATTCTGCAGCGAGCGCCATCGCGCTTCGCACGAGCGACGGCTCAACGCTCTGGCACTCGGGCATCGGCCGCGTCGGCAACGGGCCGGTTACCTACGAACTCGACGGCCGCCAATACGTACTGCTAGGGGGCGGAAGCGCGCTGTACGCGTTCGCGCTTCCTCAATGAGGTCAGGCGCGAGAGTCAACGAGGCCAGCCATGAGGTCTGCGTGAAGTAATCGATGGAAGAGATGTTCACCGGCCTCGCGGCGCACGGAGAGCCTCCCGGCGTCGTACGCGCGCGACGCGAGACCGCGTTGGACAGAGAGACAGATGGCAACGTCCTCATCCTGGATCTCGTGACTGACCGCGATACTGGCAAGGCTCTCTGTACGCGCGCGCTCTGATACGTCGGTGAAGTAGAAGTCAAAGACGACCTCCGTCTTGTCGACGCCGCGTGGAATCACCAGGTTGGTATCCATCGCGCGCCCGTAGCAGTTGATCATGAAGTTTGGATAGATCCAGTAGTAGAAGGCGTGCTCACCCTGTCGCACGGCCCCTGTTCGGGCCTCGGCGCCCTCGCTCACGATCGGGCTCCACTGCAGGCAGAAGCGCTCGCCCGTTTCGATCGTGTACTCGCGCGAGCTGAGAACACTGTCGAGCCCACGATGAACGTGCGGAACGTGATAGCCGCCATCAAGGTAGTTGTCGACGAACACCTTCCAGTTGCAATCGAGCGTGTAGTGCCGACGCTCCATCCAGTGCAGCGATTCGAAGCCGCGCGCCGCGAGGTGACTCGAGAGATCCGATCCGAGGAATCCACTTAACGGCGGACCACCAGGTTCGAGCCTGACCCACACCCACTTCTCTGCCTCGGCACAATCGACAGGCACGAGCCCATGCGACGCACGATCGAAATCGCCCACGCCGGCGAAATCGGGTGTTCCTTTCAGCGTGCCGTCAAGGGCGTAGGTCCATCCGTGATAGGGACACCTGAACTGCTGCGCTGAACCGTGGCTCTCCGTCGCGACCGCGGCGGCGTGGTGACGGCAGACGTTGTAGAAGCCGCGCAGGGCATGGTCAGGTCCTCGGGCGACGACGATGGGCTCTCCGCCGGGAAGTTCGCAGGTGATGTAGTTACCCGGAGTGATCAGGGTGTCGACGCGACCCACCACCTGCCATGTGCGCCTGAACACCGTGCGACGCTCGAGATCCCAGACACGTGGGTCGACGTACCACGCCGCTGGAATCGTGGACGCCTGCGCCAGCGGCGCGTCTGCGTGATAACGGGCGATGATCTCTGCGATGGAATCTGGCATGGCCACAAGACTTCACAGTATTTTCGGATCACAATCAGTGTAACGATTTCGCCGAGACTACTGCATAGTGCCCACCGCGAAAACTCGACGCTTATACTTGGTCGAACATGTTCAAAAGGGGCCTCGCTCTGACGCGAGACCGGACTCTCGTACTCCTCGCGGCGATCATCGTCATCGCGGGCGTACTGGTGTACGCGAATAGTCTTTCCTCTCCGTTCATCTTCGACGACCAGACGGCCATCATCGACAATCAACGGATCCGACAACTCTGGCCGCTCAGCGTCCCGCTGTCGCCGCTACGAGAGACGCCGGTCGCCGGCCGCCCGATTGTCAACCTGACGTTCGCCCTCAACTACGCAGCCGGCGGCATGGATACCCGCGGATATCGGCTGACGAACCTGGCCGTCCACCTGCTCGCCGCGCTGACTCTATTCGGGCTCGTGCGCCGCACACTACTGCTTCCTTCGGTTGCTCCCACGTTTGTCGCGCAGGCCACGAACCTGGCGTGGATCGCCGCGCTCATCTGGATGCTGCACCCATTGCAGACCGAGACCATCGACTACGTCACGCAGCGCACCGAGTCGATGATGGGACTCTTCTACTTGCTCACGCTGTACTGCAGCGTGCGGGCGCTCGCGGGACGTCAGGGCCGATGGCAGGCAGCGGCGATCGTCGCCTGCGCGACGGGAATGGCTTGTAAGGAATCGATGGCGACGGCGCCACTGACCGTCGTTCTCTTCGACTACGCGTTCGCGGACCGCGCCCTGCTGCGCAAGGCACATCGGACGAGGCTTTACGTCGGTTTGGCATCAACCTGGGTGGTGCTCGCAACGCTCATGGCATCGGTGCCAAGGACGACCGTTGGCTTCGACACGAAGGTCAGTGGATGGACGTATCTGCTCAACCAGGCGCCCATCCTGCTCACCTATCTGCGCCTGACGTTCTGGCCGCGAAACCTGGTTCTCGATTACGGGGTCCCCCAACCCTTGACGTTGATCGATGTGTGGCTGCCGATGCTGGCGGTGACGGCGCTCGCCGTCGTCGTGCTCATGCTGCTCGCTCGCCGACCACAGGTCGGCTTCCTCGGCGCCTGGTGCTTCATCACGCTGGCGCCAACATCGAGCATCATCCCGATCGCCACGGAGGTTGCGGCCGAGCGGCGGATGTACCTGCCACTCGCGGCACTCGTGGTGCTGATCGTGCTCGGCGTATACAGAGCCTGGATCGCGCACGTCACGACTCGACCACATCACGTCGGTCTTGCCGGCGCGCTGTGCCTGTGCCTGGCGCTTGGTGTGGCAACGATGCAACGGAACCGCGAGTATGGGTCGAAAGTTTCGATCCTGCAGACCACAGTCGATCGCCGTCCGCATCCGCGCGCTTACCAGATGCTGGCCGTGGCGCTGAACGATGCCGGGCGGCGTCAGGAGGCCATCCAGTACCTCGAGCGGGCCAAGGACGATCCGGTGTCCAGCTTCATGTTGGGCGTCGAGCACGTTTCCGGCGGCGAGCTCGCCCGCGGTGCCGAAGAACTCGAGCGCTTCATCCAACTGGCGCCCACACATGTCAGAGTCGTGGACGCGCGGGAGGCGCTCGGCCGCGCCTACTCCGCGCTCAACCAGCTCGATCAAGCGGCTGCTCAACTGACCGAGGTGGTTCGCCTGCAACCCGGCAAAGGACCCGCTCACGCATACCTCGGCGAGGTACTCCTGCGACAGGGGCGCACTGCCGATGGCGTGCGGCAGTTTCAAATCTCGGCAGAACTACAACCCGGCAATCCCGACGCGCTGCGTCTGCTTGGGATCGCGCAGGGGCAGACAGGGCAACTGGACGCTGCCGTCACGACATTCAAGCGGGTGATCGAACTCGATCCGCTGAATGCCCGCGGCCATTACCTGCTTGGAACGGCACTGGCGGCTTCCGGTCAGGTTGCTGCGGCGGTGCCGCACTTCGCGCGCGCCGTCGAGCTCGATCCGCAGGACACCAAAGCGCGCGCTGATCTCCAGCGCGCCGAGTCCTACGTGCGATAAGGCTGCCTCCCGCTGCCCTGCACCGGAATACCTTGCCCGGTGAGCACTTCGTGCTGCAGCGCGTACATGCACGCGGCCGCTTCGTCGATCCGTTTCACGAAGGCGATTGAACCCTGCAGGATCGGCTTGAGCCTCTCGCGGTCCTGGATGCGCGCCGGCGGATATTCGTGTTCGACGACCAGGTGCGTGCTGGCGGCGTCGAGCGGCAGCAGTTCACGCGCGGCGAGCTGATGATCCAGCCAGTCAACGGTGCGGTTCTGCAGATAGGCCAGCGGATCATGTCGTGCGGTGCCGGGTAACTCGTGTTCACACAACACGACCTGCTTCTTCCAGGCATTCAGTTGGTCGGCAGGCCGGTCTGACGGCTTGCCATCGATCCAATCTCCCCTCTCCATCGTCTGCCCGCCGTAGCCCCACGCCGAGACGCCCTTCGCGTCGATGACCTGACCCTTCACGTGAAAACCGCCGATGAGGAAGCCGTATCCCTCGTCCTTCAGGTACTGAAAGATCGAGCGCGTGTCCTGCCCCATCAGGATCGCGTGTGAGGGGTCGTAGTGAATGCGGAATTGATCGCCGACCCCGTGCTTCTCGCAGATTCGGTGCAGCGCAATCCACGCACCGGGCGTGTACGCGATGTTGTTGTGCCAGTTGTCGCCAATCGTCCATCCCGGCATCGGGCACTGCTCGACGCGATAGGTGAGCCCGCGCTCTTTCGCCGCCTTCAGCAGCGGGATGAAGTGCTCCTCGAAGTCGAGGAGGTTCTCGTCCATGCTGCGCTGTTGATTGCGTCCGACGAATCCGCAGACAGCGTTGGCACCAAGACGCACGGCCGCATCGAACACGCGCAGCAGAAAATCATGTTTCTTTTGACGAATCGTCCGGTCGTGATGCAGAAGATTGTCGAAGTACCCGAGGTCGGAGAGTCCGACGCCGGTCGATTTGATCGCCGCGTGGACGCGACGCGCCCGGTCGGCGTCGAACGGGCGTCGCAAGTCCAGGGTGTTGGCGACCGGATCGAGCATCGCCTCCGGCGGCACGTCGGCCTCGGAGGGATGAAGAGCCGCGGAGAGTTGAATGTAATCTGCCCCGAGCTCACGCGCGAATGCGAGCCAGTCTTCGATTGCCCGATCGGGATCGGCATCCCGCTGGTCACGCGGTGTCAACTCCTGCAGCGCGGCCGTCAGGATCCCCACCTTCATGAACTTTGGTTCGAATCCAGACGGCTTGAAAGGCCGCGTTTGCAATTGAGCCTCGCTGGTCATACGCGGGTCCACGCGCCGCCGTCTGCGGCGCTTTCGAGAATCGCATCGACGATTCGATTGGCGCGGAAGCCGTCTTCGAAGCTGGCGACCATGGGCGGAAGCGGGGGATACGGTGGTCCCGCCGCGATGCATCGATAGATCTCGCGCAGCACGTTACAAAACGCATCCGCCCACCCCTCCTGATGGCCGGCTGGTAGATGCGCAAACCCCCGCGCGTCGGCGTCGAGGAGCGCTGGATCCTTGTGCAGCACTTCGTTGGCCTTGTCACGATGGCCGACCCACAGCTCGTTCTGCGCTTCCTGCCGCCAGACGAGCGACGCGTTCGCTCCGCACACCTCGAGCACGAGATCGTTCTTGTGCCCGCCGCACACCTGGCCAACGGAGAAGCTCCCGCGGGCGCCGTTGTCGAATCGAAGGAGCACTGATGCCAGGTCCTCGACTCGGATGTCGACCAAGTCTCCCTCGTCGCCGCCTCCCGTCTGAAACGCGTCACGCGATCCGAGCGGCTTCCTTCGTTTCTTGATGACCGTTGCGATGTCGCCGAGAACATGCGTAATGCGCAGGCCGGTCACATGCTGGGCCAGGTCGCACCAATGCGACCCAATGTCACCGAGCGCCGACGAGGGTCCCCCTTTCTCGGGATCGAGCCGCCACGAGTAGTCAGTGTCCTTGAGTAACCAGTCCTGCAGGTAATGTCCATGCAGGAAATGCGGCGTGCCAATCTCTCCACCGGCGATTGCCGCTCGCGCCTGCTGCACCATCGGGTTACCGCGGTAGTTGAACGTGACGGCCGCGACAACGCCAGCGCGCTGCGCTTCGTTGACCAGGCGCTTGGCTTGCGCGGCGTTGACGGCCAGCGGTTTATCGGAGACGACGTGCTTTCCTTTCGCAAGCGCCGCTGAGGTGACGTCATAGTGCAAGTGGTTAGGCGTGGCGTTGTGGACGACGTGGACGTCCGGATCATCGAGCAGGGCTTGATAGCTGCCGTAGCCTTTGCGTGCGCCGAGCGCCTCGGCCTTTGACCGTCCCGATTCGTCGTTGCTGCCGGCAACCGCGACGATGTCGACGAAGCCGAGGCGCCTGACGGCATCGACGTGATGTGGTCCGACGAACCCCGCGCCCACGAGACCCATTCCGATGCGATTCATTCGGTCTCCACTCTCTGGTCTGTCTCAGGCGGGTCTAATGACCCGCCTGGACGTGCGTCTGTCCGTGCCGCATTTTGCTCGACACAGCAGCCGCGAGCAAATAAGCCGCACCTGTCGGCAGGAGTGAGGGACTGTCGAGGGCCGGATCAAACCTGCGTGGACGCTGGCGCTACTTGCCTACCATGTGCTTTGCGTCGCGTTCGTTGTCAGTGCAGTGGTAGTCGAGGAGATCTGTGTCGAGTACGAGCCGCTGAGTAAGTGTCACCGTCCACGGGCGCGTGTACACCTTCGGATCGTCGAGGGTCACCTCGATCTCGAGCCGACCGTAGTTGACGCGCCGGAATTTCTCCGTCAACTTCGCCGCGTCGCTCATCGGACTACCGATGCGATCGATCCACGTGCCGTCGCGAAACCCGTTGCTCGTGACAACCAGCGAGTCGCCGTCCCAAGCGCCAATGGAATATCCGTTGAAGGTCGGCGTGGGATCGACCGGCAACGGTCTTCCGTCCATGAATATCTGGCGGTAAGTCACGTCGCGCTCCGATAGGATCACGAACAGGTCGGGGAGTTGTAAGAACTTCCTGTAGGGCGGGAACGTGAGAATCCGGAGCGCCCCACCCGGCTTGCAGAACCCAACAGGGTCATCGCGTCCCAGTTGCTCGGTGCGCTCCTTTACGAGCGCCGCGGCCCATTCCTGATACGGCAAGCCGCCTTGCAGCTTGGCGCCGAAGTTCAGGAACTCTGCTGCTGCCGGGTAGTCCCCGCATCCCTCCGGCCCGCACGGCCGCGGCTCGAGTTGCCACACACCGGACAGGTCCGGTTTGCCGGCAGCGGTGCGCGGAGCCGGCGCGGACAGGTCGGGTTTTCCGTCCAACGTGCGCGGCACGCCGCGGGTCGGATAGTTCAGCCACTGCGCGTGAAGGGATGCGCTCATCACGATCGCGAAGGCAACCGCCAGGCGACTGCTGCTCATGCTCGGCATTATCCATGAATCGCGCCGTATTGGGGGACGCTCGTTTCGGTCGCGACCGCATTCACTAGTCCTTCAACGCGGAGCGCGCGGAGGTGCAGAGATGACAAGCGAAATCGGATACGCCACGGGTCGCCGCGCTTCGCGCGCCGATGTGCCCGCGCGTAGGGCCGGCTCGACCCGTGGCCCCTGTGTTGCTCTGCTTCCCTGCGGTCTCTGCGTTTTAAGCCCTTCCCCGCGCCCCCTGCTTCCTCTGCGCTTTACTTCGCGTAGAGCTCGCGGACACGGCGCGCATCCGCGGCCGACAGACCCGAAGTCTTCTGGATGTCGTCGCGGCTACGGAGCTGGCGGCGATAACGGTCGAAGAAGCCGACGAGGTCGCCGCCGTAACCGAAGAAGTACATGATGTCGGCGAAGTCGGCGGTGTGACTGAGGCCGACAGCGTGCCCGAGTTCGTGCAGGCACGTCAGGTACACGATCGCGTCGCGCATCAGCGCATCGCCGCCGGCGGCGCGCGCCATGTCAGGACCGAGTGCGGACACGTCCGGCCGGATGAATACGGCAGCGCCGCGCCGCCCGTCGAGAGCGAGCGAGCGCATCTCCCCGTACTGACCCGATGCGGCAGGCACGAAATATACGCGCAAGAGCGCTTCGCGTTCAGTCGGGGCCGGTTCAAACCGGATTGCCCCGCCAATCGTGCGTTCCCAGACCTGGAGCGCCCAGCGAGCGAGGTCGCGATCCCCGGCTCGGGCATCAGATCCGGCCTCGGCTTGCGCGATGAAGTACGGCACCTTCCCGCTGTCGAGCGGCTGGAGCGGTGGACCCTGGGCGAGGATCAGACCCGCTCCATTCACGAGCAGAAACCCTGAGATCGCTAATCCAATCGGCGCCAGCCGCCTAACGATCGACATGAGAGTAGTCCCACGATTTTCGCCGATCACGACACACCGAGGCACCGAGGAAACCGTAAACGACTGCCGAATCCCGAACCCCAACTCCCAACCCCAAAGATCCCGCCTTGGAGTTTGGAAGTTGGGAATTGGGAGTTGATAGGGGTTTGCTCGATCAGAAGTCCATATTCAACCCAATCCGCAGCAAGCGGGCAGGCAGGATCGTGACTGCATTGCCCAGCGCCGGACCGTACGTGTTGGTCTGCTGCGTCACTGGATTGGCATTGAACAGGTTGAACAGGCTCAGCTCGGGCCTGAACACGAAACGGCCGCTGCGGAAATTGCGCGTCAGGCTCAAATCGAACTGGTTGACGCGGTCGTTGTACTCGCTGCCGGGCTCGTTGAGCCTCACATTGACCGACGCCTGCGTGAGCGTGGGGATCTGGGTTCGCGTGACCTGATACGTGATCGACCGCTCCGTTCCGGGCGTGCTCTGGATCGTCGCGCTCACCCGAATATCCCACCACATCGGATAGCTGCCAGCGAGCTTGAACTGCGTCGCCATGGGAATGTCGTAGTCACCCTGCTGGCAGAAACGCAGGTTGTTGGGATCGTCGACCTGGCAGGTCCCGACAATCACGTGTCCTGTCGACGTACCGCCATAGATCGTTCCACCCTTCGGCAACCGATAGTTGAACGACACGTCGACGCCGTTGTACACCCTGGTGTTCAGGTCCGAGTTCGTGTCGAGCTCGTTGACGAGACCCAGCTTCGCGCGATCGAGGTTGTACACGGGCAGCAGCTCACCGTTCCCACGCGGGTCGGGTGTCGTCAGCAGCGTGTAGTCCGAGTGGCTGATGGCCAGGTTGTCGGTCCAGACTATCTGCTCATAGCTGCGGCGGAAGTAACCGACGGCGACTGCAAGCCCCGGCTTCAGCTCGTGCTGGATTCCGATATCACCAAGCAACTGATACGGTCGCTGGATGCCCGGGTCGGCGTTCTGATTGCGCCGGACGCCGAACGTCAGGTTGCTGGTCGGGCCGAGCTCGCTCTCCTGCGCGATGTCGTCGCGGTT
>DASRJE010000186.1:0-2813 GCA_035649635.1 Vicinamibacterales bacterium | reverse complement strand
CGCGTCGGCCAACTGGATACCGAGGTCGACGGCGCGATCGAGAGCGACCGGCCCGCGCACCAGCAGGTCGCCGAGCGTCTCGCCCTTGAGCAGCTCCATCACGATGAACGGCGTGTCGGCGTGCTCCGACAGGTCGTAGATAGTGCAGATGTGCGGATGGTTGAGCGCCGACGCCGCACGCGCCTCGCGACGGAAACGCGCGAGGTGTTCCCCGCCGCGAGGGAGATTCGCGGGCAGCGTCTTGATCGCCACTTCCCTGCCGAGCCGTGTATCGCGGGCGCGATACACCTCCCCCATTCCCCCCTTTGCAATTGGAGACAAGATCTCGTAGTGATCGAGGCGGGTGCCCGGCGAGAGCGACATCGGGCACTGATTATTGATCCAGGGCGAACTATCGCTGTCGTTGCGTCATTGTCGAGGCAAGCGCAGTTGGATGGCGGTAGGTCACCACGACAGGACCAATGCGCATCCGGCACCCGTCATCGAGTCGCGTGATCTCTCTCACGCGCCGGCCGTTCACGTAAGTGCCATTCTTGCTTCCGAGGTCCTCTATCGTGACCTCGCCGCCGCGGACGACAATGCACGCGTGACGTCGTGACACGTTTGGCGCGTCGATCATCACCGCACAGTCTGGATCGCGACCGATCACGTTCGTGCCCTCGGATAAGGACCATTCACGGCGTTTCGAGATGAGTTGAGGCTTGAGGTGCGCCTGGCTCGACGTTGGATGCGCTCCTGCACTCGATTCCTGGACCTCACCAATGAAGCCGTAGCCACAGCGGGGAACGGTTCGAATCAGCCGGGAGGCCTGAGGGGTATCTCCGATCGCCGCGCGCACTTCAGCCACCAGGTTGTGCAGACTGGCGTCGGACACGAACGTTCCTGGCCACAACTGTTCGAGGAGCTCGCCCTTCGCGATCACTTCTGGACGACGATCGAGCAACAGCGCGAGCAGCTGAAATGCGCGCGGGGAAAGCGGCACCGGCCGGCCATGGACGCGGAGCTCATGGCGAAGCGAATCGAACTCGCACGCTCCAAAGGTGACCCGCACGTCAGCGCTAGAAATTAGGGTTTCGTGAGAAGTTCCCGAGGACAACCTCGTCCAATGCGGCTATTCTGCCACACGGAGAACGCCATGACCTGGCTGCGAGGGATTGTCTCGATCTCACTTTGCGTGTCCGTTCTTGTCGCGGGTGATACGACTGATGCTCGCCAGTCGGCAACCCAGGACGTCGACGCCAGGATCTGGCTTGGCCGACATCAGGAAATCGAGGAGTACCTGCGAACTGCGGAATGTGTCAGCTCCGACCGCCCCATGGCCGGCGGCATTCCGGGGGCGATGCGATGCACGCTGCTGCCGGGTGGACCCGTGGCTCGCATGTACTGGAGGCCGATGACGCCAGGCATCAATCGCGGATTCTGGATGAGTTATAAGGCCGAAATCGCCGTCTACGAACTCGACAAGCTCCTGAAACTCGATATGGTGCCGCCGACCGTGGAGCGCGAGTTCAAGGGGGCTCGCGGGAGCATGGTGCTGTGGGTGGAGAAACTTGCGCCATGGAAGTTCCCGGATCCACCACCGGACGCGATTCGCGGCCAGTGGGAGCGGCAGCTCGCGCGGATGACGATGTTCGACGATCTGATTGGCAATCAGGTGAGAAACGCCGGCAACATGGTTCGCGATGGCCGGTGGAATCTCATCCTGCTGGACCACGTGGCCACGTTTCGCTCCGGCGCGGAGCTCCCGTCTCCGCTCACGCGCATCGACGCAGACCTGTGGGAGCGGATGCAGAAGCTGTCGCGCCAGCAGCTCGACACCAGCCTGCGCCCGTGGCTCGACGACAACGAGATCGCAGGTATCCTTGCCCGCCGGGAACGAATGAAGACCGAGATCGATAGGCTCATCGCGGAGCGAGGTGCATCGGCAGTCGTCCTGCGCTAACGGCCGCCTTCAGGCCGATGATGACCACCAAGACGCTCTCCCACTACGAGCTCCTCGAGCCGCTCGGTGAAGGCGGGATGGGTACGGTCTACCGCGCCGTCGATACACGTCTCGGCCGCCCGGTCGCCGTCAAGGTGCTGCGAGGTGAAGCGGCGATCAGCAGCGAAAGTCGCAAGCGTTTCGTCCAGGAAGCCAAGGCGGCGTCCGGCCTGAATCATCCGCACATCATCACGATTTACGACATCGGTACGGACGAGGGCGTCGACTTCATTGCCATGGAGTACGTGGCGGGTCAATCGCTCGCCCGTCTGATCGGACATCCGGGTACCACCCTCGACGACACGCTGACCCGCGCGATCCAGATCGCCGACGCATTGTCCGCCGCGCACGCCGCTGGCATCGTCCATCGCGACCTCAAGCCGGCGAACATCATGGTCAGCACGAGCGGGTCGGTCAAAGTGCTCGACTTCGGTCTGGCGAAGCTGACGAAATCGAGTCCATCCGACGCCGATCTTGCAAGCACCGAAACGCAGTTGTCCAACGAGCCGCTCACTGAGCGTGGCGCGGTCTTCGGGACCACTCCGTATATGTCGCCGGAGCAGGCCGAAGGAAAACCGACTGACGCGCGATCGGATGTGTTCTCGTTTGGCTCTGTGCTCTACGAGATGGTGACCGGTCGGCGGGCGTTCGACGGTGAAACGAAGATGTCGACGCTGGCGGCGATCCTGGAGCGGGAGCCGCCGCGAGTCACCGATCAGAACCCGGCGGTGCCGATCGATCTCGAGAAGGTGATTACGCGTTGCCTGCGGAAAGACCCACGGCGCCGTTGGCAATCGATGGCTGATCTCAAGGTCGCTCTCGAGGAAGTGCG